>NZ_JAVRHM010000008.1:0-181652 GCF_031846525.1 Autumnicola patrickiae
AGTTGTTCACATAGGAGACAAAGAGGAGCTCAAAAAATGCCAATTATCGACCTGTAGTTCTGCCACGAATCCACGAATATTGAGTATCTCTCTCAAAAGAACTCCCGCAGATTTTCGCAGATGATACCCCTCATTTTAGCTTTTTGACTTTTTAACTCTTTAGCTTCTTTTCAATCACTTTCAGCTTTTTCGCCCAGTGCAAAAATATATCCTACCTTTGCGAAATAAATTAGAAATATGCTTAGAATTGGCGAATATCACGTCCTTACGATAGACAGGGAAACAGAACCGGGATTATTCCTGCGGGATGATGACGGAAATGATGTGTTGCTTCCGAATAAATATATTCCGGAGCAATTTGAACTTGAAGATGAAATCAGGGTATTTGTTTACCTGGATCATGAGGAGCGACCTGTGGCGACTACTTTAAATCCGCTTATAAAACTCGATGAATTTGCCATGTTGAAATGTGTTGAGGTGACAGACTTTGGTGCATTTTTAGATTGGGGACTGGAAAAACATCTTTTTGTACCCTTTAAGGAACAGGTTTATCCTATGACTATAGGAAGCCGATATTTGGTGTTTTGCTACCTCGATCTTGAAACCGACCGTTTAGTGGCGTCCAGCAAGGTGCATGCTTTTCTGGATAATTCAGAATTGACCGTTGAACCTTTTGAAGAGGTAGATCTTATTATTAGTAATAAAACTGATCTGGGTTACAACGTGATTGTAAATGAAATTCACCTTGGGCTGATCTATAAAGATGACATTTTTCAGCAGGTAAATATTGGGGATCGTATGAAGGGGTTTGTGAAGAAGACACGCCCCGATGGCAAAATTGATATTACGCTACAACGTCCCGGTTATCGCAGTATAGAACCTAATGCGCAGCTTATTCTTGATGAATTGGAGCGAAATAATGGCTATTTACCGGTCACCGATAAGTCCGATCCCAAGGAAATACAGCGAATGCTGGAAATGAGCAAGAAAAGTTTTAAAAGAGCGGCCGGAACTTTGTATAAGCAGCGACGTATTGAAATTAAAGATGACGGAATTTATCTTCTGAACGACCAGGACTAGAAGTAAATTCTGCGAAAATTGTTGTAATGCGGATTAGAGGGATTTCCGTATCTCAGGTAATCTGAACGACCAAATGTATTGGAGTAGGGGTAGAAAGGATTTTGAGAAAAATTCTGGTTTCGGGAGAAATCATTTTGTCCGCCACTAATTTCTACTGCTTTTTTCTCCCTTTGTGGTAAACGAAGGTCAATTTCTACTGTTCTTGGCTTTTGATTTTTCTGTTGCGCAAGCACAGCTCTTAAATCCACAGTTTTTTTCTCAAAAGGATCTTTATTTAAATATTCTCCGCTGGGTAAATTGAATTGCTTTTCCTGAACCCAAATAAATCCCACTTCCATTAAAGCAGACTGAATCTCGCGGTTTCCGATTTCGAAATCTTCAGGATCCCAGTATTCCTGAGCATTAGAAGTGTAAATGCTCATAGAAAAAACAAAGAATAACAGGAAACGAATTTTCATTAGTTCTATTTTCAGTAAAATATCAAAAACGATGCTAAACTAAAGATATTGGCTAAAATAGTAATAAAAAGTTTGATAACCTGATGCTCATTTTTGTTATTCTGGTGCTGGGGAGAGGAACTTAAAATTGGTTTAGAGTTTGTTGTCTGTTGTTTGTCTGCTGTTGCCACAAATACACGAATGCTACATCAGCATTATGAAAATCCTGAACTTTTAAAGCCGGTGCTACAAAATGGCAATTATCGACCACAGAAGCACAATTGGTTTAGAAATTATTCGTGAATTAGTGGTTGGTTTTAAAACGAGCTTTCTATATCAGTTCGAACAGTAAATGATTAATGAAAGCGTCTCGACTGCGCTCGACGTGACAACTATCAAGAGGTCAATCGAAGTGAATATTATAAGTCGATGCAGAAAAATGCCAATTATCGACTTTCAGTTTTTGCCACGAACATACGAATTTGAATTTGGAAGGAGCTTCCATAATTCCGAAGTACCAGATTTTAAAGCCGATGACTTAAAATGGCAATTATCGACCACAGAAGCACAATTGGTTTAGAAATTATTCGTGAATTAGTGGCTGGACTGAAACAGAATTATTTCTATCCGTTAAAGAGGTAACTCAAAAATGGCAATTATCGATCTTTAGCTTCAATATTTCAATTTAAAACAGAAAGCTCAACCTCTTCATGGTTTCTTCTTTCTGATGTGGGTTTAAAACTTTATTTTTACTTCAAAATAGACAACGATGGCTAAAACTGAATGGAAAACAGCTAAAGAATACGAAGATATAACCTATAGGAAAAGTGATGGCGTGGCACGGATTGCTTTTAACCGCCCAAATGTGCGTAATGCTTTCCGCCCAAAAACTACCAGCGAGCTTTACGATGCTTTTTATGATGCACAGGAAGATACTTCTATTGGAGTAGTATTGCTTTCTGCTGAAGGGCCTTCAACAAAGGATGGTGTTTATTCCTTTTGTAGCGGTGGCGATCAAAAAGCCCGGGGGCACCAGGGCTATGTGGGAGAAGACGGTATGCACAGGTTAAATATCCTTGAGGTACAGCGTCTTATTCGGTTTATGCCAAAGGCTGTAATTGCTGTTGTTCCCGGCTGGGCAGTAGGTGGCGGGCATAGTCTGCACGTGGTTTGCGACCTTACGCTAGCCAGTAAAGAACATGCGATTTTTAAACAAACCGATGCAGATGTTACCAGTTTTGACGGCGGTTATGGTTCTGCATACCTGGCGAAAATGGTAGGGCAGAAGAAGGCGCGGGAAATCTTTTTCCTCGGAAGAAGTTATTCTGCACAAGAAGCTTTTGAAATGGGAATGGTGAATGCTGTTATTCCGCATGATGAACTGGAAGATACGGCTTATGAATGGGCGCAGGAAATCCTCGCAAAGTCACCAACTTCCATAAAAATGCTGAAATTTGCAATGAACCTTACCGACGACGGAATGGTTGGGCAGCAGGTTTTTGCCGGAGAAGCGACCAGACTTGCTTATATGACAGATGAAGCCAAGGAAGGAAGAAATGCTTTTCTGGAAAAACGGAAACCAAATTTTGAGAAAAAATGGCTTCCGTAGAAGCGGAAAGTTCATTTGAGAACAAGCCTATAGCCATAGATACGTTGCCGCGCTATCAGGAGGTAGGCCTTAACGGTATTTCTAAAAAACTTCTGATTAAAAACCTGATTCAGATTAGTGTCTGGTTTTTGGCTTTCCTGCTTCTTTGTGGCTATATGTTCTTCTATACAGAAGAAAGATTTCTGATCACAATCGTTGCGGCAGCTGGTTTTTTGCTCTTCTCTTTTCTTTATTTTAATGCGTGGAAAATTCAGAAAATTTATGGCTATGCCATTCGGGAAAGAGATATAATTTACAGAAAAGGTTTTTTGATTACCAATACCACTGTGATTTCTTTTAATCGGATACAGCATGTTTCCATCTCAAGAGGTGTACTGGACAAGATGCTGGGAATTTCTACCCTAAGCATTTTTACAGCAGGGGGAAGTGGCAGTGATATTAGTATCCCCGGCCTGGAACCAGAACTGGCACAGACTTTAAAGGAGGCGCTGGTAATTAAGATTTCAGAAGATGGAGACGCAACCATTCAGTAGTCCGCAACGGCAGTCGGTGACTGGTATAATAATTATTTTCGCAGGAACGCTGTATAAAATTTTCCGCATGTTTTGGGCGGTGGTGCTTTATTTTATAATTCAGCAATCCACTCCATTTTCAGTATTATATGCAATAATTCCCACAATCGTAGTGGCTCTGGCTATTGTTCACAGCTATATTAGTTACAGAAACTTCAGATTTCATATAGATTATGAGAAGGATGAATTTGTGCTGACCAAAGGCGTGTTTTCCACAGACTACATTGCAATTCTTTTTGATAAAATTCAGCAGGTAAATTTCGAAAGAGGAATCCTTGAAAGGATAATTGGCGTTTATAGCCTGGTGATAGATACGGCGGGAAGTGATCAAAAAGAAATAAAGATTCATGCAATAGAAAAGGAGAAGGCTGAAGAACTTTCGGTTATTCTCCTGTCAAAAAAGGAAGAGCAGCAAAATAATACTGGTGCGGCAGATTCAGAAGATATTCCCAAAGTTGACAATACGGAATGGACCTATAGATTAAGTATTGGAAGGCTACTAAAAATAGGAATCAGTTCCAATTTTCTTCGTGGTTTTGGATTGATAATTGCCTTTTTAAGTACACTTTATAATGAATTTAGCCGGTTATTTTTTGAAAGAGAAGAGGATTTTTTGGAAGAAGCAGGTAATATTCCGTTGCCACTGGAATCCTTTTTTCTTTTTGTAATTCTGAGCATTCTGGTACTGCTTTTAAGCGTGTTTATCACAGTCGCTGAAGTATTTATTAAATACTATAATTTGAAGTTGGTACAGACTTCAGAACGTTTGCACCTGGAAATGGGCCTTAGAACAAATACCAAAGTTTCTTTGCAGCCACGGCGGGTACAGATTGTAAGTATTATCACCAATCCTTTGCAAAAATGGCTGAATATTTATGAGACGAAAATTACCCTGGCTGGCAGTCGGGAGAAAAATTCCAAGAGTAAAATAAGTATTCCCGGTCTTGAGGAGGAATCTGCGAAAAGAATAAAATCTTTTTTGTACGGTAAACGGGAGGAAGAGCAACGAGCAGTTTTTAAACCCGATATTGTTGATTTTTTCAGGAGGGTTAATTTTGGGCTTATTCCGTTAGTTATTAGTTATATAATTCCTTTTTCTGTTGAGGAGGTGAGTGTTTCAGAATGGCTCGTTTTCGCTGTTATTTATCTTTTTTGTATGATTTTTTACAATTTCAGGATGTATAAATCTTTGAAACTGACTATTACTGAAGATTTTATCATTAAATCCTACGGAGTCTGGAACCTTGTGGAACAAACCGCTGAAATTTATAAGTTACAGTCAGTTAGCATTAAAAGACCAATCTGGTACAGAAGGAGAGGCCTTGTAAATGTCAGTTTTCATACTGCAGGAGGCGATATTAGCTTTAGAGCGGTGGATGAAGAAATCCTGAGTTATATGAATTACACGTTATTCAGGATTGAAACTTCGCGGAAGGCGTGGATGTGAATGTGAGTGAAGAGTTTAAGGAAACAAGAACCAAGAGAAAAGACCGCTGCGCTGTAAGAAGAAAGAGTTTTTAAAAGTTCAAGATCGAAAATTGCCACTTTAATAGCATCTTCTGAAAGTCGTGAGAAGTGAGCAATGTGCAGTGAGCAGAAAAGTCTCTCAGAGACTTTTTCTGTAGAGACTTCTAATACGCTGTTTTAGCTAATTCGTCTATTTTAGTTGCGATTTGTTCCCAGATTTCTTCCTGAAGGAAATGTTTTGAAGGGAGAAGGATCATTTCCTTCAGATCTGCAAACTTTTGAATTTCTTTGCCATATCGCTCGTAGGTTAGCCCCGGATCTTCTTCTCCCCAGATCGCCTGGAGAGGGTAGGGCGTACCCTGAACAGCCTGTAAACAGATATCACGGAATTCAGGAGAGTCTGGAAATTGCCGCATTATTTTTAAAAATGCTTTTCCGTTGTCTTCCCTTTTTAGCAGATCTACGTAAGCTTTTATTTCTTCTGAAGGTATATTATCGGTGTTTGAAACTCCGAGTTGTGAGAACATGATGGGCCAGGTGTCACGGGTCATCATTTTTAATTGTGCTTCACCTAAAATTTTCTTCTCGAAAGGACGCATAGGCAGCGGTTTTTTGAAGTTAACTACATCTACCCAGGTATTTAAAATTGTGAGTGAAAGGACGTTTTCAAGCTGCCTGGCAGCAAGGGCAAATCCAATGGGCCCGCCGATATCGTGCACGACCAGGTGAAATTTCTGTATATCCAAAGCTTTAATCGCTTTGGTAAGAAATTCAGCAAATTTAGAAAAGGTATATTCGAAATTTTCAGGACGGGAGGAGAGTCCGAGTCCGGGAAGATCTATAGAAATTCCCCTGTAGCCTTTATTTGCAAGGGAACGCAGCACTTTTCGGTATAGAAAAGAGGAAGTGGGAACACCATGGATACACAAAACAACTTCACCTTTTCCGTAATCCAGAGCAAAGGTTTTTTGTCCGTCTACTTCAAAGTATTTTCCAGACTGCTCGTGATTATGAATCACATTTTCGATTTTACTGTTTGTGCTTTCAGACATGGTTCGGTTTTAAGAATGAAGCGGACTGGGAAACCCACAGACGTTCCTCTTAAAATTACAACACTTATTAGCGGGATTCAAATACAGAATTATAATTCCGGGTTAATTTTTTATTTTGATCTTCAAAGGGTTTTCCCAAAAAAGGGAATTTCCTGTCCTGAAATTTTATTCCGCAGAAGCAGAATTCAGTTTAAAAGGAGAGGCTTAAAAATGGCAATTATTGACCTACTGAAAACTTCAGCGTAAAGGATTCCCAATATTAGCGCAAGATTTTTCTTCAGAATAAGTATTTAACTGAATAAATATAAAAAGCCACGAAATACATAGAAAACTATATGATTCGTGGCTTGTAATAATTTAGTTCTTTAGTATTTTATCTTAATTTCGGGAACTTCTTCGGGTTTACTTCATGCATAATTCCGTAGACTTTCTCGAAAATATCATCAGAAGATGGCTTTGAAAAATAATCACCATCTGTAGCGTAAGCTGGACGATGTTCTTTGGCTGTAAGTGTTTGCGGTTTGCTGTCCAGGAACCTGTACGCATCCTGTTCTTCGAGAATTTTCTGCATAATATATGCTGAAGCGCCGCCCGGTACATCTTCGTCTATAACCAGTAGTCTGTTTGTCTTTTCTACGCTTTTGACAATATTATGATCCAGATCAAAAGGAAGAAGCGACTGTACATCTATAATTTCTACATCTATACCTGTTTCCTGCAATTCCTGAGCAGTTTGTTCAACTATTCTTAGGGTGGAGCCATAAGAGACAATGGTAAGATCTTTCCCTTTTCTAACGGTTTCTGTTACTCCAATAGGTGTTTTTAATTTTCCGAGATTACTAGGTAATTTCTCTTTGAGACGATAACCGTTCAAACATTCTATTACCAATGCCGGGGTATTTATATCCAGCAAAGTATTGTAAAAACCTGCTGCTTTTGTCATATTGCGGGGAACCAGAATGTACATGCCGCGAAGCAGGTGCACCAAACCTCCCAACTGAGAGCCGCTATGCCAGATTCCTTCCAAACGGTGACCTCTTGTTCTTACTATAAGTGGTGCTCTTTGTTTTCCTTTGGTTCGGTAAACAAGGGTTGAAAGGTCATCACTCATGGTTTGAAGTGCATACATCACATAATCCAAATATTGGATTTCGGCTATTGGCCTTAATCCTCTCAAAGCCATTCCTATACCCTGTCCTAAAATTGTTGCTTCGCGTATTCCAACATCTGCAACGCGTAGTTCTCCATATTTGGCTTGCAGACCTTCCAGCCCCTGGTTTACATCTCCAATTTCTCCGGCATCTTCCCCGAAGATTAAAGTTTCCGGACGGGAACCGAAAATAGCATCAAAATTATCCCGTAGTATGATCCTCGCATCAACCTCGGCTGCGCCTGGTTCATATTCCGGTTCTACGTGTTGAGTTTTAGAATCGTTTTCTTCATAAAGCCAGCTGTTATACTCCTCCTGGCTTTGCAACGCAAATTTATTTGTCCACTCAAGTAATTCCTGCTTTTCAGGGGTATCTTCACCAATAAGAGAGCGGAGTACTCTTCTGGCGGCAGACATGATATCCTTTTTTATGGATTCTTTATTTGCCGCCAGTTTATCTTTAATCTCAGTTATAGTCTTTTTATTCGGGCTGTTTTTCGCAACTTTGGTAAGAAGTTTTACCAGTTCTTTATGATCTTTTCGAACCGGGGCAAGAGCGCTCAACCATGCTTCTCTTTTACCTTCTCTAACCTTGCGTTTTATTTTTTTGTCAATTTGATCTAACTCTTCAGCAGTAGAAAACTGGTTCTCAATAATCCACTCCCGGAATTTTACATTACAATCGTATTCCTTTTCCCAATTAAGGCGATCTTCAGTCTTATACCGTTCATGGGATCCTGAAGTAGAATGACCTTGTGGCTGGGTAAGTTCTGTAACATGAATTAATACAGGGCAGTGTTCTGTTCTTGCAATGTTTGAAGCTTTTTCGAAAGCCTCCACCAGAGCGACATAATCCCATCCTTTTACAACCAGGATCTCGTATCCATGGTTTTCCTGATCCCGTTGAAAACCTTTTAAAATTTCGGAAATACTTTCTTTGGTGGTCTGGTGCCGGGCATGAACAGAAATTCCATATTCATCATCCCATACACTCATTACCAGTGGGACCTGTAAAACGCCTGCGGCATTAATGGTCTCCCAAAAGTGACCTTCACTGGTGCTGGCATTACCAATTGTTCCCCAGGCAACTTCATTCCCATTATCTGAAAATTTTTCTGAAGGAATACCTTCAACATGTCTGTAAATTTTGGATGCCTGGGCAAGGCCAAGTAAACGTGGCATTTGTCCCGCAGTAGGAGAAATATCTGCACTGGAATTTTTTTGCTGAATTAGATTTTTCCAGCTTCCATCTTTATTTAAACTGTGTGTTGTAAAATGCCCTCCCATTTGTCTTCCGGCAGACATGGGCTCGTTTTCTATATCTGTATCTGCATAAAGACCTGCAAAGAATTCCTGAATGGAAAGCTCATTAATAGCCATCATAAAGGTTTGATCACGGTAATACCCAGATCTAAAATCCCCATTTTTAAAAGCTTTGGCCATAGCCAGTTGCGGTAATTCCTTACCATCTCCAAAAATTCCGAATTTAGCTTTCCCTGTTAAAACTTCCCGTCTTCCCAGAATACTACATTCCCGGCTGGTAGCGGCAATTTTATAATCTTCCAGTACCTGAGCCTTAAAGTCTTCAAATGAAATGGAATCCTTTGTTTGTGTTTCGCTATGCATGAACTTATTTTTGGATACTCACAAATATAATGAAAACTATGATTGTATACAATTCATTAATTTCCAATTTTATTGAAAATTATGCATTCAAAGAAGCGTATTGTTGCTATTAGATAAATTAACAGTAAATTATGAGCTTGAAGACTGAGGATTGTTTAATTGCTTTAACTGAAGAAGCCGAAAGTAATCCTATTAATACCATCTTCTTTTAAATAAACCCAGCAGGGTATTGATATCCAGAGAAACTATAAACCGGATTTTTTCATCATAGGAAGGTTGCGCTATCTCCCAGCCAAGGTTGGAATAAACAGGAAAAAATAATTCGAAGTAATCTGCTACCAGGCTTGCTCTTATTCCCGTATCGTAAAGAAATGCCGGTGAGTCATATTGGTTTTTAACCAGCCCAACGTCCCCATAAACATATATCCAGTTCCAGATGTTAGTGCTTGCATTGAAGGTAGTGATCCACTGGTTGGCAAATTCTGGCTCTAACTGTGATTTAAATCCTCCTTCAGCGGGAATTATTTGCTGGCTGTATAATCCGCTGCCCTGGCTTCTTCCATAGTAATTGTAATCAAAAAGATAATCTGTAGGACGATCCAGTGCGAAACTAAAATAGTCATGATCACGAGTATCATTATAAAGGAATGTCCCTGCGAAAAAACGAAGGTCTACCTGGCGGTTATTTTTAAAGAGTTTCCTGTACTCCAGGCTAAGGGAGATTTTACTGAATTTCTCTGCCAGTTGATAATCAAAAGAACCTTTATAAAAATTTACAATATTTGGATTATTATAGGAATAGTTAACATTAAAGACATTGTAATTGGGCTGATTGATAGGATCCACCGGATCGATATCCCGTTTTACATTTATGTTTCGTATCATAAGAAATTGCCTTTCATTACTCCGCAGGTAATTACTGCGATAGGCAAAGGTTAGGAATGGAGTAAATTTCTCGTAAAATAAATTATATCCATAAGAAAAACGTGTACCGCTAAATCCATACTTTACGGCATATAGTTTTGAGTTTTCGTATTGATGCGCATTAGAAATAGAAGCAGATCCCACAATGGTTTCGCTGTTAAATCCATATTTTGGTGAGATTTTAAAATTGAAATTCTTGTTTAAGACAGATGCATTATAAAGTTTTGGCCCTATAGAAATACCGTCATAGAGATTGTAATCAAATTCCGGCATAAAAAAGAGCTGGTTGTACCTTGGATCTTCCACGTCCTCCAGTAAACGAAACTGAATAGGTTTATTGAACAAGGTGGTAACAGCTTTATAATTGTTTCGCTGGTTAATTTCCGGGATTACCTGTTCGTAATTTACAGCGACGCGTTCTGCACCCTCTCTGGGGATGGTTACTTTCTTCAATTTTTCTACTTCTTCGACCCAGGTTTTGGATACTATTTCCCCGTCTTTAATTCCGTAAACGGAAACCGGCATATCATTATTCCGTCTGTTCCTGACAGTGACCACGAGCGAATCGTCCTTCTTTTTTACCTTTTTAATTGAAAAATCAATTTTCTTGTTGGTATTAACGTAATCCTCAAAAAACCACGAAATATCCTTTGCGGCATTCTTCTGAAGAACCCGCTTGAACTCTTCCTTAGAAGTAGGTTGAAGTTTGTTTGCGCGATAGAACTCAGTTATTGATTCTTTTACAGCGTCAGATCCCAGATAATCCTCGATATACCTTAATCCGATCCCTGCTTTATATGAATTAGCTATGTTTTTGTTGAATTTTACCAACGAATCCTGACGGGTGGTAAGTGCCTGATCAAAATTTAAACGGGCAGAATTCATATACATAAATTGGTACTGATCATTAAATTCCAGATCGGCGGCATGGAACCAGCGTATACCAATAATGTCACTCAAATTCCCAATGAGTTTCATTTTAGGATAATAATGATCTACATAGTCCATCATTAGGGAAACTAAAATAGCATCATTCACCCATTGATCTGTTCGTGGATCTAATAAGAGGGTATTTTTTAAATAATTATTGGTGATGGTCTTAAATTGCTTAATATCGTACTGGAATCCATCAGGAAACGGACGGATAAATCCCGGTAACTGATTGAGCCCATAAAGCGGACTGTTATGATAATCTTCCTGGGTTACAAAAATGTGATTGTGAGGATAAGATCCCAATCTTTCTTCCAGAAAAGAGAGAATACGATTAAGTAAAACTTCCTTTATTTCAGTTTGAAGATTGTCATCTGTAAGATTGGTGATTATTTCGTGTGAGTGAGCATAGATATTTTCGAATAAATAAGTTTTAGTTAGATATAGCTTTGTTTCCACCCGGTCCTGCCCTACAAACTCAACTATTTTTCTATCTTCTTTACTGGAAATGTTCAGCATATTAAGTGCAGAAGCAGCATAATAAGCGTTTGGTATATTTAGTAATATTTCAATATCTGCCGGCGGCGTGTAATCCAGATCCAGATTTTGATGGCTGTAAATTTTCCAGCCGTCATTATAAACAGCAGGTGTAATGTACCAGTACCTTAATTTATAATTTCCCTGGCCGTCTTTGCCGTACCGTGTAAATTTATCCTGAGGTACTTTAATCGCGTAATCCAGGTTTATAGTTGTTTTTTCACCCGGGGCAAGAGGTTCGGAAAGAGGTATTCTGATAATATCAACACGTCCTAATAGTCTTTCCCATTGTAGAGGATTATTATTCTCACCGGTCACAGCATTTATTACTGTACCTCCACGTTCCTCTTCTCCCGCAAAATGAAAGCGTCGCACAAACTCTTCTGAAAATCTCTTTCCCAAATAGCTGCTTTTACTGCTAAAAGCATTTATCCAGTCATTTAAATAAATCTCTGTTAAAGGTTCATTGCTCTGATTCTCATATTCAATTACCTGATCAAAAAAGATGGAATCCACCTCTGCGTCCAGTTTAGCTTCAATGGAAATGGAATGTTGTGCAAAACTTACACATGTACAGGCAAGCAGGAAAATCGGGAAGAGGAAGTGCTTCAAAGGAAAATATAATATTTAAATAAGAATATTTGGGCTAATATAGTTAAAGTTTAATGACAACATTTAGTAAATAATAACTAAAAATTAGGACTCAAATTGTACTCATCATAAAATTTATCCAAGGCTTCAATCACCTCATCTTCAGTATCAACAACCTGTACAAGATCAATATCGGCAGCACTTATATTCTGGAAACTATCGCATAAGGTGGTCTGGATCCATTCTACGAGTCCGCTCCAAAAGTCTCTTCCAACAAGAATAATAGGAAACTTGTCAATTTTATGGGTTTGGATAAGGGTTATGGCTTCAAACAGCTCATCTAGTGTTCCAAAGCCACCTGGCATTACCACAAAACCCTGAGAATACTTTACGAACATTACTTTTCTCACGAAAAAGTAATCGAAATCCAGGCTCTTATCATTATCTATATAAGGATTGTCATGCTGCTCAAAGGGAAGATCAATATTTAAACCTACAGAAGTTCCTCCGCCTAGGTGAGCACCTTTATTTCCTGCTTCCATTATTCCAGGTCCACCACCAGTAATCACACCATATCCATGGTCTACGATTCTTTTAGCAATACTTTCGGCCAGTTTGTAATATTTCTGATCGGGTTTGGTTCGTGCCGAACCGAAAATAGAAACGCATGGGCCAATTTGACTTAATTTCTCGTAACCATTAACAAACTCTCCCATTATTTTAAAAATCGCCCAGGAGTCGTTGGTCTTTATCTCATTCCAGGCTTTATTGCCTTGCTTTGCTTTCATATTTAATTTTTATTGTAATTCCTTTTTAAGGAATTTTGCTGTATAACTTGTTTTGTGTTTTGCGACTTCTTCCGGAGTTCCGGTGGCTAATACTTTTCCACCATTTTTACCACCTTCCTGACCTATGTCTATTATATGGTCTGCCATTTTTATTACATCCATATTGTGCTCTATAATCAAGACAGTATTTCCTTTATTGGCCAGCCGGTTGAGTACTTCCATAAGCACACGAATATCTTCAAAATGGAGTCCTGTTGTAGGTTCATCCAAAATATAAAAAGTATTGCCTGTATCCCTTTTCGAAAGCTCTGTGGCTAATTTAATTCGTTGTGCTTCACCTCCAGATAAAGTGGTGCTTTGTTGGCCAAGGGTAATATATCCCAGCCCCACATCCTGAATGGTTTTTAGTTTCCGGTAAATTTTCGGAATTAATTCAAAAAATGGCGTAGCATCATTTATTGTCATTTCCAGGACATCAGCAATAGATTTTCCTTTGTATCTGATTTCGAGGGTTTCCCTGTTAAACCGCTTACCCTGGCAGGTTTCGCATTCCACGTAAACATCTGGCAGAAAATTCATTTCAATCACTCTCAATCCGCCGCCTTTGCAGGTTTCGCACCTTCCACCTTTTACATTGAAGCTGAAACGTCCCGGTTTGTATCCTCTTATTTGTGCTTCTGGTGTTTTAGTGAATAAACTTCTTATTTCCGAAAATACTCCGGTATAAGTCGCAGGATTGGATCTTGGAGTTCTACCTATAGGGGATTGGTTGATATCTATAACTTTATCGATATGCTCCAGCCCTTTTATACTCTTATAGGGTTTAGGAACTTTTACTCCATTAAAGTAGTGGGCATTCATGATTGGGTATAGCGTCTCGTTAATAAGAGTAGATTTTCCACTACCTGAAACCCCTGTTACAGCAATCATTTGACCTAACGGAATACTTATGGAAACATTTTTTAAATTATTTCCGGTTGCTCCTTTTAAAGTGATGGTTTTTCCATTTCCTTTCCTTCGCTTTTCCGGAATTTCAATTTGTTTTGTACCGTTTAGGTAAGAAGCTGTTAGTGTTTTATGCTTTTTTATTTCTGAAGGAGTTCCTTCACTTATAATTTCACCGCCGTGTTTTCCAGCAAAAGGGCCAATATCTATAACATGATCTGCCCTTTCAATCATATCTTTATCGTGCTCTACAACAATTACAGTATTCCCAAGATCCCGAAGGGAAACAAGAGAGTTAATTAATTTTTCATTATCCCGCTGATGCAGCCCAATGCTTGGCTCATCCAGAATATAGAGCACACCCACCAGTTGCGAACCAATTTGTGTAGCCAGTCTAATCCTTTGTGCTTCTCCACCAGAAAGGGATTTGGACCCTCTGTTCAGGGAAAGATAGGTTAAACCAACATCTGTTAAAAAGCTGAGTCTGGTTCTTATCTCCTTAATAACTTCGGTTGCAATTAATTGCTGTTTTTCACTGAGTTTCTCTTCCAGGCCTTCAAACCAATTAGCAAGATCTGTAATATCTTTATGAGCAAGTTTGGCAATGTTTTGGTCGTTAACCTTAAAATAAAGAGACTCTTTTCTCAGCCGGCTGCCATTACAGGTAGGACATTCTATTTTATCCATGTACTCTTTAGCCCACCGTCTTAGGGAAGTAGAGTCATTATTGTTAAAAGTTGTCTCAATAAAAGTTGCAACTCCTTCAAAATCAATTTTAAATTCCCTGGTAATACCTAGCGATTTGGATTCTTTAGAAAATTTTTCCTTACCGCCATAGAGAATCATATCCATTGCTTCCTTCGGAATTTTAGAAACAGGATCAGTAAGTTTGAAGTCAAATCTTTCGGCGATCAGTTCGAGCTGCGAAAAAATCCAGTTTTTTTTCTGAGGACCGTGAGGTACAAGAGCACCATTCTTAATAGACTTTTTTTCATCAGGAATAATTTTGCTAATATTAACCTTATGGAGCGTTCCAATCCCGTTACAATCTGGACATGCACCTTTTGGGGAATTAAAACTGAAAGTATTAGGTTCAGGGTTTGGATAGGAAATTCCAGTAGTGGGGCACATTAGGTTTCTACTAAAATACCGTACCTCATTTGTTTCATGATCCAGAATCATCAACGTATCGTCACCGTGATACATTGCAGTTTTAATACTTTCACTCAGGCGCTTCTGTCCATCTGTTTTATCATCAATCTGGAGTCGGTCAATTACAATTTCAATTTCGTGGGTTTTGTACCTGTCCAGTTTCATTCCCTTTACGATATCCCTCACTTCTCCGTCTACTCTCACCTTAACAAACCCCTGTTTAGAGATTTGCTCAAAGAGTTCGCGGTAATGACCTTTTCTGGACCTAATCACCGGTGCAAGGATATTTACTCTCTTACCGTTAAATTTTTTGATGATAAGATCCTTAATCTGGGTATCGGTATAACTTATCATTTTCTCACCCGTATTGTAACTATACGCATCGGCAGCACGGGCAAAAAGTAATCTCAGGAAATCATAAATTTCTGTAATTGTACCTACCGTACTTCTGGGATTTTTGCTGGTGGTTTTTTGTTCAATAGCAATAACAGGGGAAAGACCTTCAATTTTGTCCACATCGGGTCTTTCGAGTCCACCAAGAAATTGGCGGGCATAAGCAGAAAAAGTTTCTATATATCTCCTTTGTCCTTCAGCATAAATGGTATCAAATGCCAGGGAAGATTTTCCAGAACCAGAAAGTCCTGTTATTACCACTAATTTTTCCCTGGGAATACTAACATCAATATTTTTTAAATTATGGACTCTTGCCCCTAATACCTCAATATTATCTTCGCTTTCCGTCATAAAATTATTCAAGGTGGCAAAGGTACTTAAAGTGTTGCTAATTAAAAAGCAAGCGGTATTTCTGCATTGTTAATTTAGATGTAAAAAAATTTGTTCCAAATTACAAGCCGGTATTAGAAGAAGGTGGAAAAAAACGATTATAGATAAGAAAATTTACTTCTTGTGAAGCTAAAGCCTAAGTCAGTACAATTTAATTAGCCTGATTCAGCTCCTTTATTTTCTCACTGCTGAAGTTGATCAGATCCGCAAAAAATTCGGTAAACTCATCCTGGAATTCGTCATAAAACATTTCCAGCTCCTCCACAGCCAGGTCCATATTGGATTTACCCTTTGTACGATGGTTCATTTGATATAGAATTTTTGTAATACCATCGATACTGGCATAACTTAAAAGCCAATTATCGCGAAACATATACGGCATAAACTTCTGAACAGCTTTTGGGAGATCTGATTTGTTTTCCCGGAGGAGGTCATAAAATTCTTCAGTATATTCTTCCAAAGGTGTTTGGGAGTAATTTTTCCAGTTAACAGCAAGAAAATGATCGTAAAGAATATCTACAATAACACGGCTATAATGACTGTACCTGCTGAACAATCTGGTCACACTTTTTTTGACAACCGGATGGGTGTCGGTATATTGATCTATGGCCCGGTGCAGAACAACACCCTTTTGTATAGGTTCAGGGAATTTCAGGAAGTTTTTTCCTTTAATTGAATCTGCGATAAAATTTCCGATTTTGAGATTATCATCATTTCCGGAAAGGTAAATATGTGCCAAATAATTCATTTTTTGAAGTTACAAATTTTTGGTTGTACTGTTTAAATTTTGTTAAGTTTTGGTAGCTCGGCATTCAGCCTTGTATATTTGGGCAGTAAAAATCATCAATATAAAAAGGAATACCATGAGCTTAATAAAATCGATTTCAGGAATAAGGGGAACAATAGGAGGGAAAACTTCTGAAAATCTAACTCCTATAGATACTGTTAAATTCGCTGCAGCTTATGGAACCTGGCTTAAAAATGAAAGCCAAAAAGATAAACTTAAAGTTGTTATTGGAAGAGATGCACGAATTTCCGGAAGAATGATTCAGGAGTTGACAATGAACACTTTAACGGGTCTGGGGATAGATGTTATTGATGTTGGTCTGTCTACAACCCCAACTGTAGAAATAGCTGTACCCTTGGAAGAAGCCGACGGTGGAATTATTCTTACGGCCAGCCACAATCCAAAGCAGTGGAATGCCCTTAAACTGCTGAATAAAAATGGAGAATTCCTGGATGGGAAGGAAGGAGCTAAAATCCTTGACCTTGCCGAAAATGAATCGTTTGATTTTGCTGAAGTAGACAACCTCGGAACAATTACCAAAAAAGAAAATTATATAGACATCCACATCGAGGAGGTTTTAAAACTGAAACTTGTAGATGTAGAGAAGATTAAAAAAGCAGGATTTAAGGTTGTGGTAGACGGTGTAAATTCTACCGGCGGAATAGCAATTCCAAAACTACTGAAAAAACTGGGCGTGGAAGTAACAGAGCTTTATTGTGAACCTAACGGACATTTCCCTCATAATCCTGAACCGTTAAAAGAACATTTGGGAGATATCTGCGCACTTGTAAAAAAGGAAAAAGCAGATTTTGGTATTGTAGTAGATCCAGATGTGGATAGGTTGGCTTTTATAGATGAGAATGGGGAAATGTTTGGTGAAGAATATACACTGGTAGCCTGTGCAGATTATGTGTTGAGTAAAACAATAGGTAATACGGTAAGCAATTTGTCTTCTTCAAGAGCTTTAAGAGATGTGACTAATAAACATAATGGAGAATACAAAGCAAGTGCTGTTGGAGAAGTAAATGTTGTCCAATTAATGAAGGATTCCAATGCAGTTATTGGTGGAGAAGGAAACGGCGGAATTATTTATCCTGAATCACATTACGGGAGAGATAGTCTTGTGGGAGTAGCCCTGTTTCTTACACATCTTGCAGAAAAACAAATTAGCGTTTCAGCTCTTCGGAAGGAATATCCTTCATACTTTATGAGCAAAAATAAAATTGAACTGACGCCAGATCTGGATGTAGACGGAATTTTGAAATCAGTCGAAAAGCGACATAAAGATGAAGAAATATCTACTGTTGATGGTGTGAAAATAGACTTTCCGGATAATTGGGTCCATCTAAGAAAATCAAATACAGAACCAATAATCAGGATTTATACAGAAGCAAAAAGCCAGAAAGAGGCAGATGAATTAGCGCAGAAGATGATCAAAGAAATTCAGGATATAGTTTCCTGATCAATCAATTATTTGTGCACCTTCAGGAATTGGATTACCACTGTGTTTCCAGCGCTTATGTGTCCAAAGATAAAATTCGGGTTTCTGGCGTATCTGAGTTTCGAGTAAATCAAGATAAGTACGTGTGACTTTATGCGCAGGCTCTTGTGCTGCAGAATCTGTTATATTAATTAGTGTAGCAACATAATGTCCTCTCGAAACTTTTTCTACGTTCAGATAGAGTACAGCCATGTCGAATTCCCTTGCCAGTTTTTCGGCCCCAACAAAAACAGGAGCTTTTATATTCATAAAATCTGCCCAGTATTTGGACTTTATCAATTTTGGGGATTGGTCGGCAACCATAGCGTAAATAGCACGTTTGTTTTCACTTTCATGCTTGGTAATAGTCATAGTCGCTTTTGTAGTCGAGATAAGTTTGCCCTTAAACCTTCCACGAATATCCCTTACTAATTTATCAAAATGAGGATTTTTAATTTTTTTGTATATGCCGTAGGCGGTTATTTTGAGTCCATACAACTGTAGCGCAATCATCCACTCATAACTGGCATAATGTCCGCACATCATCATTATACTCTTATCATTATCCTGAAGACGTAGCACTTCTTCAGGATTTGTGAATTTAAAGCGTTTCCTCAGTTCTTTTTCAGAAATAGTAAGGGTTTTAATCATCTCCAGGAACATGTCGCACATGTGGGAATAAAACTTTTTCCTTATTCTTAAGCGTTCTTCTTCAGACTTTTCGGGAAAAACCAATTTCAGGTTTTCTTCAACTACTTTTTTACGGTAACCTATAATATGATAAACCAGGAAAAATACTGCGTCTGATACTGCGTAAAACAACCTGAACGGAAGAATGGAAATAATCCACAACAGGGGATAAACCAACCAAAAAACGAGGGCCTGCATAAAAAAAGTTTCAGCAAATATATGGTATATTTGGCACTAAACTTAAGCAGATATGGGAGATTTGAGTCTGGTGACTATCATAATAATTGCAGCAAATGTAATAATTTCATTTAAGGGATTTAATGATGATGCCTTCTTTGAAAAATATAAATTTAATGTTGGGGATATTAAGAGCGGTGCAAAATATCAAATAATAACATCGGGCTTTTTGCATGTAAATACCACCCACCTTTTTGTGAATATGCTTACCCTTTATTTCTTTGCAAATGTGGTTATTTACGGATTGGGAAGTACGGGATTTGTGCTTGTTTACATCGCCAGTTTAATCCTGGGAAATTTACTTTCTTACTTTTTTCATAAAAATGAATTAAATTATAGAGCAGTTGGCGCCAGTGGTGCAGTAATGGGGATTTTATATTCGGCAATTTTATTACGGCCAGATATGATGCTTGGTCTGTTTTTTGTAATTCCTATTCCTGCTTATGTATTTGGAATTGGTTATTTACTTTACACGATCTGGGGCATGAAAAAGCAGATTGGAAATATAGGGCATGATGCCCATTTTGGTGGTGCAGCGGGAGGATATCTTCTCACACTGGTATTGGCTCCGTGGGTTTTTGAAAGTCATTTACTAATGGTGGTGCTTTTAGCAATTCCACTGGTAATTTTATTTGTATTGCAGAAAATGGGAAAAATTTGATGTTTAACTAAGTGTAACAATTAATATGAATATGATAAAGAAAATTTTTATCCTGATGGCAATTTTAATCGCTGTAGGAGCAGGGGCGCAGGAAAACCAATCCAACCTTGTAAACGTTACGGGTGAAGGTACGGTGAATGTCGTACCGGACCAAGTAGTTATTAAGGCTCGCATTGAGCATGAGGGGGAGAGCGCAACCGCCGTCAAGAAACAAAATGACGAAGCAGTAAATAATGTAATTAAATTTTTAAAAAAAGCAGGTGTTCAGGAGAAAAATATAAATACAGATTATATAAGACTGAATAAATCATACAATTACAATGAGAAGACGTATTCTTTTTCAGCAAACCAGGCGATTTCCATTACGTTGGAAGATATTAAAGATTACGAAATGATCATGTCGGGATTACTGGAGGAAGGGCTTAATAGAATTGATGGCGTGGAATTTAAATCTTCGGAAGCTAAAAAATATGAAACTGAAGCCCGTAAAAAAGCAGTTTTGGATGCTAAGAGAAAGGCAGAAGAACTAGTAGCTCCCTTAGATCAGGAAATTGGAAAGGCAGTCGCTATAACTGAAGGGACAATTAACAGTCCGCAACCAATGTACAGGATGGCGATGATGGAGGATAGCAGTAAAAGTAGTCCCGAATCCATAGCTCCGGGTGAAATGGAAATCACCGTAAATGTAAATGTCGGTTTTCTTCTGAAGTAATTCAGCCAAGTCAGCATTTTAGAGAGCATGCCTTAAAATGGCAATTTTCGTGCTCCTGGAAATACTAAGTCAAAGAAAATGTCTTTCGGGATTTTTCCTGAAAGACATTTTTGGGTTCATGCTTTTTTTCTGAATTTATATGTTCAGCAACAGGTCGATAATTGGTGAATTTTGGACTAAACTTTTGAAACAACTTCAAGAAAGCTTTAAAACTTCCAATTTTAATTTAATAGTTCACGCACTCTTTCCTCCAATTCATCTCCGCGCAAATCGCGATCTACAATTACACCATTTTCATCAAGAATAAACGTTGCCGGTATAGCTTCAATATTATAAAGTCTTGCTACAGGATCCTGCCAAAATTCTAAATGGGAAACCTGTTGCCACTCCAGCCCGTCTTCCTCAATGGCTTGTAACCATTTATCCTTTTGACCAGGACGATCCAGAGAAACCCCGATGATATTTAGACCCTCCTCGTGGTATTTATCATAAATTTTTACCACATTGGGGTTTTCCACACGACAAGGCTTGCACCAGGCGGCCCAAAAGTCGATAATTGTCACTTTTCCCATAGCGTCTGAAAGGGAAAGTTCAGTCCCATCTGGTGTTGGGGCAGTAAATTCGGGAGCTTTACTTCCTATAGCCACAGTACCTTGTTTTTCCAAAGTTTCCTTCAGACTTTTACCAAGGGTAGTTTCTTTTAAATCTTCAGAAAGATTGCTGTACATTTCCTGAATCTCTTTTACCGGATGAACTTTCATACTAAGCATGTCCATAAGGATCATGAGCGACACGTAAGAATCCTGATTTTCTTCAAGGATTTTCTTTTTGGCGACAGCGTCATTATCTTTTATTTCCTGTTCTGTTGCCTGTAAAGTCTCAAACCTGGAAGAATCCTGCTCGTTGTACGCCTGTTGCATTTCTGCACGACCGGCAGTTATCTTACGATTAACTTCCTTTAAATGGGTCATGTACTGGTTTAAAGCACGGTTTTCTTTACCCCCGGTTATCTTGGAACTCCTCAGGCTGTCTTTGTAAGCTTCAATATTTATTTTCTCGTTTTCAGAAATATAAATAATATTACCACCTATTCCCTGGAAGGAAATAAAGCTCATATTTGGCTGTTCATTATCCTCAAGATCAATTTCAAATTTGCCATTTTGAACCTGCGTTGTGTCTATTACTGCAGGTCTTTCAGTTTCCTCGCTAATTTCAGAAATATATACATCGGTGCCATCTTCAACACCTTTAATGCTTCCGCTAAGGTAGTAGCCTTTTTCATCTTCTTCTTGACAGGAAGCCGCCAAAAGGGCAAAAGCAAATAAGATTATTAAATTCCGCATAAAAAATAGAGTTTGTTTTACTGCAAAAATAAGCAACTGTAGTGGCAAAATTTAGCATTTCCAGTAAAATCTTGTTAATATTTGTTAATTTAAGTCTTTGTAAGATTCAGTAAAATATAGAACAGGTAATTTTGTAAGATATTAAAGCATTATGAAGGAACAAAAGGAAGATTTTCCCTTAGAGATTAAGATAAGTTTTCACAAGGTAATTGAACAGTATGAAGCTGAATTAAAAAAGGATCACAACAAGATTGCCGACAACTATATGAAGGAGGTAATGGAATATATTTCTACTTTTCCTGAACTTACTGAAGGAATTAGGAATGCAGGGGATCTTAAAAAATATGAAGAGCCAATAAAGATTTTGTTGAATGATCTTTTTCCTACAGTGCTCACCAATAATGAAATTAAAGCTGCATCTATACCTTTTCACAATATTTTATTTAATTCTTCCAGAAGATTAAAGAACATCCTGAAACTCGCCGGTGAAGATTTTGTGCTGGAGACAAGAAATATAGACCAGGATACGCATTACATTAATGCCTGTATTAATATCCTGAAGGAGGAATATGGATATGAAATTGATTTCTCTCGACCGCTTTATTATGATATCCCAGATGAAAATGGTGTGCTCCGGCATTACAGAATAGCAGTAAATGGTGATTTTGTTGATGTGATTCCTAAGGAAAATGCACCTGAAATTACTCAGGAAGATGTAGACCTTCTTATTCAGAATATAGATGACATTGAGCTTTGGAAGGAGAAATTCCCTCCTTGTAGCTATATTTTTAAAGGATTTACAATTGTTAATTTAACAGATGTTACCATAGACGATTCTATTTCGAAGTTAAAAACAACATTGTTGTACAATGAATCTTCAGAGAAAGATGAGCTAAAAAGCCTTGAAGAAATATTTCGTTCTATTTATAAAATTCCAGATCTGCGTGTTGGGTTTACAGTATTTGACTCTTCAGAAAAAAGTTTTGAGCCTTTGGAGAGCAACGAAGCCAAAAGTTTTCTTTTGAATGACAGGACATCTGTTAAAAGTGAGGAAGGATTATGTAAGGAAGCATATAAAAAGCTGATTGAAGGACATAGTTATTTTTCAATTTCCAGTGTAGATTCTTATGCAAGAAAAACCGGGGATAATGTGCTTTCCCAAAATCTTAAAGCAAATAATGTAAAGAGCTGCATTCTGGCGCCAGTAGCAAAAAAGAATCGGTTACTCGGTATCCTGGAATTGGTTTCTGAAAGAAAAAATGAGCTGCATAGCATAAATGCACTGAAACTGGACGAAATTCTCCCATACATTGTAACAGCCGTAGAGCGTAACCGGTCAGACTTTGAAAATCGTGTAAAAGCAGTTATTCAAAGCGAATGTACTTCTATTCACCCTAGTGTTCTTTGGATTTTTGAGAAGGAAGCGAGAAAATTTATACATGATCTTGATGATGACGGTTTGGCCTCATTTAAGGATATCAGCTTTAAAAATGTTTATCCCTTATATGGGCAGATTGATATTGTAGCATCTTCGGAAGCCCGGAATACTGCCATTCAGAAGGATCTTTTAATTCAATTGGACAGTATTCTGGATATTCTTAAAGAAGGATCTAAAATAGAAGAACTATCAATTTACGAACAGGTAAGATTCAGGATTTCTGAATTTAAAGAAGAGCTTAACGAAGGTTTAAACGCTTCCAGTGAGCAGAAAATCTCAAATCTGCTTCAGAAGGAAGTAAATCCTATAATGTCGCACCTTAGAAGACAATCTGAAGAATTAAAGCAAAAGGTAGAGGAGTATCAATCCCTGCTTAATTCTGAAACGGGGCTAGTATATGATGAAAGAAAAAAATACGATGATACCGTCCAGCATGTAAATAGGACGATGTCCCGTTATATTGACAGGAAGCAGGTACAGGCGCAAAAAATCTATCCACATTATTTTGAGAGATATAAAACAGATGGGGTAGACCACAACATTTATATTGGACCATCGATGGCGAACAATAAGCCTTTTAATAAGATTTACCTTTACAATTTAAGGCTATGGCAGCTAAGTACAATGTGCGAAATGGAAAACCGGTTTTATCAACTCCAGGAAACTACTCCTATAAAACTTGATGCGGCTTCTTTAATACTTGTTTACAACAGTACAATGTCTATAAGGTACCGTATGGATGAAAAGAAATTTGATGTTGACGGCACCTATAATGCGCGTTATGAAATTATTAAAAAGCGGATTGATAAAGCCTACATAAAAGATACGGAAGAAAGGATCACCCAAAAGGGTAAAATAGCAATTATATATTCCCAGAGAAGTGACGAAAGGGAGTATTTGAGATATATAAAATACCTCCAGGCCAAGAAATACCTGGGAGAAGAAGTAGAACTGCTGGAATTGCAGGATGTTCAGGGAGTTATTGGGCTAAAGGCGATAAGGGTAAATATACTTTACTCTACCGGAGATAATCCTGAAGAGGAAAATATAACTTACGAAAACCTGATGCAGGAACTACATTAGATAGAAGCCTACAATAAAGCTTATTACCGACACAATTATACCTACCATAAAAACTGTGTAGGTAATTCTTAGCAAAAAATATTTCCTGTGCAGGACCTTACCCAGCAGGTGTAAATCCAGCATCAGGGATTCATATACATAATCTTTATCTTTTATCATTTCCTGCATTCCCCAACGGAATTGTTCAAATGGCATTTTATGAAAATTGCCAAAAAACAACAGGTTCACTTCCCTGTCTTCCACCTGTTTCTTTGTAAATTCTCCACTGGTTACATTAGGTCTTGTGGACATAATTGAGAGAATAATAGAAGCCACACTAAATAAAATAAGAATCATGCTGGGAATAAGCAGGTGCTTATTAGACGCCGCGTCTAGTTTGGGGATAAGATTCGCAAGAGCCAGGGAAATTATTATCGCGTTTACAGATAATAAAATGTTGGCTTTGGTATCTGCAATATCACTTAATTTAATATGGTTTCTTAGGGTAACCCGAAACATCGTCTGTATACTTCTTTCGGGATTATCATTTTTATATTGAGCTTTGAGCCTCGCCTTATGCTCTTCTTTCTGAAGCTTCTTTTGTCTTTTTTTCTGATCTTCAATAAGCTCCAAAAGGTTTTCTTCCTTCTTTGGTTTCCAGTTCTCCAGAGCATATGTGGTATAATACTGATGCTTTTCTGTAAAAACCCTTATATTTTCCTGAATCCATTCTTCTCCGGTGAAATTTTTTATATTGTGAAGCTGGAGTTCCTGTCTTAAAAATTCACTGGCCTCCTCAAAATACTCTTTGGCGAAGTGAGAAGTATCTGCATCCCTGATAATTCTTTCAGCTTCAGTTTGCGGTTGGTTATCAAACTTTGTGGCATTTATTATTTTTGCGACTTCAGAAATAAGCTCATTGGTAGCATTATTTTCCTTAAGAAAATTAGTGGCAATTTTTACACTTTCTTCTTCGTGACCATAATATGTTTTCGTGTAACCCGTGTCATGAAGCCAGGCTCCGAGTAGTAGAGCCTCTTCTTCTTTAACATTAATTTCAGAATTTTCGACTATTTCTTTAGTACTTTTAACTACACGCTCAGTATGCTTGTAGTTGTGGTATATATAGGTGTTTGGGAGCTTTTCTTTAAAAAGATTTTGCACAAAACTATCTGCTTTCTCAACGAGGTTATTCATGTACCGGATGCTTAATTTTTCTTGCCAAATTACAAAAAATAATCCCAAACTGTTTATGAAAATCAAATTTGCAATCGTTGGCCTGCTAACGGTAATCCTTCTTCAATCATGTTCTTCTACAGGTGCAAAGTTTCGGGAAGGTGAACCAACAGATAATTTTGAATATCCAAAGGATAAAGAGGTAGAAAAATCTTTTTACCTGTTAGGAGATGGAGGATATTCTCCGGTTGGTGGAAGTTCTACAGGTCTCACTGCATTTAAAAAATATTTAGATTCTGTTGATCGTAGCGGGAATTATTCCATTTTTCTTGGAGATAATATCTACCCCGTAGGAATGCCTACCAAAGATGACCCGGGTCGTGAAAAAGCAGAATACCGGTTGGATGTTCAGCTTGACGCCATCAGGAATTATGACGGGAATGTTCTTTTTATTCCCGGGAACCATGATTGGTATAGCAAAGGTATAGGTGGCCTCGACAGACAGAAGGATTATTTACAAGAACAATTTGATAATGAAATAACCTGGATTCCGGATCCGGGCTGTAGTTTTGATGTTCTCGAGATTTCCAAAAGTATCCAGATGATCGTTATTGATTCCCAGTGGTACCTCGAAGATTGGGACAGACATCCCGATATAAATGATGGTTGTGACGGTATAAAAACCCGGGAAGCACTATTTCTGGAGTTGGAATCTGAGATTAAAAAGAATCAGGATAAAACAATAATTTTTGCTTTACATCACCCCTTGCTCACCAATGGAACTCATGGAGGGCAATATGATTTTGATCAACATTTGTTTCCTTCCCAAAAGAAGATTCCGGTGCCAATCTTAGGTTCACTGGTGAGCCTGGTGAGGACAACGGGAGGAGTTTCGATCCAGGATGCGCAAAATGAGCGATACAAATCTCTCGTAAAGCGGTTAACAACCCTGGCACAACAAAGTGACCGGCTGTTATTTATTTCGGGTCACGAACATTCCCTGCAATATATAAAGAACAACAATGTGAACCAGATTGTATCAGGATCAGGTTCCAAGGCTTCTTATGTGACCTTAAGTAATGATGGGATATTCGCTTATGAAGGACAGGGATTTGGGGTTTACGATGTCTTTACAGATGGTTCGTCCTGGGTGAGTTTCTACGGAAATGAGAACGACCAGCCAACCTTGCTATATCAGCGGGAAGTCTTTCCTGCTCCTGTAGAATATGATACATCAAAATTACCTGATGATTTTCCGGAGAAAATAACAACCTCCATATATCCTGAAGAGGAAACTGAGAAAGGGGCCGCATTTGAAACAATTTGGGGAGAACGATACAGGGAACTTTACGGCAAACAGGTAGAATTTAAAGTTGCAGACCTGGATACCCTTTATGGTGGTCTTAATGTAATGCGGGAAGGAGGGGGGCATCAAACGGTATCCCTTCGTGTTAAAGATAGTCTGGGCAGGGAATATAATTTCCGAAGAATAAGAAAAGAAGCAGTTCAGTTTCTACAGACGGTAGCTTATAAAGATAAACCTGTAGAAGATCAACTGGAAAATACTATAGCAGAACGTTTTGTTCAGGATTTTTATACCTCAGCGCATCCCTATGCTTTTCTGGCAATTCCCGATCTTTCTAGAGCGGCAAATGTTTACCATACCAATCCGGAAGTGTATTATTTACCTAAACAAGAAGAGCTGGGAAAATACAATGAAGAGCATGGGGACGAGGTTTATATGTTGGTAGAACGGCCCGAAGAGAACTGGCTCAACTATAAAAGTTTTGGAAACCCAGATCATGATATTGTAAGCACTTCAGGAATGTTTGAGCGTCTGAGAAGGGACGAGAAATACATGCTCGATGAATCTGCCTATGTAAGGGCACGGGTGTTTGACATGTTGATAGGGGATTGGGACCGGCATCAGGACCAGTGGAGATGGGCAGAAATAGAAACCGAAGATGGGAACAGGATTTTCAAACCTATTCCACGCGATCGTGACCAGGTATTCTCGAATTTTGATGGTGCTTTCTTTGGAACCCTTCGGGCTTTGGCAGGGTTTGCTAATCAATTTGCGGTTTATGGAGCTGATATTACCGACACCCAGTGGTTTAATATTGCGGCTACGGGCCTTGATAGATCTTTACTTCAAAATACAGGAAGAGAAGCCTGGTTAGAAGAAGCACAATTTATCCAGCAAAATGTAACCGATGAGGTAATTGAAGAAGCTTTTTCAAAGCTGCCTCCGGAAACAACTGGCGAGACTACAGAAAAGTTAATTGAGAATGTAAAAGCACGTCGGGACAATATTGTGGATATAGCAGAGCGATATTATAAACATTTTGCAAAACTGGCTATTGTTACGGGTACAGATAAAGATGATTTTGTTGATGTGATTCGTATGCCTGAAGGTCGCACCCGCGTTACGATTTCCAGAAACAAGGGTGGTGAACGGGCAGAAATTGTCAGTGATAAAATTTACAATAAGAAAGACACTAAAGATCTCTGGATATATGCTTTAGATGATGATGACCAAATTACTGTAGAAGGAGAAGGAGATGATTTCATTTTTTTACGCATTATTGGTGGACAAAACAATGATGTTTATACTATAAAGAATAAGAAGAAGCTGAAAATTTATGATTATAAATCCAAACCAAATACCATTAAAGAAGGAGCGGACGCAAAATGGAGATTTTCGGATAGGTATGAAACCAATACCTACGATAAGGATAAAAAGAATTATAAATCTGGAAATATTACTCCGGGAATAGGCTATAACCCCGATGAAGGTTTGAAAATAGGATTAGAGACCAGTTTTGCCAAGTATGGATTTAAAAGAAATCCTTTTACTGCAAAACATACTTTTGGTGCTGGATTTTATTTTGCTACTAAAGGTTTTGACCTTAGTTATGAGGGAGAATTTGCTAATATCCTTGGTGATTTTAATTTGCAGGTAGGAGCACATTTTACAAGTCCTAATTATGCCAGGAATTTCTTTGGATACGGTAATGAAACTCCAAATTTCGAGGATGAATTCGGAATGGATTATAATAGAACAAGAATAAGTAGGATAGGAACTAATGCCGGTTTTGTAAATGCTACGCCCTTCGGAAGCTATTTTGAATATAAAGCAAATTTTGAAGCTATAGAAGTGGAAGCCACAGAAGGACGATTTATTTCAGAAGGATTTAATCCCGATGATGAGCACGATTTTTTCAATAGAAAGTATTTTGCGGGAGTGGATGCTTTGTACAGGTATGAAAGCTATGACGACAGGTTAAATCCTACCAGAGGTATGCGCTTTGAGCTCAACCTTGGGGGGAAAATAAATACAGCAGATACAGATCGCCATTTTGGTTATTTTAAACCGTATATGGGTTTTTATAATGCTGTATCAACAAACAGAAAATTTGTTCTGAAAACGAAAGTGCAGGCGCATCTCAATCTGGGAGAAGGATATGAGTTTTATCAGGCTGCAGAATTAGGAGGAGATACCGGTCTTCGCAGTTACCGGCAGGAGCGATTTATTGGAAAAAGTGCTTTTGCTACGGGAGCCGATCTCCGTTACAGTTTTAATACCGTTAAAACCAGTTTTCTCCCTTTTCAAATTGGAATTTTTGGTGGATACGATCTTGGTCGCGTATGGACAGATGTTGAAGAAAGCTCTCTCTGGCACGACAGTTATGGAGGCGGACTGTGGATTAACAGCGCCGAAGCTATTAATGGTACTTTTAGTCTGTTTTCCGGGGCAGAAGGGGCACGCTTTTCTTTTGCGTTCGGATTTAGATTTTAACTACGACGTTTCTTTTTCAGAAGTTAAGATGGTTGACCAAAAAAGGCAATTATCGACTGGTAGAGTTTGGAATTACGTAACGAATGGGATTTCTGTTCCCGCGGAATACGCTTATTTCCGCAGAAAATGGTGGTATGAAAAAAATGTCAATTATCGATCCGGCGATTATTTAAAAGGCTTCGACAGGCTCTGTTTGACAGAGGTATAATTTGCTTAAAAATTATTTTCTTCCGAAGTAAAAGAGGAATGGCAATTATTGGCTCGCAAATTGAAATTCTTCCAGAGAATGCATGCAGGAATACGTTTTATGAATGAATTTTTGATGTGTAATACTTTGGAAAGAGAGAGTTCAAAAATTGCAATTATCGGCCTCAGTTTACCACGACCAGATGAAATTTCGTTGAGTAGTGAATTTATTGTTGTTTGTTAGAATGCGTAGTTCCTATTCTTCACTTCCTCCTTTTAACGTATTGCTCTTTTCAATGGAAAGATTATTCGTAAAATCGATAGTCCTGATAGGGAATGGAATGTTTATTCCGTTTTTATCAAAAGCTTTTTTAATTTCAATAATTGCTGTGTTTTTAGCCATGAGAATATCTTTATTCTTAGAAACATCTGTCCAGAACCGTACCACAAAATTTATCGAACTGTCGCCAAATTCTTCATACATAAATTCGACTTCCTCATTTGATCGTTGTTTAAATGCTTTTGCTATAGTTTCTTTAGTAAGATTTTGAACAAATTCAAGATCAGAACTATAACCTACTCCGCAGGTAAGCATTACCCTTGAGCGCAAAGTCCTTGTGTAATTTTTAAAAGGTTCTTCAATAATTTTTCCGTTAGGAATGACTACATAATTATTGTCTGATTGTTTGATGACAATGTTCCGAAGGTTAATTTCAGTCACTGCGCCGGCAAATCCATTGGTTTCGATCCAGTCACCAATTTGCAATTCCGGAAGAAAACTTAATATTAATCCTGAAAATGTATTGGTAAGGGTGCCTTGTAGTGCCAAACCTATAGCCAAACCAACCACACCTGCACCTGCCAGTACAGAGGTTAGAACTGTATCGAGATTTAGAAGGCCCAGGGCTATAAAGAAGCCTATAAGAACAATAACAACCTTAAGGACCTTTACAGACATTTCTCTTATGGAAGCCTGCTTTACTTTTCCTCTAAGGATTTTATTAATAAAATTGCCAACGTACTTGGCAATAAAAATGAAAATTACAAAGACCAGTACGGCCATAATAAAATTGGGCAAATTCAGGATAATACTATCCAGCCATTCGCCCAATTTCGTCCCAATTTTATTTATGGAATTTCTAAAACTAAAGTCTTCAAACATTTAGTAAGTTGTAATTTAAATTTGCTTGTGATTGTCGCTGGTTTTCATTTTCCAGGCATCTAACATCCAGCTTGTTTTTTCCAGTTCTCTAATATAAGCACCAATGAGATCTATAGTACCTTCGTCTCCTCCTGCTTCGGCAACTTCAATTACCTGTCGCATTTGGTTAAGAAGAATACGGTGATCTTCCAAAAGTATCTTAATCATGTCATAATCTGTTAACTGACTTTCCGATTCTTTGATGTTTGACAATTTTAGGTACTCACTTAAATTGCTGGTTGGTTGGTGACGTAGCGTGAGAATTCGCTCTGCGAGTTCATCTACTTTTAGTTTGGCATCGTCATAAAGCTCTTCGAATTTCTCATGAAGATCGAAAAAGTTTTTTCCAATCACATTCCAGTGAAAATTCCGAAGTTTTTGGTAATATAAATGATAATCGGCTAATAAAACATTTAATTGTTCAACGGTTTTTTCTGTTTTAGCGTTATCTAAACCTAAGTAGCTCATAGTTTTTGTTTATCGTGTTTAATAATAGTATTCGAAAATATGATAATTACTATTGTTGCGCAATCATAGTTATTAAAATTAATAGAAGTTTAACCTCATTAATTTATAGGCCGGTTTTCTTTAAGATCGAGCTTTTTAAGCATTTCTTTAGAAACCTGTCCGCCGGAAATACCATAGCCATCAACGAGAACCCCTTTTTTGCCATTATCTGTGGTGATTGCATACAGTATGGCATTGTCGTCTGGATTACTCATGCCTTCAAATCTTAGCACTTTATCCACGTCAAAATCTTCTACTCCATAAGTTTCGTTCAGGGATTTAATTTCAATTTTTTCATCCAGAAGATTAAAATCAAATTCATAGCCTTCTTCCAACTTTAATTTATTTAATGCCTGCGATAATGTTCCGTAGTCTTTCATTTTTTGTATTTGATTAATTGCAAAATCAAATTACTGCTCAGGCCCCATATTTGCAAATTGTTTAAGGGGTTTAGGATAAGTTTAACGGCAGAAGGAAGAAGTGTTTTCTTCGGAAATAAATTTAGTGCTCATTGTCTTTTTTACCTGAGCGAAAAAAACCAAATGGAATAAAGAGAAAAATAAAAAAATACCACCCGGTAACAAGTCCAATAATGGTAACTATAGCTGCAATAATATAAAACCAGTATGAATTAAAAAATCTCATAAATTATCTGTTTCTGAAGATGTTGGAATTCTAATAAAGCAATAAATATTTCATTTCATTTTCAGAATAAATTATGGAATACCCTTGAGGGGATTAAAAAAATCGAAGTCGGTAATTTGCATTTATAGCGACCGATCTTAAATAGCTCTGCAGAATCCTGAAAAATATATGCAAATATCTTAAATTTGTTGAATTATTTTTTGTCCCTTTAAATTATGAAGACTAAAATCACCCTTAAAGAACTGGCGAAACTTTTAAATGTTTCTGTTTCAACAGTATCTAAAGCACTTAATGATAGTCCTGAAATAAGCCCAAAAACAGTAGAAAGGGTAAAAGAACTTGCTGCGCTACATAAGTACCGGCCAAATCCTGTTGCCGTTAATCTTAAAAATAGTAAGAGTGGTACAATTGGAGTGGTGATTCCAAATATTTCCAATAATTTTTTTGCGCAGGTTCTTTCGGGAATTGAGGCTAAAGCACAAAAGGAAGGACTGCAGGTAATTACTTATATTTCTAATGAATCGCTGGAAAGGGAGAAACAAATAGTTGATATGCTCACCTCTGGTTTTGTGGATGGGGTATTGATTGCCATTTCTGAGGCTACGCATAGAGCCAGAAATTATGATCATATTTTTAGTATTCTGGAATATGAGATTCCGGTGGTATTATATGATCGTACAAATTTTGATATTCCTGTAGACAAGATCGGAATAGATGATGAGAAAAGCTTTGAGGAAGCTACACAATTATTAATTTCCAAGGGTGTAAAGAAAATAGGACTTGCTTCTGGTATTCATCATTTAGGAGTGGGGAAATTGAGGATAAAGGGATATGAGAAGGCTCTTTTGGAAGGTATGGAGCGTTTCGTAGCTGCATCTTCCAGGCATCAGGTGCTTGTGGATGGGATTAAAGATCTTTTGGTGAACAAAAAAGTAGAGGCAATGCTTTGTACAGACTTTGGTAGTGCAATGTTGGTTTACCGTATGGCTTATGAATTTAATATTAAAATTCCGCAAGATTTAAAAATGATCGGATTCTTAAACAAAGATGTTGCTCAATATCTAACTCCGTCTATAAGTTTTATTGAACAGTTTCCTGAAGAATTGGGAAAACAAGCTATGGAAATGCTAATCAAGCGTATGAAAGGACAACTTATTCCGGAAAAGAATTCTCATAAAATTATTAATACCGAACTGGTTCATCTCGAATCTACAGGGTTTTAATAATTAATTTTAATGTTTCAGAAAATGTCCTATTCCAAAAATTACAATTTCTTAATAACAGGAGGAGCGGGATTTATTGGTTCCCATGTAGTGCGTCTTTTTGTAAAGAAATATCCTAATTATAAAATTTATAATCTGGACTCCCTTACTTATGCAGGGAATCTCGAAAATTTGAAGGATATAGAAAATGAAGGAAATTATAAATTTATAAAGGCAGATATTAATAATGCTGAAGTAATAATTAATCTATTTAAAAAATACCATTTTCAGCGTGTTATTCATTTAGCAGCAGAATCACATGTAGATAGGTCTATAACAGATCCTGTTGCGTTCGTTAAGACCAATATACTTGGGACTATGAACCTACTAAATGCAGCGAAGCAGATTTGGAATAATGAATATGATGATAAACTTTTTTATCATATTAGTACGGATGAAGTCTATGGAAGTCTTGGGGAAACCGGATTATTTACAGAAGAAAGCCCATATGACCCTAACTCGCCATATTCGGCATCTAAAGCAGGGTCAGATCATTTTGTAAGAGCCTATGGTGAAACTTATGATTTACCTTATGTTATTAGTAACTGTTCAAATAATTACGGACCCAATCAATTTCCTGAAAAATTAATTCCGTTGTTTATTAATAATATAATAAATGAAAAACCACTACCGGTTTATGGAGATGGAAAATATACCCGTGACTGGCTTTATGTAAAGGATCATGCGGCAGCAATTGATCTTATCTTTCATCAAGGGAAGAATATGGAAACCTACAATATTGGTGGATTTAACGAATGGCAGAATATTGATTTGATCCGTTTGCTCTGTAAGGTTATGGATAAAAAGTTGAACCGTTCTGAAAATGAATCAGAAAAACTCATCAGTTTTGTAAAAGATCGTCCTGGCCATGACAAAAGGTATGCTATAGATGCCAGCAAGATTAACCAGGAGTTAAATTGGAAGCCATCTGTAACTTTTGAAGAAGGACTTGAGAAAACGGTGGATTGGTACCTCCAAAATGATGAATGGCTTAAAAATGTTGTTTCAGGAGATTATTTGGAATACTATAAGAAACAATACATCTAATAGAAATAAAGAAATAGATGAAAGGAATAGTACTGGCAGGAGGAACTGGAAGTCGTCTTTATCCTATAACAAAAGGAACTTCAAAGCAATTATTGGCTGTTTATGATAAACCAATGATTTATTATCCTATATCTGTACTTATGTTGGCAGGAATAAAAGATATCTTGATAATTTCCACGCCACAGGATTTAACTAATTTTGAAAAGCTTCTTGGAAACGGTAGTCACCTTGGATTAAATTTCAGCTATGAATCTCAAGCACATCCTAATGGGCTGGCAGAGGCTTTTATAATAGGAGAACGCTTTATAGGAGAGGATGATGTTTGCCTGGTATTAGGAGATAATATCTTTTACGGACAAGGCTTTAGTAATTTACTTGAAAACGCACGTCAGAACTGTGTCAAACAGGATATGGCTACTGTTTTTGGTTATTATGTTAATGATCCGCAGCGTTATGGAGTTGTGGAGTTTGAGCAGGATGGCAGCGCAAAAAGTATTGAAGAAAAACCTTTAAAGCCAAAGAGTAATTTTGCGGTTACCGGTTTGTATTTTTATCCTAATTCGGTTATTGATGTTGCTAAGAATTGCAGACCAAGTAACCGTGGTGAGTTGGAAATAACCACCGTTAACCAATTTTATCTTGAGCAGAATAAGTTGAAAGTAGAAATGATGGGTCGGGGTTTTGCATGGTTAGATACAGGTACTCATGATTCCCTTTTAGAAGCTTCAAATTTTATACAAACAATTGAGAAGCGTCAGGGTTTAAAAATTGCTTGTCTGGAGGAAATAGCTTTTCGTAAAGGATATATAAATAAAGCACGTCTAAAGAAGTTGGCTTCAGAACTGGATAAAAATGAATATGGCGGATATCTGAAAGCTCTTCTTGCTGAAAGGAAACAAAAATAGAAGTCACTCTTTAACATTTTGCATTTCTTTAAGACCCTAAAGTCTTTAGCTTTTACAGGAAGTTCTATCTTTGCTTCTCAAATTGTTTAAAAACGATATTATTACATGGAGGAAGATCAATTTCGGAAATTAGATTCTGCTAAAATATTAGTTACCGGTGGAGCTGGCTTTATAGGCTCCAATTTATGTGAAAAACTTCTTAGTCTAAACGCCAAAGTTACCTGTCTGGATAATTTTTCTACCGGGCATAAACATAATTTAAATGCATTTATAGATAACTCTAACTTCACATTAATTGAAGGGGATATTCGCGATGCAGATATTTGTCAAAAAGCATGTGAAGGAAAAGACTTTATTCTGCATGAGGCCGCTTTAGGATCTGTTCCAAGATCTTTAAATGATCCGTTAACTACAAATGATGTAAACATTACCGGTTTTTTGAACATGCTCGTCGCAGCAAGAGATGCGGGAGTTAAAAGATTTGTGTATGCAGCAAGTTCTTCTACTTATGGTGACTCTAAAGGATTACCTAAAGTTGAGGATAAAATAGGAAAACCTTTATCTCCTTATGCAATAACAAAATATGTAAATGAACTTTATGCAGATATTTTTCAGGATGCGTACGGACTCGATACTATAGGTCTTCGTTACTTCAATGTTTTTGGGAGGAAACAGGATCCTAATGGAGCTTATGCGGCTGTAATTCCAAAATTCGTCATGCAGTTTATGGAACATGAAAGTCCGGTAATTAACGGAGACGGTACATATTCCAGGGATTTTACTTATATCGACAATGTTATTCAAATGAATTTGCTGGCACTTACAGCAGAAAACGACAAAGCGGTTAATGAAGTTTACAATACAGCTGTTGGGGATCGTACTAATTTAGTAGAGCTCACGCAATATTTAAAGGAATTCCTTTCAGAGTATGATTCTGAAATTAAAAATGTGGAGGTCAAGCATGGACCTAATCGTCCTGGTGACATTCCTCATTCTTTAGCTTCAGTAGAAAAAGCCAAAAATCTTTTAGGTTATGATCCGCAATACGATATTAAGTCCGGCTTAAAAGAAGCTGTGGACTGGTATTGGAATAACTTAAGATAATTTTTCTTTATAAAAATATAATTTTTTAATAAATGAACAACAATACAAATATTGCCGTAATTGGTCTGGGATATGTAGGCCTTCCTTTGGCCAGGCTCTTTGCTGAAAAATTTTCTGTTATTGGTTTTGATATTAATCAGAAAAGAGTAAACGAATTAATGACTGGCGTGGATTCTACTTTAGAAGTAGAGAACGATGTGCTCCAGTCGGTACTTAAACAGGAGCCTTCGGGAGAAAAAGGTCTTTACTGTACTGCAAATTTAGATGAGCTTGTAAATTGTAATTATTATATTATTACGGTGCCAACCCCAGTGGATAAGAATAATCGTCCAGATCTTACTCCTCTTTATAAGAGTAGTGAAACTGTAGGGAAGGTCTTAAAAAAAGGAGATATTGTAATTTATGAATCTACCGTGTATCCAGGGGTTACAGAGGATGAATGTGTGCCTGTTCTGGAGAAAAATAGCGGACTTAAATACAATGAAGATTTTTACGTAGGATATTCTCCGGAACGTATTAATCCGGGAGATAAGGAGCACACTGTAGATAAGATATTGAAAGTAACAGCAGGATCTACACCTGAAGTTGGAAAAAAGGTAAATGACTTGTATGCATCAGTAATAACTGCAGGAACGCATTTAGCTCCAACTATTAAGGTTGCTGAAGCAGCAAAAGTTATAGAGAATTCCCAGAGGGATATAAATATAGCCTTTGTAAATGAGTTGGCTAAAATATTCAACATGATGGATATTGATACCCAGGATGTGTTGGAAGCGGCAGGCACGAAATGGAATTTCTTACCTTTTAAGCCAGGTTTAGTTGGGGGACATTGTATTGGGGTCGATCCTTATTATCTTGCTCAAAAAGCTCAGGAAATAGGTTACCATCCTGAAATTATTCTTGCAGGCAGACGCATGAATGACTCTATGGGACAATATGTGGCAGGAGAAGTTGTGAAATTGATGCTTCAGAATGACCAAAAGGTAAAAGGTTCAAAAGTTCTTGTTCTAGGGGTTACTTTTAAAGAGAACTGTCCGGATGTCAGAAACACCAAAGTTGTAGATGTCATTAAGAATTTAAGTGAATATGGAGTAGATATTACTATTTATGATCCATTGGCAGATCCGGACGAAGTTAAGCATGAATATAATCTGGATACGGTTAAACAACTACCTTCAGGTAAATTTGAAGCAGTTGTATTGGCAGTAGCCCATAAAGAGTTTCTTGAATTAGATTTTGACTCTTTAAAAGCAGGAAATGCTGTTGTATATGATGTAAAAGGAGTGCTTGGAGACAGGTGTGATAAGAAGTTATAAGTTCGGGATTCGTTTATTCGGGAACCGTTAATTAGGGAGCCATATATTCGGGATTGGTAAATCTTAATTGCCATATTGATAATGTACAAATAGGGACGGGGTTAAATAAACTACTAATTATCAAAATATGCGGATAACAAAACAACGAGTAGATAAAATAACGAAACCACGAACTAACGAATAATGTATGGCTGACAGTTTCGAAAGTCTGGAGTGTTGGCAAAGATGTAAAGAATTGAAGATGTTTTTAAAAGAGAATGTTCTTTCCAAATTACCAGCTTCAGAGCGATATGAATTATATAGTCAGATTTTACGGGCGTCCAGATCGTCCACTGCTAATATAGCTGAAGGATGGGGCAGATACCATTTTAAAGATAATATAAAATTTTTGGTGAATGCACGTGGATCAATAGCTGAAATTTTAGATCATTCAATAGAAGCTGAATCCTGAAATTATTTTGATGAAGATACTTTAAAGGAAATCCGTAGTCAAACTACCCGATGCCTTCAGGTAATGGCTATATTAGATATTTACGAAAATCAAATGAGTAGATACGTACAATTATTTAAAGAACGAACTAATGAATTCACGAACTAACGAAATATGAAGATTAAGAATATATGCTGCATCGGTGCAGGTTACGTAGGAGGGCCAACAATGGCCGTAATCGCTCAAAAATGTCCTAGTGTGGATGTTACTGTGGTTGATATTAATGAGAAAAGAATAGCTGCCTGGAATGATCCAGACGTGGAGAATATTCCAATTTATGAACCGGGTCTTTCTGATATCGTTAAGGAAGCAAGGGATAGAAATCTTTTCTTTTCAACAGATGTGAATGCTGCTATTGATAAGGCCGATATGATTTTTATTTCGGTAAATACACCAACCAAGACTTACGGAATAGGAAAAGGAATGGCAGCTGATTTAAAGTGGATAGAGCTATGTGCCCGACAAATCGCTGAAGTAGCTAAGAATGATAAAATTATTGTTGAAAAATCGACACTTCCTGTACGTACAGCTGCTGCATTAAAAGATATACTCGATAATACAGGAAATGGTGTGAAATTCCAGATCCTTTCTAATCCGGAATTTCTTGCTGAAGGAACTGCCGTAGAGGATTTGAAAAAGCCGGATAGGGTGCTGATAGGTGGTGACATAGATACTCCGGAAGGGAAAGAGGCTATGGAGGCTTTAGTTAATATTTATGCATCCTGGGTGCCTAAAGAAAATATTTTAACCACAAATGTATGGTCTTCGGAATTATCTAAGCTTACTGCCAACGCCTTTCTTGCACAGCGGGTTTCCAGTATTAACGCGATGTCTGAACTTTGTGAAAAAACTGGCGCTGATGTCAACGAAGTTGCAAAAGCGGTAGGAATGGACAGCAGGGTAGGTCCAAAATTCTTAAAAGCTTCTGTGGGGTTTGGGGGATCATGCTTTCAGAAGGATATTCTGAACCTTGTTTACATAGCTAAGACTTTTGGGTTAAATGAAGTGGCTGATTACTGGGAACAGGTAATTATTATGAACGACCACCAAAAAAGAAGATTTGCTGCCAATATTGTAAAAACTCTCTATAATACCGTTTCCGGGAAGAAAATTGCCATTTTGGGATGGGCCTTTAAAAAAGACACAAATGACACAAGGGAATCAGCGGCTATTTATGTTACCGATTATTTGTTAAATGAGCAGGCAGAGGTTGTGGTTTATGACCCTAAAGTAAATTCGGAACAGGTCTATGCCGATTTGGAATATTTATGCACCCATAGCAATGAAGAAATTCGCGAAAGGGTAAAAGTGGTGACAAGTGCAGAAGAAGCCTGTAAGGATGCTCATGCAATTGCTGTTTTAACAGAATGGGATGAATTTAAAGAGCTGGATTGGAAAGAAGTTTACGAAAATATGCTAAAACCGGCATTCTTGTTTGACGGGAGAAGATTATTGAATAGAAAAACAAAGGAAGATATTGGATTTGAGTTTTATGCAATTGGAAGCTGATCAAATTACTTTTGAGGCAGAAATTTAAAAGACGTTCTGTCTTTTTAGGCTAGATGTTATTTTCCTCCTAAACATTTTCTTAAGTTCAGAAAATACCACGAAACAATTATTAGGAGATTATAAGTAAGCATTGCTGTAGGATTAAACATTTTTGTTTAAAAATTTTGCGTTCATGAAAAACATTCTGGAAAAGAACAATTATAATTCTCTCTCGTCTTCCACTTTTGGGTAAATCTTACAAGCGACATATCGCTAAATCTATTACCTGGAGAATTATAGGCACTCTCGACACTATTTTGCTATCGTGGTTAATTTCCGGAAATCCCTATACCGGAATCAAGATTGGTTTAGCTGAAGTGGTAACAAAAATGCTACTTTATTATTTGCACGAGAGAGTGTGGTTTAAAATAAGAGCTGGAATTACCGAAAATGGAGATAGTAAAAGGAGACATATTTCAAAAACAGTGACATGGAGAGTTGTGGGCACGATTGATACTATGTTGTTAGCTTGGTTTATTTCTGGAAATGCAATGGTTGGTCTACAGGTTGGTGGAGCAGAAGTAGTAACAAAAATGATTTTATATTATCTTCATGAACGAATGTGGTATCAACTGGACTTTGGATTAGACAAAAGAAGAAAAGAAGGAACAAGCACATAATATTTAATCAATTTTGCATTATGAAAAATATAACTCCCCATAATTTTTATATCGATAAAGAAGAGCGTAATAAACAGAATGGGCATAATTCTTTGGTGGTGTGGTTTACTGGGCTTTCAGGATCCGGTAAATCCACACTTGCTAACCAGGTGGAAAAGAAATTGTTTGAAAAAGGAATTAAAACTTTTTCTTTAGATGGTGATAATATACGATCTGGCCTTAACAGAGATCTAGGATTTTCTCCTGAGGAGAGGGAAGAGAATTTACGTAGAATAGCCGAGGTTGCCAAACTTTTTATAAAGGCTGGTACGGTGGTAATTGCTTCTTTTATTTCTCCTTTAAAAAAAGATAGGGATAGATTGAAAGAAATTGTGGGAGTGGAAAATTTTGTAGAAGTATTTGTAAATACTTCGCTTGAGGAATGTGAACGTCGTGATGTAAAAGGATTATATAAAAAGGCCAGGTCGGGAGAGATTAAAAATTTTACAGGCATTGATGCACCTTATGAAAACCCAATTGATCCTGAATTAAAAATCAATACCGAAGAAGAAAATTTGGAAGACGCAATAAAAAGGATAGTTTTACATTTACAAGACAAACTGAAAATTTCAGTACAATGAGCAAGTATTATTTGAATTATTTAGACGAATTAGAATCTGAAGCCATTTATGTTTTAAGGGAGGTTTGGGCTCAATTTGAGAATCCGGTAATTCTTTTTTCGGGAGGAAAAGATTCCATTCTTGTCACACATTTAGCAAAAAGAGCTTTTTATCCTTCCAAAATCCCCTTTGCATTAATGCATGTGGATACCGGACATAATTTTCCAGAAACCATAAAGTTTAGAGATGACCTGGTAGAATCATTAGGAGTGAAACTTATTGTAGGCTCTGTTCAGGATTCGATCAATAAAGGACGAGTTTCCGAAGAAAAAGGAAAAAATGCAACCCGGAATGCTTTGCAAATCACTACCCTCTTGGATGCCATTGAGGAGAATAAGATAGATTGTGCCATAGGTGGGGGTAGAAGAGATGAAGAAAAAGCCAGGGCAAAAGAAAGATTCTTTTCACATCGTGATGATTTTGGTCAGTGGGATCCAAAAAACCAACGTCCGGAATTATGGAATTTACTTAATGGAGAACATTTTGAAGGAGAACATTTTAGGGCTTTTCCAATCAGTAATTGGACCGAAATGGATGTATGGAATTACATAAAAAGGGAGAATATAAACATTCCTTCTTTATATCTTGCACATGAAAGGGGAGTAGTTTGGAGGAGTAACTCGTGGATCCCTGTTTCTGAATTCCTTAAACTGGAAGAAGGGGAACAGGTTGTTACCAAGAAAATAAGGTTCAGGACATTGGGTGATATAACAATAACAGGGGGGATAGAATCTGAAGCTGACAGCATAGAAAAAGTGGCTCAGGAAGTTTCTACAATGAGAAGAACAGAGCGTGGTGATCGTTCAGATGATAAGAGGTCAGAGACGGCAATGGAAGATAGGAAGAAACAAGGATACTTTTAATTCCATTGAAAATTTAGCTTTTTAAAAAGAATTAAAAGGATGGAGAATGAAAACCAGAATTTGAATTAACATGGAAATAAACAACAATCAGCTATTACGGTTTACCACTGCCGGAAGTGTGGATGATGGTAAGAGTACACTTATAGGAAGACTTTTGTATGATTCAAAATCAATTTTCGAAGATCAACTGGAGTCCATAACGAAAACAAGTGCCAAAAAAGGCCATGAAGGTGTAGATCTTGCCTTGTTCACAGATGGTTTGAGAGATGAAAGAGAGCAGGGAATTACCATTGACGTAGCTTACCGCTATTTCACAACACCTAAGAGAAAATTCATTATAGCAGATACTCCAGGACATATCCAGTACACCCGAAATATGGTTACAGGGGCTTCTACTGCAAATGCTGCAGTTATTCTCATTGATGCCCGCCATGGGGTTATAGAGCAAACCAAAAGGCATTCTTTTATAGCTTCTTTGTTAAATATACCACATCTTATTGTTTGCATAAACAAAATGGATCTGGTGGATTTTTCTGAAGAACGTTTTAATGAAATCATGAGCCAATTCGAAGAATTTGCATCAAAATTAATAATGAAAGATGTGCGATTTATTCCTATTAGTGCTTTACTTGGAGACAATGTGGTAAATCGTTCAGAGAAAACAGATTGGTACCAGGGAGGAACATTATTGAGCATCTTAGAAACCCTCCATATTAGCAGTGATATCAATAAAATTGATGGTCGTTTTCCTGTTCAAACTGTACTCCGTCCTCAAAGTGAAGAATTCCGCGACTATAGGGGGTATACAGGAAGGATTGCCAGTGGAATATATCGAGTAGCGGATGAAATAGCGGTATTGCCTTCAGGATTTGTTTCAAAGATAAAATCCATTAATGCCGGGGAACAGGAGCTTCTGGAAGCTTATGCCCCTATGTCCATTTCAATGACTTTAGAGGATGATATAGATGTCAGCCGGGGGGATATGATTGTTAAGAAAAATAACCAACCCGAAATGCAGCAGGAATTTGATGTAATGCTATGTTGGTTGAATAACGATTCAGCAAAACCAAGGGCGAAATATAGAATTCTACACACTTCAAAAGAAGAACGTGCTATAATTAAAGAAGTGGTTTATAAAATGGACATAAACCTTTTTGAGCGTGACAGCGAAGACAAAGGTTTGAACATGAATGATATTGCTCGTGTTAAGATAAGAGCCACCCGCAGATTGATGCTCGATTCATACAGGGACAACCGAAATACCGGAAGTCTTATCTTAATTGATGAAAACACCAATGAGACTGTAGCGGCGGGAATGGTCATATAATAAGATTTAAAATGGATAAAAATATTAAGTTGATTTCTATTATGGGGTATGCCAGGAGTGGAACTACTTTTCTGGGAACATACGCCAGTTATTGTGGTGAAAAAATTTTTTATGCCGGGGAGATTGATAAAGGAATAGAGAAATATCTTACAGATAGACCTTCCCTTTGTAGTTGTGGCAAATCATATCAAGAATGCCCCGTGTGGAGCAAAATCCTTCCGGGGATAAGAAGGGAAAATATTGATCTGGAATATATTTTTGACAAAATTCAAGAGTTAACTGGAGCAACTATAATTGTAGATTCGTCTAAAAATCTTGACTATATTAAGAATTTCAAAAAAATATTTAGATCTAACTTTTATACCATTCATTTAAAACGTAATCCAAAAGGAGTAATCCTCTCTAGAATGAATAACCGGATGAGGAGAATTAAAGCTGGCAGGCATCCTAAACCTCAGTTGGCCAACAAATATACGTTAATGGCCTTGTATGATAGTTTTGAATGGATTTACCATAATTACTGGATGGAAAAGGTCAAAGAGAAAGAAAGAAATTTAAATTTGACCTATGATTCTTTTGAAACCGAACTTCCAGAAAAAATAAATGACTTTCTTCAAAAAATGGGTGTTTCCCAAGGTGAAGATTTTCTGGAAAACCATATAGTGTATGGAGCAAAGGGTAGGTTGAATTACAGCAAAGCAATAAAAGTAAATAAAAGCTGGAGAAAAGACTTGAACGGTTATCAAAAAGGATTGGTGGATATTTCAACCTGGCCAATACGGACTTTTTATGGCTATAAATTTTAACAGAAATAGGATAAGCAGTATTTTGCCCTTGTAAATACGTGATTTTACAAAAAAGTTATTATATATGAAAAAGAAAATACTAATTACTGGTGCGGCAGGTTTTATTGGTTTTCATCTTGTAAAACGATTACTTCTTGATGGCTACTATGTAGTTGGTTTAGATAATTTAAATGATTATTATGATCCAAACCTGAAGTATGACAGGTTAAAAGAATTAGGGGTAATAAAGGAGCATTCTGAAAAATATAGTGCGACTGTACAAAGTGCTACTTATGAAAATTTCAAATTTACTAATTTAGATTTACAAGACCGGCAAGAGCTTCCGTTGTTGTTTCATACTGAAGAATTTGATATTGTATGTAATCTGGCAGCGCAGGCAGGGGTGAGGTACAGTATTGAAAATCCCAATGCTTATATTGACAGTAATATTGTTGGTTTTGCTAACTTACTAGAATGTTGTAGACAATATCATGTTAAGCGGCTTGTTTTTGCCAGTAGTTCCAGTGTTTATGGTCAAAACAAGAAAGTGCCTTTTTCAACAGGGGATCAGGTCGATGAGCCGATAAGTCTGTATGCAGCTACAAAAAAATCTAATGAGCTGATGGCTTATACTTATAGTCATTTGTATGATTTTGAAACAATTGGTCTAAGATTTTTTACTGTCTATGGTCCGTGGGGTCGGCCAGATATGGCTATGTTTCTTTTTACAGATGCCATAGATAATGGACGGCCAATTAAAGTTTTTAATGAAGGAAATTTAGAGAGGGATTTTACCTATGTTGATGATATTGTAGAAGGAATAATGCCGGTTATTAATTTGGAGACTACAAGCAATACCCCAAAATATTCATTATACAATATAGGAAATAGCAGTCCGGTTAAATTAATGGATTTTATAACGGAAATAGAGAAGCATCTTGGAAAGAAGGCGCAGAAGGATATGTTACCTATGCAACCAGGAGACGTGGAAAGAACATGGGCAGATGTTACCTCACTTAAGAAAGATTTTGGCTACAATCCCCATACATCGGTTTCTGAAGGGGTTGGTAATTTCGTTAAATGGTATAAAAGCTATTACAAAAAGTGATGAAGTCCTGGGGAATTGATATTTAAATAAACAATTAGTGCATATCTTTAAAAAGCGAATTTGAATTTTTAATCAGCAATGATTCTTATGAGATGAGGAGTTTTTGCATTTCTTTAAGATAAGCTAAGCAGCCTAGTGAATCAGAAGCTTTATCTTTGAACCAGATGAAAATGTTTTGATTAAAAATTGCATTAAATAAAAAAATAATTGATAAAAAACTTCATAAAGAAATATTTCGAAAGCTTTGCCTTTTTTTATTCTTTTCTTCGCTACAGAATCTTTATAATAGTGCTTTTTAATCTATTAATAGGAATTTTGGATGGTTTTGGTTTGACTATGTTTTTGCCATTGTTGCAAATGGTAGATGACTCCTCCTCTGTGGATTCGGAAAGTATGGGAAAATTACGGTTCTTAACCGACTTTTTGGAAGAGTCCAACATACCTATGAGCTTGTTTATTGTGCTGTCTTTTATGACAATTTTCTTTTTTGCAAAAGGTATAGCGCAGTATTTTGCAGGAGTTTATCGGGTAAATGTTCAACAGTGGTTTATCAAGAAACTTCGGGTTACAAATATTAAAGGCCTCAACAATCTTTCTTATAAATATTTCGTAACCTCAGATGTTGGGAGGATCCAAAACACCCTTACCGGGGAAGTAGGTCGTATTTCCGTAGCTTTTACAAATTATTTTAAAGCATTGGAATATGCCATTCTTGTGGTTGTCTACATGATCTTCGCTTTTAGTGTTGATGCACAATTTGCTATTTTGGTGACAATAGGAGGAATATTGACCAATTTTTTATATAAGAAATTGTACAAAAACACCAAAGGGATTTCCCGTACACTAACGGGTGAGAGCAATATATTTCAAGGCTTAATCATACAAAATGTTGCGAATTATAAATACCTAAAGGCCACAGGTTCATTAAAAAGGTATGGTAATAAACTGATCGAATCTGTGGAAAGTATTGAACGTAGCAATAAAAAAATAGGAAAGCTCGATGCTCTGCTTACTGCTGGTAGGGAACCCATTTTAATCGCTGTAGTTGTGGCTGTTATTTTTGTTCAAACCACTTATTTGGGGTCTTCATTGGCGCCAATTCTTATAAGTTTGGTTTTCTTTTATAGAGCTTTGAATTATCTGATGCAAATGCAGGTAAGGTGGAACAAATTCCTTTCTGTTTCAGGGTCTTTGGAAAACATTACAGATTTTGGCAAAGAGTTAAAGGCCAATAAAGAATTTGGGGGCAAGGAAAAGTTGGAAGGTCCAATTAGGAAATTTGAACTACGGGATGTTTCATTTTACTACGATGATTCGCCTGTTTTGCGGAACATTTCCCTTGAAATAAAGGAAAAGCAAACGACAGCCTTTGTAGGCGAAAGTGGGAGTGGGAAAACCACCCTTGTCAATGTTATTGCAGGTTTATTGCCTGTAGATAACGGGAACTTCTTTATTAATGGGCACAAAAGTTCTGATTTGAATATTTCCACTTTGCAGGAGAGAACAGGCTACATAACCCAGGACCCGGTTATCTTTAATGATACTATTTTTAACAACGTAAGTTTTTGGGATGAAAAAACAGAAGAGAACCTGGATAAGTTCTGGAAAGCTGTTAAACAAGCTGCAATTTTGGATTTTGTTAATGAATTATCTGATAAGGAGGATTCAATTCTTGGGAATAATGGAACCAATTTAAGTGGTGGGCAGCGGCAACGAATTTCCATTGCCCGGGAACTATATAAGAATGTTGAAATTTTGATCCTGGATGAGGCTACCTCTGCTTTAGATTCTGAAACCGAGAGGGCAATCCAAGAAAACATTGATGAACTTAAAGGGGAATATACGATATTTATTGTGGCTCATAGAATTTCTACCATAAAAAATGCTGATAGAATTGTGGTTATGAGTCAGGGGGAAATATCGAATGTTGGAGCTTTCAAACTTTTAATGGAGTCATCACCGTACTTTAAGAAGTTAGTAGAACTGCAGGAAGTTTAGAGCTATTCTAAATTTTCCTAAAATTATGACCATTTGAGGCTAAATGATGCTGTCGTCCAAGTTAGATCCATTTTTCCTTGAGTTTAGGGATTGTATAAAATAGTATATTTTTATGAGAAAACGAATAGTTTCTAAAATCAAAAAATTTATTGGTGCGTCTAAATTTAGATGGCTAGGATTAAGAGGGAAAAAACCAATAAGAGTTTACTATTGGAAAAAAAAGGTGAATTTTGGTGATTTGATCACGCCAAGCCTATTAATAAAATTTGGATATGTTCCTGTTTTTTCCAAACCTGATAAAGAAGCACAACTAATTTCAACAGGTAGTTTAATAGAGCATATTAAACCGAATTTTAAGGGCTATATTTTGGGAACGGGCGCTATAAATGAGAAAACTGAAAATTTTTTTCCTAATGCCAAAATTTTAGGATTGAGAGGTGAATTTACAAAAGAGAACCTTGATGTTCAAAAAGAAATAGTTCTTGGAGATCCCGGTTTAATTTCCTCGATCCTTCTTAAGGAAAGATGTAAAAAAGAATTCAGGCTTGGTATTGTCCCGCACTTTTCAGATTTAGAGAATCCTTCGGTGAGTAATCTGGAAAAAAATAATCCTTCTGAAATTACCATTATAGATGTCCGGAACGAACCTGTTCATGTATTATCTCACATGGATAAGTGTGAATATATTTTATCCTCATCCTTACATGGTTTAATATGTGCAGATTCTTTGGGTATTCCTAATAAATGGATTAAACTTTCCCAATTATTGGGAAATGATTTTAAATTTAAAGACTATTATTCCGTTTTTGGTGTTGAGCCTCAGCCTTTAATTATTAACGGAAGTGAATCGCCAGATGAACTTATTTCTCACACAGTTCTTCAAGATCCTAAGAAGTTGGAGAAATTAAAAGGCGATTTGATAAGCGCTTTTGAAAACTTGCACCAAACGATTAACGGGTGATAATTTAATATAGATGAACAGAGTTTTAAATCCGTGAAGAACAATTTTAAAATTTTCGATCAATATAATGAAGAACGATCTTACCGAATTTAAAGTTTCAGTAATTATACCTGTTTACAATGCCGGTCCTTTTGTAGCTAAGGCTGTGCAATCTGCAGTTGATTTACCGGAAGTAGGCGAAATAATTCTTGTTGAAGATAATTCTCCTGATAATGCCCTAGAAGTCTGTCGTGAATTGGAAGCGAAATATGAGAAGATAAAACTGTTGAGACATCCGGGAGGAGATAATAGAGGTGTATCAGCTAGTAGAAATCTTGGTATTGAGAATTCCCGTTTTTCATATATAGCTTTTCTTGATGCTGATGACTGGTATCTTCCCGAACGTTTTAAAAAGGATAAAATCTCCTTTGCTAACTCTCATGACGTAGATGCTGTTTATTCTTTTTCCGTTTTGGAAGAGAATCATGAAAGAACGCATAAAAACCAAAAGACCAAACCAGATATTCGTGAGGAGATAGGTAATGCAGGTATAAAAGAGTTCTATAAATATGCTTTAGAAAAGAGGTGGCCGGATTTTCACACTAATAGTATTACATTAAAAAAGGAATTTTTGGTGAAGGATAAATTATTTGATGAACGTCTTCGATTACATGAAGATTCTGAATTGTGGAAGCGATTAATAAGAAGAGGAAAATTCATGCCTGGTGAAATTTTACATCCTGTAACTATAATTAGGAGACATGACAAAAACACAATAACATCCAGAACTCTCAATTCGAGATTAAAAATGCACGCGGTTTTCATTGACAACATTGGAATAGAAAATTTATACGGATTTGAAAAGAAACATTCAATACGAGATATTGCACGTACTAAAAGCAGGACTAAATCTAACAATTGGGCGAGAAGATTCTTTTTTAGATTAAATTTGATTAAAGCCAAAACAGGGTCTAATAAATTTTTGAGGGAATTTGTGGTAGCTAATTTGAAATAAATTATTAATGCATCTTTTGGAGTAATTTTTCTAAACTTGAGGAGTTAAAAAGTAGAGGTGCTTACCTGAAGCTAGTAGTGCCTCCTGGGACAATAAGCAACCTATGATAAATAATATAGAACTTAAATTTAAGGTTTCAGGGATCATACCTGTCTTTCGAGAAAACCACTTTGTTCGGGAGGCAATAAATTCAGTTTTAGGTCAGGACGAAGTCGGAGAAATCCTTCTGGTGGAAAATGATGCTCTTGAGATATGTGAAGAGATAGAAAATCAAAATGACAAAGTAAAGATAATAACTCCTTCCATTGAAAAGATTGGAAATGTCTCAGCTAATCTTAATTTGGGAATTACAAGATCAAACTTTGATTATGTTGCTTTTTTAGATGCTAATGACTGGTATCTTCCCAACCGTTTTAAGAAAGATCAGGAGATGTTTTTAAAACATGCAAATGCTGATGTTGTTTACTCTTCAGTGCAATCGGGACAAAATAACAATGCTCCTTTAAAGAATGCGAAAATTGGGGATCCAAGAAAGATTATTGGTGAAAATGCAACACCAAAGGAATTTTATAAGTTTTCTCTTCTCGTAAAACAACAACATCCTTCTTTTCATACGAACAGTTTAACTATTAGAAAAAAATTTCTACTCGAAGATAAACTATTCGATGAGCGGCTTAGATTACATCAGGATTCGGAACTGTGGAGACGATTTTTGAGACGTGGTAACTTTTTTGCAGGGAAATTAGAAGAACCTGTAGCAGTGATTCGGGAACATGAAGACAATAGAATCACTTCTCGAACGGTTAAATCAAGGTTGCTAATGTATGCTGTATTTATTGAAAACGTGGGAGTGGCTAATATGTATGGCTTTGAAAAAAAATATCATTTAAAAGAAATTCTTCGTGCCCAAAGCAAACTTCTCGAAAGTAATTGGAAACGGAGAATATTTTTTTATTCACAGCTGACTCTTTCTTTGCTGCAAAAGGATAGCTATTTAAAAAGCTTTACTAGTAATTACCTTTCTAAACAAGAAAATTAGTTCTTTCTGTAAGTAAGCCGAATAATCAGGTGGCATTTTTGTTCTATTGTTCCTGTTAAAGTATAATTAAAATAAAGGCTGTTGCCCTGCTAGGCTCTTTAAAGTTTTTATCTTTAACAATTCTAAAAAATATAAACTCATATATGTTGGATTTATCTGGTAAATCTGTCCTGATTACGGGCGGAACAGGATCATTGGGAAAAGCTTTAACTGCACATATTTTAAAACACTCCCCACAGGTGAAAAGGCTTGTGATCTTTTCAAGAGATGAACAGAAACAATTTGAAATGGCTCAGGAGTATCCCTCCTCCAAATTCCCTCAACTTCGTTTTTTTATTGGTGATGTAAGGGATTACGAAAGGGTGAAAAGAGCTTTTCGCGGGGTCGATTATGTAATCCACGCTGCGGCTATGAAACATGTTCCTATTGCAGAATATAATCCTATGGAATGTGTGAAGACCAACATTCTTGGTGCAGAAAATATCATTAATGCCTGTACAGATTCTGGGGTTACAAGTGTGGTGGCATTATCTACCGACAAAGCGGCGGCCCCTGTGAATTTATATGGGGCTACCAAGCTTGCATCAGATAAACTTTTTGTAGCTGCTAACAATATCGTGGGATCCAATCCTATTCGTTTTTCTGTAGTTAGATATGGAAATGTTATGGGTTCTAATGGTTCGGTAATTCCATTTTTCCTGAAGAAAAGAAAAGAAGGTGTTTTGCCAATTACAGATCCTACCATGACCCGCTTTAATATTTCGTTGCAAGGGGGCGTGGATATGGTAATGCATGCACTCGAAAATGCGTGGGGCGGTGAAATTTTTGTTCCGAAGATCCCATCTTATAAAATAACAGATGTGGCAGAAGCAATTGGACCAGATTGTGAGAAGCCGGTGGTCGGAATTCGTCCGGGGGAAAAGATCCATGAGGAAATGATTACATCTTCCGATTCTTTTTACACCTATGACCTCGGTAAATATTATGCCATCGTTCCTACAACGCACCGTTGGAAAGTAGATGATTTTGTAAAAGAATTTAATGCGGAAAAGGTCCCAATGGGCTTCCGTTATAATTCTGGTGAAAACACCGAATGGGAATCGGTAGAAAGACTAAGGGAGCTTATTAAAGAACATGTAGATCCTACTTTTGAAGCATAACCAAAAATTATGAGGGAAATTATACCATACGGAAGGCAGGATATTACTGAGGAAGATATAAATATCGTGGTCGAGACTTTAAAGTCTGATTACCTAACACAAGGTCCCAGAATTGCAGAATTTGAAGAAGCCTTTGCTGAATATTGTGGAAGCAAATATGCAGTTGCCGTTTCCAACGGCACGGCTGCGCTTCATCTCTGTGCGCTTTCGTTAGATGTTCAAAAAGGCGATAAAGTCATTACGACACCTATCACTTTTGCTGCTTCTGCAAACTGCGTAAGGTATTGCGGTGGGGAAGTGGTTTTTGCTGATATAGATCCTGACTCTTATTTGCTCGACATAAATAAAGTTCGCGAACTTCTTGAAAATGCTCCTAAAGGTACCTATAAAGGGATTATTCCTGTAGATTTTGCAGGAAGGGCTGTCAACCTTGAAGCTTTCAGAAAATTAGCAGATGAACACGGTTTGTGGATTATTGAAGATTCCTGTCATGCGCCCGGTGGATATTTTGAAGATTCCAAAGGAAACAAGCAAATCTGTGGAAATGGAAAATTTGCAGAACTTTCCATTTTTTCTTTTCACCCAGTGAAGCATATCGCCAGTGGGGAAGGCGGAATGATCACTACTGATGATGAGGAACTTTATGAGAAGTTACTGCAATTAAGGACCCACGGAATTGTGAAGGGCGACGAAAAATATCAAAATTCAATAGAATTTGCTACAGGATCTTCTGTCATGTCGAAGGGAGTCGAGACATATCCTAACTGGTATATGGAAATGCAGGATCTTGGATATAACTATAGAATAACCGATTTTCAGGCTGCTCTAGGTTCGAGTCAATTAAAAAGGGCAGATGATGGTTTGGAACGACGTCGGGAGCTGGCTTCACAATATTACAAAGCTTTTCAGGATAAAGGCTATATTAAAGGACAATCTGGCGTAGTGGAAGGCCATGCATACCACCTCTACATCATTGAAGTGGAAGATAGGATGGGATTGTACAACTTCTTGCGGGAGCAAAACATTTTTGCCCAAATCCATTATATTCCCTGCCACCTGATGCCTTATTACAGGCAATTTGGCTGGAAAGAAGGTGATCTGCCCAATTCCGAAGAATATTATATGCATTGTATAAGTTTACCTATGTTTCCAACCCTTACCAATGAAGAACAATCTTTTGTTATTGAAAAGGTAAATTCATTTTATGAAGGTTAGTGAAAAGTTAGGTTTAGGTACAGTTCAATTTGGATTATCTTATGGGATATCCAACAAACATGGGAAAACTTCAAAGGAGGAAGTACAAAAAATCCTAAGTTCAGCCCGGGAGAATGGCATTGAAATGCTGGATTCTGCTTCTGCTTATGGAAATGCAGAAGAAGTGCTTGGGACAAGTCATATCAGCAGTTTTAAGTTGGTGTCCAAATTTTTGCCTCCTTTGGAAGGAGAAAAAGTTTTAGATCAACTTAGAAAAAGTTTCGAAAACCTGCGCTTGGATCATATATATGGATATTTAGCGCATCGTCCAATTGAACTTTTAAACCACCCGGAACAGTGGGAGGAGTTGCAAAACTTTAAAGCTGAAGGAACAGTAGAAAAGATCGGATTTTCTCTAAATGAACCTGAAGAACTGGAAAAGCTTTTGGAAAAAGGGTACAAACCTGATTTGGTGCAGGTGCCATACAATTATTTTGACAGGAGGTTTGAATCTGCAATTCAGAAATTGAAGGAGCAAGGTTGTGAAATCCATACAAGATCTGCCTTTTTGCAGGGTTTGTTTTTTATGGATCCCAATGAACTGAGTGAATATTTTGACGAAGTAAAATCCCTTCTAAAGCAGCTTCGGGAAATAGAATTATTAAATGGTGCTTTATTAAAGTTTGTACTGGAAAGACCTTTTATAGATAAGGTGATTACAGGGGTAGAGAATGAAGCTCAATTACTGCAAAATATCGACAGTATTGAAAAAGCACCTGCTTTACCAAAACTCACAGAAACTGTATCAGACAATGTTTTAATACCCTCCAGATGGGCAAAAAGTTAAGAATAGGAGTAATAGGAATGAGCGAAGGAAATGGACATCCATATTCCTGGAGCGCCATTTTTAATGGTTACAATCCCGAAGCGATGAAGGATTGTCCTTTTCCTGTGATCCCTGACTACCTTGCCAAACAGGATTTTCCGGAGGATAGCCTTGGGAAATATGGAGAGGTAACCCACATTTGGACACAAAACAAGAAGATTTCTGAACATATTGCTGCGGCTTCAAAAATATCGAATGTTGTTGATAATTTAGAAGATATGGTTGGCGCGGTAGATGCCATCCTATTGGCTCGCGACGATGCTGAAAACCATAAGCAGATGGCAGAACCTTTTATTAAAGCCGGACTTCCGGTTTTTATTGATAAACCATTTGCATTAAGTATAGAGGACGCGGAAGAAATGTTGTCCTGGCGAACATACGATACTCAAATCTACTCCTGTTCTGCCATTCGTTTTGCTGAAGAATTGAAACTGAACAAGGAAGAAAAAGAGGAATTGGGCAGCATCCAGTATGTTGAAGCTTCTATCGGCAAATACTGGGATACCTATGCAATCCATGTGCTGGAACCTATTGTGGCACAATTTCCGGAGCGTGGTCAATTGGTGCAGGTAAAGAGCATTAGGAATGGGGATATCCACCAGGGACTGGTTCAATGGGAAAACCTAAATGCTTATATTAAAGTAACCGGAAAAGTGAAATCACCCTTTGCCATTACTTTTTATGGGGATGAAAGCAGCATTACCAAGAAATTCAGTAGTACGTTCGCTTCTTTTAAAAGATCACTCTACGAATTTGTGCATCAGGTGATCAACAAAGAACAACGAATAGAATTGGAAGAAACGCTGGAGTTGGTAAAAATCATTGAACAGGGAAGGGTATGAGGATATTGTTGATAGGATTGGGTTCTATAGGGCGAAGGCATTTAGGTCATCTAGAGAAAATAGATGGACTAGAACTGGCTGCATTACGGACCAAAAAAGGGGTGTTGAAAGAGGAAAAGGGAATAAAGGAATTCTATGACCTTAATGATGCGCTGGATTTTAATCCTGACGGTGTACTTATCTCCAATCCTACCTCGTTGCACGTGGAAACGGCCATACCATTCCTGGAAAAAGGCATCAGGGTTCTTATCGAAAAACCTATTGATACCTCTGTGGAAAATGCGGAAAGGCTGCGCCCTTACAGCGATTTAATAAGGATTGCTTACTGTATGAGGTTCCATCCGGTTAACCATTTTCTAAAAAATCTGTTTGATAAAGAAGTTCCGTTTAAAGTTGGTTTTAAAAGGTCTTTTTATTTACCAAAATGGCATCCTTATGCAGATTACCGAAAAGAATATACAGCGCAGAAAGCTCTCGGAGGAGGCGTCATTAGGACCCTAAGCCATGAAATTGACCTTTCGCTGGATTGGTTTGGGGAACCTTCGCAAGTATCAGGAGTGGTAGATAAAGTTTCCTTTTTGGAACTTGATACAGATGATTATGCTTTTTTCACTACAAAAACCAAAGACACAATATTAAATTTTGAATTGGATTTCTTTTCCCCGGTCAATGTAAAAGTTTTTGAGGCATTTACAAATAAAGGCAAATATGAGTGGGGCTCCAACGATGTCTTTTTTACAGCGTATGAAGGAAGCGAAAAAGAAAAAGTATTTTCTTCACCAGATGATGCATATACGCAGATGTATCAGGACCAGATGGTAGATTTTTGCCGGTTTGCTTCTGGAAAGGAAAGTTTAAATGCGACCTTAGAAGATGGTATTAATGTCTTAAAAATTATTGAGCAAGTTGAAAACAGATAAAAAAGTAGTAGCGATAATTCCGGCGAGGGGAGGTTCCAAAAGGATCCCGAAAAAGAACATTGTAGATTTCAATGGCAAGCCATTGATTGCCTGGACCATTGAAGCTGCAAAAAAATCCGGATTGTTTGAGAAAATTGTGGTTAGCACAGATTCTTCTGAAATTGCAGAAGTAGCCAAAAGATACGGTGCTGAAGTTCCTTTTTTGAGGGATACTGCAGCAGATGACCACAGTCCCGTAAGTGAAGCCACTTTAAGAACAATCCTGCAGTTGGAAGAGAACGGGGAATATTTTGACGAGGTAGTACAGCTTTTCGCTGTATGTCCTCTCCGGGATGCTTCAGATATTAAAGAGAGTTACCAATTTTTTAAAGATAAAGAGGTTCCTTTCGTGTTATCTTGTTATAAATATGTTTGGATGAATCCGTGGTGGGCGGTGACGCTGAATGAAAAAAATCAGCCCAACTGGATCCTGAAAGATACCAGGAAAAGGTCCCAGGACCTGCCGGATCTTTTTTCCCCAACGGGAGCCATCTGGATTGCCAATATTGAGGACTTAAAAAGGGACAAAACCTTTTATGGTAAAGATCATATTTTCTGGGAAATGGATTGGAAAAAAGCGGTGGATATAGATAATTATGAAGATTTGGAACTGGCTACAGCTTTAAAAAGCCTTTTGTAAATCCGCCGCTCAATAAATACCTGCTATGGAAACCAAGAAAGAATTTATTAAGAGATTGCCCGAATTGGAAGCTCCTGAAGGTTTTTCCTGGAACCTTATTAGTAAGGAATATGCACCGGCAGTAGTAAAATGGAGGAACGATCCTGCAATTCTTTCTTTTATGGAAATGGACAATAAGTTGAAACTTGAAGATCAACTGAATTTCCTGGAGAATTACGATGCATTTGATCGGGTGGACATTATCCTCTCTGCAGATAAACCTGTAGGAGTTTTCAACATTAAAAATTTTGAAAGCCATCCGGAGTATGGAGCCATAATGGGCGAGGCCGATTATAGGGGAAAAGGGCTGGGTTCTCAGGTAAAGTTATTGATTTTTAAATATTGGTTTTTGACATTGAACAAGGAAGAAATCTTTGTGAGGAATAAATTGTCCAATGATAAAGTAATAAAATCTAATGAAGGTTGGGGTTTTAAAAGATTTAAAGAAGAAGGAAACTTCATTATGCTCAGGTTAAAAAAACAGGATTTTCTGGATAAAAAACTTCAGCAATGAAAGTCTTTTTTCTAAGCGAATATTCCAGGAACGTAGGTTTTGGGCATTTGAGCAGGTGTTCCTCCCTGGCAGATGCTTTTCTGCAGAAAGGTTATAAGGTTGTTTTTTTGATCAGGGAGTGGAAAGATGAAGCATTGAACCTGGATTACCCAAAGAAAAAGGTGGAATGGCAAAATATTGACGAAATAAGGACGCTGGTTTTAAAAGAAGATCTTATTGTTTTCGATTCTTATAAGGTCCCCGTGGAAACCCTTGACAACATAGCTGCAGAATTTCGCTATGTATTATCCATAGCTGATTCAAAGCTGAATTTTTCAAACAAAGGTGTTGTGGTACTTGGAAGTGTGTATGGAAAAGAAATGGACTTTTCTTCTTTCGGTAACAATGAAATTGATTTCCTGACAGGACCAGAATATGTGCTTTTCAGAAAAAAATTTTGGAACATTGAAAAAAGAAAACTGCAAAATACTATTGAAACAGTTCTCATTAGTTTAGGAGGGCATGCAAATAGCCATGTGCTCGAGAGGGTGATCGCAACTTTATCACTTCACTTGAACAATGCGGCTATAAAAATACTTGGCAATGCCGATATTCAGGTTCCGGACAGGGTTAAAATGTTGGGGTTTTTAAATCCATCAGATTTGCTGAAGGAATACAAATCGGCAGACCTGGTGGTCACGAATGGAGGACAAAGCCTTAATGAGGTGATTTTGTTGGGCATTCCAGCAATAGGTATTTCTGTAGTCGATAACCAAAACAAGAATCTACAAACCTGGAACGAATTGGGTGTGTTAAAGAATAATATAAATTTAGGTTCTGAGGATTTTCCGAAGGAGTTGGAAGATTCAATAATCGATATGAAAGATCTTTCCATGCGGATGGAACGTACTGCAAGAGGAAATAATATTGTAGACTATAAAGGAGCATTAAGAGTAGTAGAGTATACAGAGAAGAAATGGGACAAAGCATAGGAAAGTAACATTACAAATGTTAACTTAACTGAGAACTATTTTTATGGAATAAACCAAATAAAGACAAAATGAAAGAGAGTAATTTATATATCATAGCAGAATTATCTGCCAACCATAACAATGATTTTGATTTGGCTGTAAAAACCATTGAGGCAATGGCAAAAGCAGGAGCCGACGCTGTAAAGGTTCAGACTTATACTGCAGATGCCATGACCATAGACGTGAAGGATGAAGATAATCCTTATTTTCAACCAAAAGATTCAGGATTATGGAAAGGCTACAGGCTCTATGATTTATATACAGAAGCTTCCATGCCGTATGAGTGGCAACCAAAACTTCAAAAAATATCGGAAGATTTAGGAATGGAATTTTTTAGTTCCCCGTTTGATATAGATGGCGTGGATTTCCTGGAAACACTTAATGTGCCACGGTACAAAATTGCTTCATTTGAAATCACAGATATTCCGTTGATCAAACATGCGGCTTCAAAGATGAAGCCTATGATCATTTCCACAGGTTTGGCAGAGATCGAGGATATTGAGTTGGCAGTGCAAGCCTGTAGGGAAGTTGGTAATGATGATATTACCTTATTAAAATGTACTTCACAATATCCTGCCACTGTTGAAGATGCAAACCTCTTGACTATGCCGGATATTAAGGAAAGGTTTGGTGTTAAGGTGGGGGTTTCAGACCATACAATGGGAAGCACCGTACCAGTGGTTGCAGTAAGCCTCGGAGCGCAAGTGATTGAAAAACATTTTATCCTGGAACGTTCACAAGGAGGTGCCGATTCAGCTTTTTCAATGGAACCTGATGAATTTGCTGCAATGGTGAAAGCTGCCCGGGAAGCTGAAAAAGCATTGGGGCAAGTGGTTTATGAAGTAACCGAACCCAACAAAACAAGAAGAAGATCGCTTTTTGTGGTAGAAGATATTAAAGAAGGAGAAGTTTTTTCTGAAAAGAATATACGATCTATACGGCCAGGACATGGCTTAGCACCAAAATATTATACTTCTGTATTAGGAAAAAAAGCCACACAGGATATTAAACGTGGTCAGCCTCTGTCCAAAGAACATTTTGAATAGAATTCTTTATTGATTTTTAACCATGATGTTCATTGATTCTTTGTTTAAAGTTAAACGATAGTACCGGAAATGGAAACTTTTATTATTTTATCGGAGAAAAGTTGGCATAAACCCCTCTATGAATCCCTGAAAAAAAAACTTTCGGAGTATCATTGGGTTTTAATAGATGAAAAAGACCGGTTTGCTTTAGATAAATTAGAAGAACTTCAACCCGGTAAAATATTCATTCCACATTGGTCCTATATTATTCCGGCTTCGATCTATGAAAAGTTCGAGTGCGTGGTTTTCCACGAAACAGATCTTCCTCACGGAAGGGGAGGGAGCCCTATTCAGAATTTAATTGCACGAGGTATAAACAATACTAAAATTTCAGCTTTAAAAGCGGGAAAAGGATTGGATACCGGACCCATATATTTGAAAAAGGATTTAAACCTAAATGGTACCACAAAGGAAATTTTTCTGCGTTGCTCCGGGATAATTGAAGAAATGATCGAAGAAATTATTCAGGAAGATATCAAACCTGTTCCGCAGGAAGGGGATATAGTGGAATTCAAAAGGAGAAAGCCTGAAGACGGTGACCTTAACCGGCTGTCTGAAACAGGAAAGGTGTACGATTTTATCAGGATGCTGGACTGTGAAGGATATCCGGCGGCTTATATTGAAAATGAGCATTTTCGGTTCGAGTTTACCAGGGCTTCATTAAAATCAGAAAAAGAAATTATAGCAGATGTTAGAATCATTAAGAAATAAAAAAATTTTAGTCGTAGTAGCTCATCCCGATGATGAACTTCTAGGTTTGGGGGCTACAATGTATCAGTTAAATAAAGATTATTCCTGTGAAACCAGGGTGATTATCCTTGGGGAAGGCATCACTTCGAGGGCAGAAGTGAGGGATCCTGAAAAATGGGAGAAAGAGCTAAAAATTCATAGGGAGAATATAAAAAATGCACAGGAAGCAATAGGGTATGGCTCTGTAGGTATTTATGATTTTCCCGATAATCGTTTTGATACTGTTTCTTTGTTGGACATCATCAAAGTTATTGAAAAGGAAAAGCAGGATTTTGATCCGGAAGTGGTCTTTACACACCACGGTGGGGATGTGAATGTTGATCACCAACGCACCTTTGAGGCTGTGGTAACAGCTACCCGACCTATGAAAGATGAGCGGGTGAAAACAGTGATCACATTTGAAACCCCTTCAGGAACCGAATGGCGTGCCGCTACAGATCCACGGCACTTTGTGCCAAACATGTACGTAAGTGTAAGTGAAGAAGCAATTGAAGCAAAAATAAAGGGAATGGAAAGCTACGAATTTGAAAAAAGGCAGTATCCGCACCCACGTTCTCCTGAAGCTTTAAAAATCCAGGCACAACGGTGGGGAATTGCTGTGGGCAAAGATTTTGCAGAAGCCTTTACAGTTGTGAGAAGCATAAACTAAGATTTTAAAAATGCACTGAATGGCATCGAAAAGAAATAGGAACCTTTTTTTAATCACCAATACCACACATCTCTTAAATGTCAAAACTTATATTGACACCCATGCTGATGCAGATAATTATATGGTGCTAAACATTAGAAGGTTTCCTGGCCATGAAGAATTTTGTAATAGAATAAAACAGGATCCCGAAATTGAACTATTGGATGTAATCTATGTAGATAAACAAAGAAAGCCTCCGTTCCATTACCTTGATATTTTTTCGACAATGTTCAAGGTGAAACAAATAAAGGGGAAGCAAAAATCTTTCGATAATGTCTTTTTTTCTAATTACAATTCCTGGATTCAGCATTACATTTTAAAGCAGTACAATCCCCAGAAAACAGTTTTGATTAGTGATGGTACTGGGATCATACCTATTGCTTCTTTGAGGAAAGAGGACAAAACCATTCCATTTAAGGGCAGTAAATTTTTCATTAACAAAATCCTCGGTTTATCCCCTGTAGAAAATTTGCACTTTTATTCGCCCTGGGAGCTGGATATTGCAGCATCAGATTCTGTAGAGGTTTTTAATTTTAAATCTTCCGCTAATACAAAAATCAAAAAAGATAAAATTTATTTTGTAGGGAGTCCGCTTGTAGAACTTGGTTATCTTGATAAAGAAAAACACCTTGCTTATCTAAAAATGATCAGGAGTCGGTTTCCAGATGGGGAATTCTCCTACTTTTCCCATCGCCGGGAAAAAGATGAAAATTTGAAAGAATATGAATTCTTTGGAAAGATTGTTCGTGACAACATACCCTTTGAGGAAAGAATGGAAGTGGAAAATGAATTGCCAGGCATGGTAATTTCTTACATATCTTCAGTATTGATAAACCTGCCGCAGGTATACCCACAATTGGAGTTTTACTACCTTTCCTTAGGTGAAGGGGATATTCCTGAAGGGACTAAATTCAAAGACCGTTATGATATGTTGGAAGAAAATTTCAATAAAATGAAAAGGGATAATTTCAAGGAATTAAAATTAGATAAATAAATTTATGAGGGATTTTTCAGTAATAATACCTACCTACAACAATGCAATTACAGTAATTAAATCTATTAATTGTGTTTTGAAACAAACCTTCACCAATTGGGAATTAGTTATTGTAGATGATGGTTCAACGGACGATACAGAAAAGCAAATTGCTCCATTTTTAGAAGATCAGAGGATAAAGTATGTCAAACAAAAGAACCAGGGAGTTACTGTAGCCAGGAACCACGGAGTTTCCGTAACAACTGGAGAATTTATTTGTTTTCTCGATAGCGATGACCAGGTAAGCGAGAATTGGTTAAAAGATTTTTATGATGTGAAGGAGGCTGATACAGGTTATATAAGTTGTGGTTACATTATAAGAGGTGAGAAATTGTTCCCAAGAATAAAAAATAAAATTTCAGATTCAAAATATTCTTCTTTAGCAGGAACTTTTTCCATAAGAAGAGATGTTTTTAATCAAATAGACGGTTATGATACCTTATTATCACAAAGTACAAACTGGGAAATGACTGCTCGTGCTGTTGAATATTGTAAAAAACAAAACCTCGGCATTGACTATACAAATAACTGCAATTTTGAATACAATGTACATAATGATCCTGTGAGGAAAAAAGCACGGGATAGACAAAGAGCAGAAGCTACTTTATATTTACATAATAAGTATAAAGATTCAGGAGTTCTTCATTTTAGAAAAAATGGGTTTTTAAAATCTTCAGCAATAAATTATGTGAGGGTAGGTGAAATAAAAAAAAGTAGAGAGGTATTCCACAAGCTATTAAAAGAAGATTTTTCATTAAAAAATGTGGCTAACTTAATAGCTTTCGAAATTCCATTCGTAAGAAAAAAATTGTGGGTTAGAAAATTTCCTAATAAAGAGTAGATTAATGAAAGTATTATTTGTAATTGATACTATAAATGGATCGGGTGCAGAGCGGAGTTTGGTTGAAATATCTCAGCATTTCAAGAACTATACTCCTGTTTTTGTACACCTATACAAAGGCGACCAATTAAAACCAAATTTGGAGGAAGCGGGAATAAAAGTTTATTCGTTGAATATCCCGGGACCCAGAAATTTTTCAAAGGCAGCAAAGGAACTGGAAAAAATCTATGAAAAGGAGAAACCGGATATTATCCATTCCACTTTGTTCAGATCTGATGCTGTAACACGTAAGTTAAAATCGAACTATGACATTCCTTTGATAAGTAGTTTTGTAAATAATTCTTACAATAGACTACGTTTCCAGAATCAACCACTTTCAATGCAGATCAAATTGAAATTGGTGCAGTTTTATGATACCTATACATCTAAGAAAGTAGATTTCTTTATCTCAAATTCTGAAACTATAAAGCAATCAAAGGCGAAATCTACGCTGGTGAATTTAGATAAAGTCAAAGTGATTTACAGGGGGAGAGATATTGATAAATTCACAAACGTAGGGCAAACTGAAGATTTAGAAGTTTTAAAAAAATCCTTGGGAATCGAAAACAAAAAGGTGTTGCTAAATGTTAGCCGACTCATTGAAAGGAAAGGGCAGTTAGATATGGTAAATTCCATGCCGGCTATTCTTAAAAAGTTTCCTGATACTGTACTCCTTATCGCTGGGCACGGTGTTTTTGAAGAAAAATTGAAGAACCGTGCAGAGGAACTGGGTCTTGAAGATGAAATCAAAGTATTGGGAAGACGACCAGACGTGCCGCAACTGCTGTCTATTGCAGATCTTTTTGTGTACCCCAGTTATTTTGAAGGTTTGCCGGGTGCATTAATAGAAGCGATGTTAACGGAAAAAATTATTGTTTGCTCCGATATTCCTGAAAATATGGAATGTGTAGATGAAAATTCTGCCATAATATTTAAAAGGGGGGACGTGAAGGACCTCACCGAAAAAGTTTTGGCTGTTATGGAGGATGAGCAGAAGTTTAAAGCATTGGGGAAAAATGCCAGGGAGATTGCTGTAGGAAAATTTGATATTAATCAAATAGCAATGGAATATGAAAAGACCTACGGGCAATTGATAGCATCCAAAAAACATTAAAAGGGTATGAGGGATAAATTGTATTCAGCATTAAGCAGCTTCCATTTCTTTTTTAAAAAGAGGTATGCCAAAAGGTTGAGAGTCCTTGCCTATCATACAGTACCAGATAAAATGGCTTTTGAGAAGCAGGTAATTTACCTTAAGTCTCAATACAATATTATTAGTATAGAGGATTTGAAATCTCATTTCAGGGAAAACCAACCATTGCCTAAAAATCCGTTATTGATCACTTTCGATGACGGGGATATAACAGTACTCCAAAAAGGTTTGCCAGTACTCAAACAGCATAATCTCAGTAGTTGTTTGTTTATCATCACAGGTTTGATAAACACCTCAAAAGATGTTTGGATCAAGAGGATCGAAGCCAAAGAAATGAAAGAAGGTAAAACCTATCTTCAGGCGAGGGAAGTGGTAAAGCAGTTTAAAGAAATATCCAACGTTGAACGGGTGGGGAGGATGGAAGAATATCTGGAGGTATCGAAACCACAATTGACCACCCAAGATTTAAAAGAAATGATTCAAAGTGGGATGTTTATAGCAAACCATACCCACACCCATCCCATGCTCGATAAATGTACTCCCGAAGAAATTTCAGAAGAGCTAACGGAAGCAAAAAAAGTCTTTGAAACCTTGCAGTTCCCGGGGTTCGATGTGTTTGCTTATCCCAATGGTAATGCCGATGAACAAACTACTGAGGTTTTGAAAAAATTTAACATGGAACTTGTATTCCTATTTGACCACAAAATCAATAAAAAAAATATGGATCCGCTGAACATTTCGCGCATCATGGTTGATAGCGATACTGAAATGACGGAATTTAAAGCGAAAGTTTCCGGGGCACATCCGTTTTTATTCCATCTGAGAAAGTAGAAAAATCAAATAAAATCAACATCTGTAAATATGCTGAAGTTTAGGAAAATAGATTACGATAAAGATGTCGATGAAATAATCAAGCTTTTAAATGCAAATTTTGAAACCGACCATACCAAAGAAGCTTTTCTTTGGAAACATTTTGAAAATCCTTTCGGACAATCATACGGATTATTGGCTGTTGATAACCATAGGATTGTGGGATTACGTATGTTTATGAGGTGGGAATTTTTGTGCGACAACAAAGTCATAAAAGCAATTCGTCCTGTTGACACCTGTACAGATCATGATTACAGGGGAAAAGGTTTGTTTAAAAAGATAACCCTTCAGGGACTGGAAAATATCAAAGAGGAATATGATCTTGTGTTTAACACGCCAAATGAGAACAGCAAACCTGGCTATTTGAAAATGGGATGGAAACCCATAGATGGCAATTTTAGCTATAAAGTGGGGCTAATAAACTTCCTGAAAGGAGCAGAAAATTTTGAGGAAATAACATCAAAGGAGATGGATTTTCAAAAATCCTGGTTGGAAGAACTTTCCTGTCAAACAAATATTTCTAAAGATTACTTTACATGGAGATATGCAGACCAACAATATAAAATAGCCAAATTTAAGGATGGGGGTACCATTGTTTATAAGTTGACAAAATTGAAAGGAATTAAAAGTATTATTTTAGTGGATTCTTTTGGAGGTAAACAAAAGAGTACCCAGAGACTAATTTCTGTATGTTCAAAAAATAAAGCAAAAGCAGTTTATTTTTTGGATAACGAAAAAAATAAACACCTTAAATTCCTACTTAAATTTGATCGTGGTTCACAGGCAGTGGTCAGTAAGGATGATGAGATTGGGGTAAGCGGGAAAATAGCTTTTTCAGTAGGGGATTTAGAGGGTAGGATTTAAAGAAACAATTTTTAATGAAAATACTTCAATTAGTAACCAAGAGGCAGTATCGTGGAGCGGAAGTTTTTGCTGCAAACTTGAGCACCGAACTTCTACAATTGGGTCACGAAATAATATTTGCAGGCTTATATAAAAACGAAAAAGATGTACTGGAGGTAGACGGTGCGGAGAATCTGGATCTAAGTTTGAGGAAAAGGGGTGCTTTTTCCCCAGCCCTTGTTCAAAAAATAGTGCGGCTTGTAAAACAGTCACAACCCGATGTCATTCAGTGTAACGGATCTGATACACTCAAATATATGGTTGCCACTTCCTTTTTTACTCCCAAAACCCCTTTGGTTTATCGTAATATTAGTATTATTAGTGAATGGTTGTCCAACACCCCTAAAAAGCTACTTTACAAAAAAATATTTTCCAGGATTGACCATGTTTCTTCTGTTGGGGAAGAGGCAATAGAGGATTTTATTAGAACTTTTGATTATCCCGCAAATCAAACTTCGGTGATTAGGAGGGGCATCCCAATTAAAGAAGTCAAAACTTTGTTGCGGCAAAGCCTTAAAGAAGAATTGAACCTTATTGAAAAAGATAAAATCGCAATGCATATTGGCAATTTTAGTCCTGAAAAAAACCATTTGTTTTTACTGGATATTTTTTCGGAATTAAAAACAGAGCAGCCTGATCTGAAATTGGTTTGTGTAGGAAATGGAATTCTTTATGAAGAAATCAAAAATGAAATTTCCGCTAGGGCTTTGGATAAAACTGTATATCTAATAGGTTTCAGGAAAGATATTCCAGAACTTCTTTCTGAAGCAGGATGCTTTGTCCTTGCAAGCAAGGTGGAAGGTGTTCCTGGGGTGATACTGGAAGCCGCTGCACAGAAAGTACCATCTGTTGCCACAAATGTAGGTGGTGTTTTTGAAGTGCTTAAAGATGGCGAAACGGGATTTATGATAGACAATTTTGATAAAAACCAATTTAAAGAAAAATTGCTCAGTATAATGAATGATTTCGATTTGCGGGAAGAAATGGGGAACAAGGCATTTAATCTTGTACAGGAAAGTTTTAATCCTGTAAAAAATGCAATTCGTTTTGAAACCCTTTATAGACAGTTGATTTTAAATAGAGCTTAAATTGAAAATACTTCAATTAATACAGAAAAAACAATATAGGGGGGCAGAAGTGTTTTGTTGCCAACTTTCCAATCATTTGATAAAGTTGGGGCACGAAGTTGAGGTGTACAGTATTTACGATGGTAGTGCTTCACTGCCACTTCTTCATAAAGAGGTAAAAACCCTTGCCAGACCTAGGAAAAGGAGGTTTGTAGATTATAAAGGTTGGTTTCAACTTGCACGTATCATTGACGAATTCCAACCAGATATTATTCAGGCTAATGCTGCAGATACGCTAAAATATGCTGTATTGTCAAAAATTATCTTTAACTGGAAGAAGCCTTTGGTTTATAGGAATGCAAGTGCCTCCAGTTTTTATGTGAAAACGCGATTTTCAAAAAGAATCAATGAATTTTTATTGAAGCGGGTAGATGCAATTGTATCGGTTTCAGAAGCTTCCAAGGATGATTTGAACAAGTTATTTCCTTTTACTGCCACGATCACCTCTGTTGTTCCAGTAGGGGTTGAAGAAAAAAGATTTTTAGAAGGTAATCCTTTGAGACCAGAGTCCCAGCACAAAAAAAAACTGCTCCATATTGGGTCTTTTACTAAAGAAAAAAACCATTATGGGATTTTAAAAATTTTTCAGCGGATCTTATCTTCGGAACCTTCAGTAGAACTTCATTTATTGGGAGAGGGGGTATTAAGAAATAAAATTCAGGAAAAGGCCAATGAATTAGATCTTGAAGGTTCAGTTTATTTCCATGGAGAAGTAGAGGATCCTACCTTGTATATTGAATTTTCTGATGTCCTTATTTTGCCCAGTTTGATAGAAGGGCTTCCTGCTGTTGTTGTAGAAGCTATGTATCAAAAATTACCGGTAGTGGCTTATAATGTGGGCGGTATATCCGAAATATTAAATAATAACACTGGCTATTTAATCGAAAAGAATGACGAAAATTCTTTTGCAGCTGCTGTTTTAAAAGAATTGGAAAATTCCGATAAAAATAAAGTTGAAAATGCTTTTAATTTAGTTTCAGAAAAATTTATGAATAGTGAGATAGCCAAACAATTTTTGCGGATATATGCTGAAATTCGTTCATGAAAATCTTCCATTTTTTTTTCATAATCCCCTGAGGCTGTTAATTTTTATTAAAAGCTTGTCGACCACCTGCAATGAAGTAAATTTGTGGTCACTAATCATATTGTAAATGCGCAAGATCAAAATCCTTCATATCATTAAATCCTTGGGAAGGGGAGGGGCAGAAATGCTACTTCCCGAGACTCTTAAAATCCATGACACCCATAAATTCGAATTTCATTATATTTATTTTTTGCCATGGAAGGACCAAATGGTAAATGCGTTGGAAGATGCAGGAGGAAAGGTGACTTGTATGGAAGCCAAAAACAATATTTATCTTTTCTTGCGTTACAACAATGTAATTGATTATTGTAAAAGGGAGGGAATTGAGCTTATACATTGCCACCTGCCATGGGCGGGGTTCTTGGGCAGGCTAGTCTTCAAAAAAACTGGGATTCCTGTATTATATACAGAACATAATATGCAGGAACGTTACCATGTGGTCACGAAAAAGATTAATAAATCAACGTTTAACTATCAAAGTATGGCTTTTGGTGTTTCTGAAGATGTAACCAATTCCATAAAAAACAACATTCACCCTTCCATTCCTGTAAAGACACTTCTTAATGGGGTTAATACCGGTTCCTTCACTAGAAAAGGAGACGAATCTATTCGGGAAAAATTTGGAATTCCAAAGAACGCAATAGTTTTAGGCAATGTGGCCGTATTCAGGTTTCAGAAAAGATTAAAGGAATGGCTTCAGGTTTTTGCCAAAGTGCAAGCTACTAATACTAATGTGTATGGGATCATTGTAGGGACGGGACCACTTGAAGAAGAAATCAAGGAAGAATTCAATAATTTGGATTTGGAAGGAAAAGTATTTTTTCCTGGACTTCAAACCGAAGTGAAGCCGTATTTCGAAGCCATGGATATTTTTATGATGAGTTCTTCATTTGAAGGCTTGCCTATTGCACTTTTGGAAGCTATGAGTATGGAGTGTGCTGTTGTAGCAACAGATGCTGGAGGGATTAAAGAAGTGGTGATCAATGGTGAAACTGGGCTCACTTGTAAGGTTGAAGATTGGGGGAAATTAGTTGAACTGGTGCAGGTTTTACTCGATGACCCTACAAAACTTGAAAAATATAAGGTTGCTGCGCGAAAAAGGGTCATTGATGCTTTTAGCCTAAAAACTATGGTGGAAGCACTTGAAGATAATTATATTTCCATGCATGGAAGCTAATTTTATGAGAATGATACGCTGATATAGCTACGGAAGAAAACGTTAAAACCACTAATTTCCGGAATAAATTGTTCAAGTTCATATTCAGAAGCACTTGTTCAGAAAAAGTTCAAAATATATAAGAAATGCAGATAAGGGAAGGGACAGAGAAAGATATTCCTGAAATTTTAAAAGTACTCAAGGCAAGTCTGGGTGAAACTTCTTCCAAAAAAACAGAAGAAGTCTGGAGGTTTAAGCATATAAATAATCCTTTTGGGAGGTCTCTTGTTTTGGTAGCTATTGAAGAGAATAAAATAATTGGAGTTAGGGCTTTTATGCGTTGGCAATGGCAAAAAGGAGATAAAATCCATATAACTTTTCGGGCGGTTGATACTGCTACCCATCCGGAACATCAGGGTAAAGGAGTCTTTAAAAAGTTAACATTACAAGCAATAGAGTTGGCAAAACAAGAAGGTGGACATTTTATTTTCAATACCCCAAATCAACTAAGCCTTCCCGGTTACCTGAAAATGGGGTGGGAAAAAGTTGACAAACTAAAAGTGCAAATCCAACCTACTTTTCCGTTAAATTGGTTATCTCAGAAAACAACTAATTATGATACGGAAATAAACATCAATTTTCAGGATATTAAGAATTTATGCCATAGCATCAACACTAATAAGTCTAAAATAGACAAATATTTTACTCCAAAATCTGCTGAATATCTCAGGTGGAGGTATGAGGATAACCCGTTACAGAAATATGAAGTAATAGCCGACAGTTCATTTTACATGGCAGGTTATGTAAAGGAGCATAAATATTTCAAGGAATTGAGGATTGTGGAAGTTATGGTTGGAGATGATAGGACATATAGCACTATCAAGAAAATTATTTCCAAGTGGGCTAAAAAATTTGGGGCAACATTTATTTCAATGGCCAATGAAGATGGTTTTGGTACTTTTTTTATAAAAGGGAATTTTGGCCCCGTAATGACAGTGAGAAAGTTAAGCCTTCCTGATGAGGAATTTAACAATTTGTTAGAACTGAATCATTTTAATTATAATTTGGGCGATTTAGAACTATTTTAAATGGTAGGAGCAATTTTTTTGATATTATTCCTTTACCTGGTAAACCAGGGGATTTTTCGTTTTTTCAAGAACAGGCATAAGTTTTTCTCTGTTTCCTTAATGAATAGATTATACTTCTACCACTTTATTTTTTGGCTAACCTATTACATTTATGCTCTTAATAATCCTTCAGATTCCAAAAATTATTATTACAATACCCGTAGATATACCGGTGAATGGCTTGATTTATATGGCACCAGTACTACCTTTTTAGAGTTTATAGCTTATCCATTTACAGTTAGTTTGGATTTACCCTATGTTGTGGTGATGGTTATTTTTGCGTGGATAGGTTATTTAGGCTTCATTTTTACTTATTTGTTCTTCAGGGAAAACATTCCAGTAAAAATTAAATTGTTCAAGCGCTGGGATTTTCTTTTTATACTTATGTTTTTGCCTAATATGCATTTTTGGACTTCTTCTTTAGGAAAAGGTTCTGTAATTTTCTTGGGAATTATGATGTTTGTTTATGCACTGAAAGTGTGGAAGAAAAGGTGGTTTTTTCTGATTTTGGGAGCATTAATTATTTATCATGTAAGACCACATGTTTTTATGTTTATGGTAGTAGGAACTGGTTTAGGATTTATGAGTGGAAATAAAAGGATTTCAATGGGACAAAAAGCAGGGGCCTTTTTGGCAATGATCGTTTTGTTGGTGCTGATACAGGACAAAGTTTTGGCGGTGGTAAATCTTGGAGGATCTGAGAATGTAGTATCCGATTTCCAGGATTTTACATCTACAAGAGCACAAGGGCTGAGCGAAGATGCTGGATCTGGTGTAGATATGGCTAGTTATCCGCTACCGGTAAAATTATTTACTTTTTGGTTTAGACCTTTGTTTATTGATGCTCCGGGAGTCTTAGGATTAATTGTGTCTGCAGAAAACTTACTTTATCTTTTGATTACATTTCAAATTTTAAAGAAGGACTTTATTTCATTTATTAGAAAATCGCCTCCTCTTGTAAAGACAAGTTTTGTCGTTTTTTTTATGACCTCTCTGGCCATGACCTTTGTAATGTCCAATTTAGGAATTATCATGCGTCAAAAATCTATGGTGATGTACTTCCTCTTTTTCGTGATCTATTATTATATGGCAGAAAAGAAATACAAGAAAATTGTGAAACTTCGGAAACTTCGATTGAGGAAAGAGCAGGTAGCTGAGTTAAACAAGGTTCAAGTTCAACAATGATATAGGTTTGGATTGAGGAGAACACTTAGCCAATAAAAGTTCAAAAATTCTTTAATTTTCAAATTGAATTAAAAAAATATCCCGAAGTGTAGCATTTTGAAATGCTACACTTCGGGATATCCTGGATAAATAACAGCCTTATTTTATTTTAAATTGCTCAGTTTAAATTAGAAATTATCTTGTTTTCTCGCATGTGCAAACATATTGTATAGCCGACAATCAAACTTCCGGCGAATAATTCTCCCGCATCTTCTATGATAGTTAATACACCAGAGCCTGGCATAGTTTTTAGGAAACTGTGTAGCATATCTACTCCAACCCCAAAGAAAACCAATACCCCTACAAGTATTAATAGGTGCAAGGTAACCTCTTTGGTTTTCCTGTCTCCAAAAAACAGGGAATGTATAAAAGGCAAAACAAAAGTAGCACCAAGCATTGCCGCTACCGCTAATTCCCCAAAATCTTGAGATCTAAGGCCTAAAGTGCTGGGAATATTGAAATGACCAACCAAGTTTGCTCCAAAAGATTCATGAAATGCAAAAGCATCATCAATGAATAAAACGAGAAAAAACAAAGACCAAATAAGGTAGATGCCTTTTTTTCTTCTAGCAGAGAAAGCAATAAGCAATAAAGCAGCTCCAATAAATTGTAAATACTGGAACATTTCTGCATAGCCAAAATCCATGTCCAATCTAAACAATAATCTGTCCTCATTTGTTACAGGCAGGAATAAGCTGTAGAAATGTAGGAGAATAAAAAATAGGTCAACAGAAAATAATAATATCAATATTTTCTGGACTACAGGAAAATAATTGTTAATTTTTAAAGTTCCCGGAATCTGTTGAATAGATGAAATAAGTTGTAACATAAAATATATTTTTTTTGTAAAAATATTCTCATAAATTTATCATTCTCTTAATGTTACGATAATACATTCTTAAAGTTTTTATAACAAGTAAAAAGGAATAGAGACTGCAGTTTTGTTTTCTTTAACTTTGTGTAGGAAGAAATAAAGCTTTATGGAACAAAACGGATTTTTTGTTATCTCTTTAGATTTTGAATTACTTTGGGGAATTTTTGATAAAGTAGACTACAAAAGGAAAAACTTATATTTTGAAAACACGAGATTTGTAATTCCCAAAATTCTTGATTTGTTCAAGGAATACAACATACATTGCACGTGGGCTACAGTGGGGATGCTCTTCAACTTTAACTGGGAGGAATGGAATTACAATATTCCTGAAACAATTCCAGAATATAGTAATCGCTCCTTATCTGCATATAACTATGGGAAATCTATTAATTCTGCTGAAACTGAATTCTACTGTTTTGCCAAAGAAATCATCCAAAAAATAAATGCTGCTCCCAACCAGGAAATTGGCACACACACTTATTCCCATTACTACTGCCTGGAACAGGGACAAGACCTTGAATCGTTTGAATCCGACCTCAAAAAGGCCATTGAACTTGCGAAAGAGATGAACATTGAATTAAAATCCCTTGTTTTTCCCAGGAACCAGTTCAACAGTGATTATTTAAAAGTTTGTAAAAGGTTGGGAATAGAAAATGTACGGTCAAATCCTGAAGATTGGTACTGGAAGGATACGCAGCAAGATTTCCTAAAGAATAGAATCTTTAGGACTGGTGATGCATATATTGGCCCAAAAAATAAATCTTATGCCTTAGATTCTTTAATAATTGATAAAGAAAAACCACTAGCCCAAAAAGCTAGCAGACTGTTAAGACCCTATTCATCCAATAAGTTTTTAAATAATTTAAAACTCCGGCGGATAATATCAGAGATGACCTATGCTGCCCGTAATAATGAGATTTACCATTTGTGGTGGCATCCGCACAACTTTGGAAATAATCCTAAAGAGAATTTGCAGGATCTAAAAATAATTTTTGAACATTTTAAAAGTTGCCAAAAAGATTATAATTTCAATTCGCTTAATATGGCTGAGGTAAACAATCAAATTTCAAGAAAGACTTAAAAAATACGATAATAATTATCCATCATCAACTTCAAATCAGTCTAAATTTTCTGGAGTACAAGGATATATTATAAATTGTTTTCATCTTTTTTGTCATTGGTTCTTTAACATGTAATGACGCACTTTAAATATAAATTCTCAAGTCCAATTGGTATTTGTATTTTTGGATATACAAGATTTACTATGGCAACCAAATTCCGAATCCAGAAATTCTTTCGCTATTTTAACTATTTCTATGAATACTTGAAATTCAGAATATTTATTGCCATTTCATTAAGTTTATTGGTAGGGCTTCTAGACGGAATAGGGATCGCTCTGTTTATTCCGCTTTTCAAGATGATCTCCTCAGAAGGAAATGTTATTAATAATATTGATGGCGGTTCAGACTCAGAATTTGTAAGTTCTGTTATAGTAGATACGCTTGGGATTACTCCTTCTCTAGGCAGTCTGTTTTTTTTAATATTTATATTTTTTAGTCTTAAAGGTGTAGCTAAGTATTTTGAAGCCTATATGCGAATCATTTACCAACAATTTTTTATGAGAAAGATTAGAATTTCTAATATTGAATTATTCGGAAATTTTAGCTTTAATGCTTTTTTAAAAGCAGATACAGGAAGAATCCAAAATACATTTAGTGGAGAGGTACAGCGGGTAAATGGTGCATACAAGTTTTATATAAAAACCATCCAGACAGGAGCACTAGTAATTGTATATATATTTCTAGCTTTAGCAGCTGATTGGAAATTTACACTGTTGGTAATTGTTGGTTCTTTCTTTTTAAATTTTATTTTCCGCAGATTGTATAAACGAACAAAATTTTTTTCTCGTCAATTTACTTCAGAGTCCCATATTTTTCAGAATTTGTTAGTTCAGACTGTACATTTTTTTCAATACCTAAAAGCTACAGGACTAATGAGTCTTTATAATCTTAAGCTTAAAAAAAATATTTTAAAAGTAGAATCTGTTCAGAAAAAGATGGGAATGATTGATTCCATTTTGGTCGGACTCCGCGAGCCCTTAACAATTTTAGTGATATTTGCAGCCATTTTTATTAATATTTATTTATTTAATGAAGATTTGGGTAATATCTTATTAAGTCTTTTATTACTATACAGGGGAATAACCTTTTTTATTAGCATGCAGGAGCAATGGAATTCTTTTCTTTCTGCTTCTGGATCTCTGGACAATATGAGGATATTTACAGCAGAGTTGAAAACAAACAAAGAACAGAGTGGTAATAAAGTAATTGAGTCTTTTTCAAATTCTTTAACCTTGAGAAACCTATCGTTTGGGTTCAACTTAAAAGAACCCATTCTTAAAAATATTAATTTGAAAATCCATAAAAATGAAACTGTAGCCATAGTCGGAGAAAGTGGTGCGGGGAAATCTACTTTAATGAACATTTTATCTGGTTTAATAAAGCCAATAAAAGGAGATTATGAAATAGACGGTATAAATATAAATGAAGTGCATCTTAGCAGTTTTAGACATCGTATAGGCTATATTGTGCAGGATGTAGCAATTTTTAATGACACTATTTATAATAATATTACTTTCTGGGCACCAAAAACTGAAGAGAATTTAAAAAAATTTCGGTTGGCAGCAGAAAAAGCTGCTGTTTTAAATTTCATAATGGACTTGCCTCAACAAGAAGAAAGTGTTTTAGGGTCAAACGGTATAAATATAAGCGGAGGACAAAAACAACGTCTCTCCATTGCGCGCGAGCTTTATAAGGATATTGATTTTTTATTTATGGATGAAGCAACATCTGCATTAGATGGTGAAACTGAAGCTGTTGTGCAGCAGAATATTAAGGACTTAAAGGGTGAATATACTATTATTATAATAGCTCATCGTCTGGCGACAGTGAGAGATGCAGACAGAATATTTTTGATGGATTCGGGAAATATTCTTGCTCATGGTTCATTTCAGGAACTATATAGAAATTCAGAAGAATTTCGCGCAATGGTAGCGCTTCAAAATCTTTAAAATTAAAATGGTCAACCAGGATTTTGCAGCCTTTGTTATCACTTATGAGCGGACTGAAATTTTGCTCAGAACTATAAAGATTATTAGGAACCAAAGTTCCCCCCCTGCCTATCTGTTAATTGTAGATAATAGTACCACCAATTTAACAGAAGAAGCTCTTAAGCCTTTAATTTCTCCGGAACTAGATTATTTAAGGATAGGTTATAACAGCGGGCCTGCAGGAGGGGCGAAAATAGGCCTGCAGCATATAACTGAGCTGGGGTTTAAGTGGGTATACTGGGGAGACGATAATGATCCTCCCCGGGATTTGGAAGTTTTTAGAGAAATGCTTAAGTCCATCAAGGAGATAGAGAATTCTGGTGTTAAGTTGGGAATATTTGGAGGCAAAGGAGGTACTTTTAATAAATATTCCGGACGAGTTAAAGCATTGACGAATGAAAAGTTAAAGAAGGAACGGTACGCAGAAGCAGACTTTGTACCTGGAGGACATACGCTAATAGTGAATACAGAGGTGGTCCGAAAAGGAATACTTCCGAATGAAAAATTATTTTTTGGTTTTGAAGATCTTGATTTTTCTATTAAGGTAAAACAATTAGGTTTTGCTATTTTAGTACATTCCGAATCCTGGCTAAGAGTAAGATATAAATATGATAATTCAGCGAATAATTACAGGTGGCGCGATAGCTCCTTCGGAAAAAACTCAGAATTACTGGTGCGAGAATTTTATAGTACAAGAAGTCTTCTCGATATATTTTATAAGAATAATTTCTATTTCGCCTTTGGTTTTTTGCTTTTTAAATCTATTGGGAAAATGATTTTAGGTTTCAGACATGGGTTGGATTATGGAAAAAGGATGTTAGGCGTTCAGTCCGCAGCAATAAGCTCTTTCTTAAGGAGTGATTTTAAAAAGCAACAGGATCCATTTTAAGGCTAAAATTTGAAATTAATATCTTTATTGAAATAACCATTTATGTTGAACAATGATCAGAAGAAGAATATTGCTTTTTTAGATTGCACCCTCCGCGACGGTGGGTACTATACCAATTGGGATTTTAATACTGGCTTATTGGATCACTACCTCGAAAAAACTAACAAATTACCCATAGATTATATTGAATTGGGGTATCGATCCAAGGTGAAAACAGAATATAGGGGAGCTTTTTACTATTCACCACAATTTCTTCTTAATTACTGTAAAAATAGAACGGACAAGAAATTAGCTATTATTCTAAACGAAAAGGAAGTTAATTTACAGGATCTGGACGAACTTTTAGATCCATGTAAAAATATAATTCAAATGGTGCGATTAGCTGTTGCGCCTTCCAATCTATCTAGAGTTGTGGATATAGCCGAAAATATTAAATCCCGTGGCTTTCTTGTTTCTGTAAACTTAATGTATGCCAGCAAGTGGGAGCAGAATTTATATTTAGAAGAAAGTTTTCGGCGCCTAAATTCTGTATTGGATTATTTCTATGTGGTTGATTCATATGGTAGCATGCATCCTTCTGAAGTGCAAGAGGTTTTTGAGAAGTTAAGAGGAGCAATGGATGTCAAATTAGGATTTCATGGACATAACAATATTGAAATGGCTCTTATTAATAGTCTTACCGCATTAGATTCAGGTGCAACAATTATAGATGGAACGGTCTGTGGTATGGGAAGAGGTGCAGGAAATCTTAAAACTGAACTTTATCTAACTGTTTTACATAAAAAATATAACCTTAAAGTAGATTTCGATATTTTAAATGATCTTAGTAATTCTTTTACTAATTTAAAAAAAAAATATGGTTGGGGTACAAATTTACCCTATATGGTATCGGGAGCTTACTCTTTACCGCAAAATGAGGTAATGGGGCAGGTAAAGAAACGGTTTTATTCTCTTAATTCTATAATTTCAGAAGTTCAGGATGTTGCTACTAATAAGGAAGATTTCAAATTTTCTGCACCAGCTAAGAAACTTGTAAATCAGTTTGTTCTGGTTGGTGGCGGTCAATCCCCGCAGAAATTTTACAGCTTTATTAGGGAATACTTAAAACAGAATCCAGAAATGGGCATAATTCATTCCAGCTCTAAAAATCTTGAAGTCTTTAGAGATTTAAAAAATTTCCAAATTCACTGTATCGGTGGAATGGAAATGGATAGATTAAAGAATAAATTATTTGTTGAGCAAATGGAAAACAGGATTTTCATTGTGTCACAGGAAAGATATTCTGCATTAAATTTTGCAGAAAAATTTAAACAGAATATTCGGTTTTTACCTAAAGGGCATTATCAAACCAATTATACATTATCCACTACTGCCATGGCTATGGATATCGTGAACTATTATAAAGCAAAGAAAATTATGCTAATTGGGTATGATGGATACGATCAGAGTGCTACTAAAGAACAGCTAGAGCTATTTAATGAAAATCAATCTATTTTTGATTCTATTCAGGTAAATAAATTAAAAGTTTCCTCTCTTACCTCTACAAAGTATGATGTTAATACTAATTCTATATTTTCTTTGATTTAATATGGGAGTATCAGTGTTTCTTCCGGTTAGGAGAGGGAGTGAAAGAGTGATTCGCAAAAATACCCGGAAATTTGCTGGGTTTGAAGGTGGGCTTTTAGAGTTAAAGTTACTTCAGCTAAAAAAACTGGAAGGTATAGAAGAGATAATAGTATCTACTAATGATGAAAATTGCCAAAATATAGGTCTATCTTATCAAAAGGAGATTCAAAATTTAAAAGTTATAAAACGTCCTGAAAAATTGGGTAATTCGGCAACTAATTTAAAAGATTTAATTCAATACGCCGGAGAAGTTTCAAAATCAGAAGATATTCTGTGGACTCACGTAACTTCTCCATTCTGCGATTTACCTATTTATCAAAAGGCTGTTAAATTATTTAATGAAAACAGGAAACTTGGTTATGATTCATTAATTTCGGGCAGAGACTACAAAGAATTTTTGTTCGACAAGTGTACGGGAGAAATCGTAAATAATCCTACTAATCTTGACTGGCCAAGAACGCAGGATTTAAGTGATTGGTTTGAAATTAATAATGGAATATTTCTTACTACCAGGGCCAATTTTAAAAGAGGCAAACGAGTAGGAGCAAAACCATATTTAATGGAAATGGGTAAGATTAATTCTCTTGATGTAGATTATGAAGAGGATTTCTTTTTAGCAGAATTAATTTATGAAAGATTTTATAGATAAAACAATTATTTTATGGGATTTCGATGGAGTGATTTTAGATTCTATGGAAATACGTGAAGAGGGATTTCGAGAGGTTCTTCAAACTTTTCCTAAAGAAGAGGTAGACTTATTATTGGATTATCACAAAAAAAATGGAGGCCTTTCCCGTTATGTAAAATTTAAATATTTTTTTGAAGAAATCAGAAAGGTCAAGGTGGAGCAAAAGGTTTTAGACCAATGTGCTGTTTCTTTTTCAGATATCATGAAGAAAAAACTTACTTCACGAGAAAGGTTGAATGGAGAAGTTATAAACTTTATAATGGCTAATCGGAAGCGGCTTAAAATGCACATTGTTTCGGGTTCCGATGGAGATGAACTTCGCTATCTTTGCAGAAAATTAGGTATTTCTGATTTTTTCTTATCTATAGAAGGCTCACCAAAACCTAAAATAGAGCTGGTTGAAAATATTTTGTCAATAAACAAGTATCTAAAGAGAGAAACCTGCTTAATTGGAGATTCTATAAATGATCATGAGGCTGCAGAAGTGAATGATATTGATTTTTTTGGGTATAATAACCTGGAACTGGAAAAAATAGCGAAATCTTATATTTATTCTTTTAATGAAATTTAAACGGAATATATCTGCGGGATTATTAATGCTTGGTTCAACAGAAATATTTAATCCAAAAAAGGAGTACTACGGAAAAAGAGTTGCGATTGTAGGAGCTGCGGAATCTGCTTTTCAGCAACGTAATGGCTCCTTTATTGATGAGTTTGACATTGTGGTAAGGATTAATAAAGGAGCCCTTGTTTGGAGTAAAGAAAAAGCCCCTTTTATTGGGTCAAAATTTACATATTTATATCATAGTTTCTACGAAAATGAATTTAGTGGTGGTGGGCATATTAATTGGCAATATTTCGATGAATTGGGAATTCAAAAAGTAATTAACCCTAATTTCACAGGCAAGGGTTTACAGGCGCACTTTAATTATTTTAAGAGGAATTTTCACAATAGAAGAACTTACGTATTAAAAAGAAAATCGTATAAAGAATTATCTACAGATTTTAAAAACTTTATTCCCACTGTAGGATTTTCTGCTTTATGCTCAGTTTTGCAGGCACAATGTGAGGAAGTTTTTATAACTGGCTTCACATTTTTTAAGACCCCTTATGCAGATGGATATAGACCTGGTTTAGAAAATATGGAAGACAATAAAGAACATTTAAAAACTCAGGGATTGCACAATCCAGATCTGGAATTTAAAAAATTTAAGGAAGTTTTTTATCAATCCCCCAGTAAAAAAATAGTTGTTGATAGAGCTTTATCCCTTCTAATGGAAACAGAAACCTTATGAAACTCTTGTACTATAGTACATCTTTTTACGCCAGTCACGGAGGTAGTATACAATCAATTGAATTTTATAATAATCTTGATAATATAGAGCTTGTTGAAGAAAAGTATTTATTTCCACCGGAAAGGAACTTTAATGCCCGTAAAACATCTGACAGCCGAATCCGTAAATTCATAAAAGGAATAAGCCTTTTTCAAATTTTCTTATTTTACAGGAGAAATAATTTTCACCTTAAAAAATTGAAGCAGAAAATTTCTGAAATAAGACCCGATAGCATTCTTTTTCAGATAGATTCAAATTTTCTCCAGATTAAAAGGATAAAGAAAGCATTTCCAAATCTTGTTGTCTGTACACAGATAAACGGTTCTCCTTTTGATGAACCGTTCAAAAATATTGCTTTTAAAGAATATTTTATAAAAAAACAAAAAGAAGCTTATGAAAAATCAGATTTAAATTTTTTTGTTTCTGAAATTTCAAGAAATAATATTATGCAGTCATCTTTTGAAATTTCTCGTGATATTGTAATACCTAATGGAGCCAATCTGGATAAATTTTTTCCGATAAAGGGGAAAGAACAATTAAAACAGAAGTTAGGCTATGATGTAAATAAATTTATACTCGGGTATGTTGGTACTTTAGATTTTCATAAAAAAATAGTAGATCTTGTTGAAGTATTTCATGAATTGACTGAAATCTATAAGGATTTACAGCTTGTAATTATAGGTGACGGACCTGCTCTTGATCAAATAATTAATCGAATAGAGGATTTAGAGTTGACTGATAATGTGATACTTAAAGGTTGGGTAAATCATAATGACATTAATGAGCACCTAAATTGTTTTAACCTTGCAATACACCATAGTGCCCAGACATACATGAATCCCCTTAAAATATTTGAATATCTGGCAGCTGGTTTACCTGTTCTTGCTCCTGATATCCCCTCAGTTCGCAGAATATTTCAAAATGAAATAGATTTATTAATTACCGGTGATAAAAAGAAGGATATTAAAGATAATCTCGAAATGCTAATCCAAAACCCCCAAATGAGGGAGAGATTTTCGAGAAATAAAAATCTTAAAAGATCTTTGGAAAAAAATTATACATGGAAGCGATATGCTGAAAATATAATTATAAAGATCCAGCAAAAATTAAATCAATAAATTGAAAAAATTAGTACGAATTACAACAGTACCACTTTCTTTGGAAAAATTGCTTGAAGGTCAACTTACTTTTATGAGTCAGTATTATGAAGTTACTGCAATTTCTGCTGAAAAGGATAGGTTAAGGAAATATGGTGAGAATAATAATGTCCAGACATTTTGGCTTGAAATGACGAGAGCTATTACACCTATTAAAGATATAGGGGCTGTGCTTAAATTGTATAGATTCTTTAAAAGAGAAAAACCACTTATAGTTCATACTCATACTCCAAAAGCCGGAATTGTAGGTATGATGGCCGCAAAGTTAGCCAATGTTCCTATTAGATTGCATACTGTGGCAGGACTGCCTCTTCTGGAGACTACCGGTAACAAGAGGAAGATACTGGAGAGGGTTGAAAAATTAACATATTCTCTGGCTACAAAGGTTTATCCTAATTCCAAAGGTTTGCAGAAAATAATTTTGCAGGAAAATTTTGCACCGTCTTCAAAACTGAAAGTTCTTGGCAAAGGGAGTTCTAATGGCATTGATACAAAATATTTTAATCCCGATTTATATTCAGACACCCATAAAATCAAGTTGAGAAATGATTTAGGAATTCCAGCATCGGATATCGTTTTTATCTTTGTTGGCCGATTGGTCTCTGAAAAAGGTATTAATGAGCTTGTTGCAGCTTTTAATCATTTATACAGAGCGCAAACTAATATATCTCTATTATTAGTAGGGGATTACGAAGAGGACCTGGATCCATTGGAAAAAAGAACCGTAAGGATTATAGAAGAACATTCTAAAATTTTTACCACTGGTTATCAGGAGGATGTACGTCCTTATTTCGCTATTTCTAATGTTTTAGCTTTTCCCAGCTATAGGGAAGGCTTTCCTAATGTTGTAATGCAAGCTGGAGCTATGGAATTACCAGCTATTGTTACAGATATTAACGGATGTAATGAAATTGTTCAAAATGGAGAAAATGGGCTTATAATTCCGTTAAAAAATGAAGAAGATTTGTTAAATGCAATGCTTAAATTCTCAAAAGATAATAATCTTGTAAAAAGAACTAAGAACAGCGCACGGGAGAAAATTAAGAAAGACTTTGAACGTGAAGAATTTTGGTCAGTTATGTTAAGAGAGTATAAAAATCAGGAAGAGAATCTACAAGTTGATAATAAGAAGTAATGCTTTACATCTGGAAAAGAAATCTCAGATCAAGATTGAAAGAGTAGAAGCATATGTATAAAAGATTTTTTAAACCAGTAATAGATAAATCTGTTGCGTTTACGGCACTATTACTTCTCAGTCCGTTACTTCTGGTAATTCTTATTTGTTTAGCTTTTGTCAATAAAGGAAAACCGTTCTTCTTTCAGCAGAGACCTGGGAAAAATGGAAGAATTTTTCAGATCGTCAAATTTAGAACAATGACAGACGAGAGGGATCAGATTGGAGGTTTGCTGCCTGATGATCAGCGTTTAACTACTGTTGGGAAGCTGGTAAGAAGTACTTCTATTGATGAAGTCCCACAGCTATATAATGTTTTAAAAGGAGATATGAGTTTAATAGGACCAAGGCCTTTATTGCCACAATATCTTGCATTATATACTAACGAACAACAAAAGAGGCATTTAGTCAGGCCTGGTATAACAGGATGGGCTCAGGTAAATGGCAGAAATGCTATTGGATGGACTCAGAAATTTAAATATGATGTTTGGTATGTCGAAAATATTTCTTTTATGCTGGATCTAAAGATTTTATTTAAAACAATTAAAAAAGTAATGCTTTCTGAAGGTATAAATGCAAAAAACATGGCTACAACAGAACCCTTTAATGGTCATAACTAATGAATATATATGGAGCCAGTGGACATGCTAAAGTATTAATTGATATAATTAATTCTATTGGAAGAGATGTGAATTATATTTTTGATGATAATCCAGAAATAACGAAGATTCTTGAATACTCAGTGACTCACAAAATCACTGCGGAAATGCTCAATTTTCCTACTGTTATTGCCGTTGGGAATAATATGATAAGAAAAAATATTAGCCAGAGATTTGAAGGTGTTTTTACAGTTGCATTGTGCCATAAATCAGCCACAATCTCTGAATCTGCTAGGATAGGCAAAGGCAGTGTAGTTATGGCCAAAGCTGTCGTGAATGCTCAGTCTTTAATCGGATCTCATTGTATAATAAATTCCGGAGCTATTGTGGAACATGATAATGATATAGCCGATTTCGTTCATATTTCTCCCGGAGCTGTTTTAACAGGTAACGTGACTATAGGAGAAGGAACCCATATTGGAGCTGGAGCAGTTATTATTCCGGGTATAAAAATTGGTAAATGGGTGACCATAGGAGCTGGAGCTATAATAATTAAAGATGTACCAAATAATGCCGTAATTGTGGGAAATCCTGGAAAAATTTTGAAGTATAATAATTAACTTATGAAAAAAGAAAAAATTTGGCTTTCCTCTCCTCATATGGGAGGAAAGGAACAACAATATATAAATGAAGCTTTTGATAAAAATTGGGTTGCTCCACTAGGTCCAAATGTGAGTGGCCTGGAGGAAGATATACAAGATTTTTTATTTACGGAAAACACTATTAAGGGACAGGTTGCAGCATTAAGTTCTGGAACTGCCGCCCTTCATCTGGCTTTAATCCTTTTAGGGGTTAAAAGAGGTGATGAAGTTATATGCCAAAGTATGACATTTGCAGCTTCTGCAAATCCAATAGCTTACCTTGGTGCCACACCTGTTTTCATAGATAGCGAATGCGATACGCTCAACCTATCTCCGGAGTATTTAAGAGAGGCGGTAATAGATCGTATAAAAAAGGGTAAAAAACCAAAAGCTATAGTTGCAGTTCACTTGTATGGAATGCCGTACAAAGTTGATGAAATTCATACTATTGCAGCAGAGTATGATATACCTGTTATAGAAGATAGTGCAGAAGCTTTGGGTAGTTCTTATAAAGGAAAAAAATGTGGAACTTTTGGAGATATTGCAGTTTTATCTTTTAATGGAAATAAAATTATTACAACTTCCGGAGGTGGGGCATTAATTAGCAAAACCATGGAACATAAAAAAAGGGCTGTCTATCTTGCAACACAAGCGAGAGATGATGCTCCGCATTATCAGCATAGTGAAATAGGTTATAATTACAGAATGAGCAATATTTGTGCTGGAATAGGACGCGGCCAGATGAGAGTGTTAGATGACAGAGTGAAAGAGAGAAGAAAAATGAACTCTTTTTATGAACAAATTTTCAAAAACAATTCGGAAATAAAAGTTCAAAAAGAGCCTACTAATGATTATTTTTGTAACCATTGGCTTAGTGTAATATTTTTTAAATCTGGTCCAAATCAATTTTCTAAGGAGGGTTTAAGGCTTCATTTAGAAAAAGAAAATATTGAAAGCAGGCCTTTGTGGAAACCAATGCATATGCAGCCTGTATTTGCAGATGCTCCTTTTTATGGATCCAATGAAGCTGAAGATTTATTCTTAAGAGGTCTATGTTTGCCTTCTGGTTCAAATTTAACTGAAGAGGATAGAGGGCGAATTTCAAAATCTATTCAAAATTATATTAATTAGGAATCCTTAGCCAAATGAGGGATAGTTTAGATAAAACTTTTAGAAAACTTTCTACGGGACCGGATAACACCATTAATCTGAGAAACATTAAATACCTTCCGCGATGGGTGGTTTTTTTAATTGATATTGGTTTGGTGGCACTTTCTTCTGTTTTTACAGCATTTATATTGCTGGATCTTACATCCAATGTATATGGAATTGTTGATATGGCAGATAAAGGGGTGATTCTCCTATTGGTTAATATATTCTTTTTTTATGTTTTTAAAACTTATGCCGGGATAATTCGATATTCGTCCAACATAGATGCATTAAAGCTACTCCTGGCTACTTTAAGTTCCTTTTTTACGCTATTAATTATTAACCTTATTACTTTCCTGATAATTAATCAGAAAATTTTCCTCTTTGGAGGGCTTCTAATTAATTTATGGATATCTTTTTCCTTGCTTTTTCTGTTCAGACTAGCAGTCAAACAGATCTATGAATATTTTAAATATGTTCAGAAGGACGAGAATCTCATTAAAGCAGTTATTCTTGGAGCAGATGAAAATGCTATTTCCATTGCTGGTGCTTTAGATATTGAACATCCAAGGAGGTTTAGAGTCGTTGGATTCTTGACAAATGAAAATCATAATAAAAGCATTAGACTCTTGGATAAACCAGTTTTAAAATATGGTAAACATGTTCATGAGCAAGTAAAATCTTTAAAAGCAGATGCTGTAGTTTTTTCTGAAAGTAAATTTTCTGCGGAAGAAAAATATAAAATAATAGAAAATTGTCTGGAACATGGGGTAAGCGTTTACAATGCACCTATTGTTTCAACATGGGGAGAAGACAAGCCTATAGCTCAAAAAGTGAAAAGTCTGCAGATTGAGGATCTTTTAGACAGAGAACCTATTCAATTGGATGTGCAGAATAAAATTGACCAGCTAACTGGAAAAACTATTCTTGTAACCGGTGGTGCTGGTTCCATTGGTAGGGAAATAGTAAGGCAGGTGGCTGAATATAATCCGAAAAAGCTGCTCATTCTCGATCAGGCCGAAACTCCTCTGCATAATGTACAACTGGAAATAGAGTCCAAATTTCCTGATCTTGATTACAAATGTATTATCTGTGATGTAGGAAACAACCGTAGGCTGGAACTTATGTTTCAAAATAATGACATTGATGTTATTTATCATGCAGCCGCATATAAACATGTACCATTAATGGAAGAAAATCCGCATGAAGCGATATTCGTTAATATTAGAGGTACAAAAAATTTGGCAGATTTAGCACTAAAATATAATGCAGGCCATTTTGTAATGATATCTACAGATAAAGCTGTAAATCCTAGCAATGTCATGGGGGCATCCAAGAGAGCGGCAGAGATGTACGTACAATCTCTTTATCATAACCAGAAGATGAAGGGAGAGGAGACAACAAAATTTATTGTAACTCGATTTGGAAATGTTCTGGGATCTAATGGATCTGTAGTGCCACTTTTTAAAAAGCAGATAGAAAAGGGAGGTCCTGTAACTATAACACACCCCGGTATTATCCGTTATTTTATGACCATTCCTGAGGCTTGTCAATTAGTATTGGAAGCGGGTGCTATGGGAAAAGGAGGTGAAATTTTTGTCTTTGATATGGGGGAACCTGTAAAGATTATGGATTTAGCTATTAAAATGATAAAATTAGCTGGTTATGAACCCAATAAACATATAAACATAAAAATTACGGGTCTTAGGCCAGGCGAAAAATTATATGAAGAATTGTTAAATGATGAATGTAAAACTTTGCCAACCCATCATAAAAAGATTATGATTGGACAGGATGTGGTTAGGGATTATGAAGCTATAAATGAAAAGATTAATAAAGTTATTAAATCAGCTAATAAACTAAAGAGTGATAAAGTAGTTGCTAAATTAAAAGATCTTATACCTGAGTTTATAAGTAATAACTCTTCATTCCAAAAGTTGGATAAAATTCAAGAAAGTAAAACTTCCTAGAGATATAGGTTAATACTTTCCCACTGAAAAAGCCTCTACAACAGATTATCGTTTTATATTTGCATTTTTAATTTTTATTATGAAATTTTTACTTGTTACATCTTTTTTTATCTTGTTTTTAAGTAGCTGTTCCACACGTGATCAAATTGTGTATTTTCAAGATGCAGAAGATCTGGAGGGAATGGAAAATTTATTGGACTATGAGCCCGTCATTCAGCCAAATGATGTTTTGCGGATTAATGTATCTTCTGAAATAGAGGAAATTGTTGCTCCTTTTCAAAACCAGGCATCTAGAGGTTCTGGAGGTGGGGGAGGTGGAAATTTATCTTTAACAGGATATTTGACGAATCCTGAAGGATTTATACAATTTCCAATATTAGGACCTATTAAAGTAGGGGGGAAGACTAGAGGGGGGGTTCAAAAACTTCTTCAGGAAAAAATAAGGGAATATGTTACCGATGCTGTTGTAGATGTTCGTATAGTCAATTTTAATGTAACAGTATTAGGAGAGGTTAATGCGAGAGTACCTGTTACTGACGGAAGAATTTCTATGCCGGAACTTCTGGCCACTGCAGGAGGAATTCCTTACACAGGAAAGAGGGAAAATATTTTGATAATAAGGGAAGTGAACGGAATAAAATCAATTGGTAGAATAGATATGACGGAGACAAATCTTTTTTCAAGTCCATATTATTATCTAAGGCAGAATGACATTGTTTATGTTGAACCTACCTACCGAAGAATAAAATCTGCGGGTTTTTTTACCAATTATCAAGGAATAATTTCAGTTGGTACAACAATTATCAGTTTGTATTTACTTATTAATAACTTATAAGACTTAATGGAAGAATTGCAGGATTTTAATATTGATCAGGAAGAATCAACTTTTGATCTTAAAGCTGAGCTTTATAAGTACCTCTCATATTGGAAATGGTTATTATTTGGTGTCTTTTTGGGTCTTTTATTGGCTTATTTGTATAATAGATATACTATTCCAAAATTTCATACAGAAGCATCAATGATGATTGTGGATGAGGAAAAGAAGAATATGGCAAATGCTCTACCTTCAGGAGGAGCTGTTTTTGCATATGATGAAGGGATGGAGAATCAAATTGTGGCTTTAAAATCTAAAAGCCTTGTGGAGGGAGTGGTGAATGAGCTTGACCATAATATTTCTTATTTTATTGAAGGAAATATCATAACTGTGGAGGCATATAAAACCAGTCCGGTTGTAATAAATTTTATTACGCCGGATTCCATTGTTCATAAGATTTCTAGAAATTTTTTTGTAGTTCCTCAATCTGGTGGGCGTTTTAAATTAGAAGATTATGATGGTAAGAGTTACGGTAGTTATCAATTAGGAGAGGTGATTACATTAAATGAATTATCATTTACACTTTCTCTTCGAAATGGACATTCAATTAATAACTTTCTTCAAAGTAATTCTGTAAATATTAAAATTACACCTTTACGCCAGGTTGCCAATGATTATATTGCAGGATTAATTATAGGACAAAAGGGCAAGGCCAAAGACATACTTTCTCTAAGTTTCACACAGGAATCGAGCAGGAAATCTGAAGATTTTCTAAACACCTTAATGATTCATTTTAATCGAAGAGGTGTAGAAAACAAGAGGGAAGTGGCCGAGAATACAACTTCATTTATCCAGAACAGATTAGAATTAATAACAGAAGAACTAGATTCGGTAGAGGGGGGGATGGCCAGCTTTAAGCGAGAAAATGAAATTATGGATGTTTCAAGTGGAGCTGGAGAATTCCAATCCCGTGTTTCTTCGGTAGAAGAGGAAATTTTTAATTTAGAAACACAAATTGAACTTATAGCTTCTATCCGGGAAAGATTAATAGAGGAACAAGAATATTCATTGTTACCATCAGGTTTAGGGATTTCTGAAGCTGGTATTTCAACTCAGATAGGTGCTTATAATGCTTTAGTTTTGGAGAGAAATGATTTTTTACAAAATTCAACGCTTCAGAATCCGGTTATTACTAGAATTACCCGCCAGCTGGATTCTATTGAAAAGAATTTATTTGAAAATATTGAAAGTACAATACAGTCAATTAATGTAAGAATCAGAGAGCTAAGTAGTCGTGGGGAAACTGCGAGAGGGGAATTTAGTACTTTTCCAGGACTGGAACAGGGTATGAGGGGTATTGAGCGCCAACAGCAAATTAAAGAACAATTGTATTTATTTCTCTTGCAGCGAAGGGAAGAAGCTGCAATTTCCTTTGCTTCAACTTCTTCTGTCGCCAGGGTTATTGATCCTGCTTTTACTAATAATGAACCTGTTGACCCCAAACCATGGCTAATTCTTGTAGGAGGTTTTCTAATAGGCTTTTTAATTCCCATTCTTATAATTTTTATTAAAAATATTCTGGATACCAAGGTGCATCATAAAGGTGATCTTCAGCCTTTACTTAAGCATGTGCCATTTATTGGGGAAGTGCCGAGAATAGCAGCTGGCCAGAGTGATATAATTGAAGTTAACGATAGATCACCTTTAGCAGAATCCTTTAGGATTCTTAGAACAAATATGGCATATCTTATTCAAAAAAAAGATAGCGAGAGAGGTGAGGTGATTTTTGTTACTTCTACTATAAAAGGTGAAGGGAAAACTTTTATTTCATATAATCTCGCTAGAACTTTTGCGAGTACAAAGAAAAAAGTATTAATTATTGGCGCAGATATTAGAAACCCTAAGTTACATCGCTATACACAGAACCTTATTTCAGAGAAAGGACTTTCCGATTATCTTTATAATTACGATATTTCTGAAAGTGATTTAATTGTAAGCTCACAAGAAGAAGGAATAAAGGTGGATATTATATTATCCGGTTCAATACCTCCTAATCCGGCAGAACTTTTTATGAATGACAGAATGAAGAAGTTATTGGATTTTGCGGTCTATGAATATGATTATGTAATCGTAGATACTGCTCCTACAATGATCGTTACTGATACTCTCCTAATTAGCCCACTTGCCGATACTACCGTATATGTGACGCGAGCAGAGCATACAGAAAAGAAGTTGCTGGATTTCCCAAAGGAATTAAAGCAGCAGGGGAAACTCAAAGGTTTGGCAGTTATTCTTAATGATGTTGATTATTCCAAGTTCTCTTATGGTGCTCAATACGGATATTCCTATGGTTATGGTTATGGTTATGGACAGGATGAAGATAGTAGTAAACTCAAAAGAATCTTTAAGAACCCTTTTAAATGATGCAATAATTAAAATAAATTTTTGCTGTTTTCAAGAACAGGATGAAGTAGATTCATTTTTTTATAAGGTAAACGTATAGTTTGTATCTTGATTAGATGTTCCATTCTGTGACAGTCACTACTTAAAAAGTCAATTAGTCCTTTTTCTAATAATTGCATAGCTATTTTCTGGATTCCAGGTCCATAATGGCGTGTGAGTGATAACATATTAAGCTGTAATCTACAACCTCTGGATTTTAACTCTTCAAATTTGTGAAGGCTTTTTGAATATAAATAAGGATATCTTTCTGGATGAGCTAAGATTGGTTTAAATGATTTGTTCTGAAGCTTAAACAAAATTTCATTTATATTTATTGGTGGCTGAAAGTATGACATCTCAACTAAAACATGTTTGTCGTTAATAGAAAGAATTTGGTTAGATTCTAAGATTTCAAGGAAATGCTGATCCATCATATATTCTGCCGCTGCTTTTATATTTATTGTTGCAGGTAGATTAGTTTTAGCTAAATTTAAAGCCTCATTAATTGTTTCAGGGGTATTGGGATAATATTCTCCCATTACATGGGGTGTGGAAACAAAATTTTTAACCCCAAATTTGCCAAATTCTGAAATTAAATTTATGGTTTCTTCCACAGAATTTGAACCATCGTCTATGCCTGGGAGAAGATGATTATGAAAATCAGTAAAACCATCTAAATTATCTGCTAAATACCGTTTTTTCTGAAAAATCGAAAGCATCTCTTTATTTTTACTCAACAAAATTACATAATTTTATCCCGATAAACCTTTTCGCGGTGCCCGAACTTACCACCTATTCTATGAAGTCCTTAAAGATTCTTTTTGTTTTAATTTTTTTTATACAATTTAAGGCCACTTCACAGAACCTTCAGTATTCTCTGGACATAAATTCTTATGGTACTGCATACTCAAAGGAAGAATCACCTTTTTGGATTCATAGTAATAAAAGAGGAAGAGTAAATGAATCTTCGAACCTTACAGGCTGGATAAATGGAGAAGCTCAATATTTTATTACTGAAAATGCTTCAATTGAAGTCGGAATGGGGCTATTATATCACGATGGTTATAATAGTAAATTAAAATTTGATGAATCATATTTAAGTTTTGAAAATTCCTGGCTGAATATAACAGCGGGTAGAAAACAAAGGGAAGAATTATTCCTTGGCCTAAGTGCCAGTAATGAAAGTATATTATGGTCCTTAAATGCCAGGCCTCTTCTAGGATTTCGAATAGAAACGACTAAGCCTGTGTTTCTTTTTAATGACCATGGAATTGGTTTTACAGGTTCTTTTGGTGAGTACTATTTAGATGATGAGCGTTTTGTTCAGAATGTTCGTGTTCACCATAAAAGTTTTAACCTGGTTTACAAATCGGCTGGTAACTTCCAGCTTTCTGCTGGATTACAACACTTTGTTCAGTGGGCAGGAGTTTCTCCTGAATATGGAAAATTGTCAGATGGATGGGAAGATTACTTACGTATTTTTCTGGGGGGACAGGGAGATAATGAAGCTGGAGTCGCAGAAAATGCAGAGGGTAATCAGATTGGCAGCTATGAGGTAAAGCTAAAAACGGAATTGAGCGATTATAAGATCGAATTGCTATACAATCATCTCTTTGAAGATGGATCCGGACGGATGTTATTTAATACTCCTGATGGTCGTTATGGTATTTTTATAGAAGACACTTATAAACTCTCTGAAAATAATTGGATAAAGGCCCTTATGTATGAGCTTTATTATACCTTAGACCAGAGTGAGGGTAGTGGAACCACTGATGGAGATGATAATTATTTCTCCCATAATCTTTACAAATCTGGATGGACTTACGAAAATAGGATTATAGGAATGCCATTTATAACAATGAATGATAATAGAATCCGGGTGTATAATAATACTCTTGTGGCTCATCATTTAGGTATAACAGGTATGGCTTTTAATTCTTACCCTTATAAGCTTTTAAATAGCTATAGAATAAATTACGGATATAAAGGGAATGATGTCCTAGACAATAAAATTCTTTCCTCTTTTCTGGAAGTTGAGGTTTATAATTTAAACAATCTAAATATAAATATTCAGGTAGGTGCAGATATTATTTCTAATGCACCGGCTAATGTAGGGGCGGGTATTCTTTTGACCAAAACACTTTATTAGGTTTAAACCTCTTGTTCACGAGGATTAGCATCATCTATTTTTTCTTCCACCCTTTTTTTGTCTTCTTTATCGGCTTCAGGTGTTTGCTGTATATTTTCCGCCCTGGGTTCATAGTTTAATTTGATGAACATAGGAAAATGATCAGAACCTATATGCCGTTCACTGGCGATATCAATTAAGGTAAAATCATTACTGTGGAAAATATGATCCAAAGGCCATCTTAAAAGAAAGTAATCTGCATGAAAAGTATTGAAAAAGCCTCTGCCTACTCTGGGGTCAAGAAGTCCGCTCATTTTTTTAAATAATTTAGTTGTTCTTGACCAGGCGACATCATTTAAATCGCCGAAGACTACAACAGATTCTTTATCTGGTCTGATATCCCTCCCCAGCATAAGAAGTTCAGCATCACGATTAGTAGAAGTATCTGCCTCTGACGGACTGGGAGGCATAGGATGCAGGCAATGAAATCTTATTCTAAAATTTTCGTCGAGTCGCAGGTAACCATCAATAGAGGGAATATCATCCTGAACTATATAGCGCACTTTTTCCTCCTCCAGTTTGAGTTTTGAGTAAAGGTGCATACCATATAAATTATCCTGGGGCACCTTTACTGTATAAGGATAGTCTTTTTCCAGTACTTCAAGTTCTTCTTCCCAGCGCTTGTCACTTTCCAGAGTTAATAAAATGTCCGGGTTTCTATCTTTTACCAGTTTTAATAGTTTACCATAGTTCGTATTCTGAGTAAGTACATTACTAACAAGAATAGACAGGTTTCTGCTGGATTTACTACCAGAAAATTGCAGCACATCTTTTTTTGCCAGAGGTGTAAACGGAAATATTTTTTTTATCTGATAAAGAAGACTAAGGAAAAGCGCAAGTAAAATAATAAATTGCCAGGGTTCCTCAAAGGAATAAAGGATAATCGATATTAAAATGAGTAGCACGAGTAAGAGAGAAATCTGAACCCTAGGAAAATCAAACCCTCGAATCCACCAGTGATCAAACCTCGTAAGGGAGGCTAGAGTAGGAATCATCATTATAAAAGATAGAAAAAGAAGAATTATTTCTGCTATCTGCATTGACTAGTATCTGATTTTAAAAGCTATAAGAAACACCTATACCCCTGGAGTTAATTCCTGTTCCATTTAAATTAAATTGGGCTGTTGGGTATAAACTTACGCTTTCATTTTTAGTTTTGTGGATTTCAGGAATTAAAATTCCGCAAGCAGCTCCAATCCCCAGTCCTACCAGGTTATCACTTATAAAATGTTTCCCTCCTTCCATTCTAAGGTATCCCACAAATGCCGGAATTACCGCCGCTCCTGTCCAAACATAAGGTAAAGCAGGGGAATCCGGGTTAAAATCCTGAAAAACTTTAGCTGTAAAAAATGTTGCTGCTGCAGTAGCTGCAGTATGTCCGGCAAAAAATGATCGTTGCGCATCGCTATCTGTTCGCTCACCCATAGGAAGGGATTCATTATAAACCAGAGGTCTGCTTCGTTGTACTGCACCAGCTGTTAAGGTGAAGAGCGCGCCAGTAGTGGCCATTGTTTCAACGAATAAAACAGAGATCTGACCAAAATTACTCCTTTCGTCTTCACCTGCCAGAAATAATAACGGTAGGGCAAAAGAGGTGTAAAAAGGTATATAACTTAACTCATCTGCTCTTTTTGAACTATTTCCTGCCGCCCAACGATCTATTGCCCAAATATCATCCTTATCAATGGCAGCAATGTCAGCTTCAGTCAATTCATCCTTATTTTGAATTAGTAAAACACCTGCTACATTTAATCCCAGACCCGCGGTAATCCATGCCCCATCTTTCCATACGTCAGTTTTATAAGGGGAAGAAGAACTTTGGGAGTTAACCGGAAAGCTTAAGCATAGACATAGAATTAAACAAAAGAAGTGTCGCATATCTAATAATTTAAAAGAAATTTTATTGTAGATCTGTATAAAGACATAGAGAAGCGAAATTATTAAATACGTAGAAGGATGTCCATAGAATTAAGAAAACTCTATCCTTCTATTAACAAAATATTAAATCATGTTCAAGATAATAGTTTTTCCGTTTCTGTACAAAATACCTTAAATTTAGAAAATGATGAAGAGAAATAAAATGAAGACGAATGGCTTTATATTCAAGAAATATGAAGAACCTTTCAAAACACCTTTTGAAAAACTTTTTGAAATCTTTAAAGAACTTATCACTCATACTTCGGGTGATCTTGATGAAGCTCTGGAATGGCTTGAGCAGCTGGATAAAGAGTACAAACTCACCGATGAGGATTATACCATAGATGATTTTGTAGAAGACCTTAAAAAGAAAGGCTACATCCGTGAAGAAATAGAACCAGATGGCAGTGGCGGAATGGCCATAACAGCTAAAACCGAAAGAGCAATCAGACAGCAGGCCCTTGACCAAATCTTCGGAAAATTGAAGAAAGGTACTGCCGGCAACCACCGTACTAATAGGATTGGAAGAGGGGACGAGCATACTGGTGATTTTCGGGATTACCAATTCGGTGATTCTTTGGATAGTATCTCCATGACTGAGAGTCTCCGGAATGCCCAAATCAACAATGGTATCGGAAACTTCGAAATGACCCAGGATGATCTTGTGGTAGAGGAAACTCATTTTAAGTCTCAGATGAGTACCGTATTAATGATCGACATTAGTCATAGCATGATTTTGTACGGCGAAGACAGGATCACTCCGGCCAAAAAAGTTGCTATGGCCCTTGCCGAACTCATTACAACTCGCTATCCTAAAGACACGCTGGACATCCTTGTTTTCGGAAATGATGCCTGGCCAATTTCTATTGCAGATTTACCTTATTTAAACGTTGGTCCTTATCATACCAACACCGTAGCAGGCTTGCAATTGGCTATGGATCTTCTAAGGAGAAAACGTAACACGAACAAGCAGATTTTCATGATCACAGATGGCAAACCTAGTTGCATAAGGGAACGTGACGGTTCATACTACAAGAATAGCATGGGTCTTGATCCTTATATAGTGGACAAATGTTACAATGCAGCGAGGCAGGCAAGGAAACTACATGTTCCAATTACTACGTTTATGATCGCTCAGGATCCGTATCTGACACAATTTGTGAGGGAATTTACTAATGCTAATCAGGGAAAAGCATTTTTTACTGGGTTAAAAGGTCTTGGGGAAATGATATTTGAAGATTATGAAGCCAATCGCAAAAAAAGAATTAAAGGTTAAAAAGAAAAAGATGAGTATTAAAAATATTAGCACGCTTGGGGAACTTAAATCTTCAGGATATAAAAGTAAAAGTATAAAAGAGGAGCTTCGGCAAAATCTCATTCAGAAAATAAAAAATAAGGAGTCAGCTTTCGAAGGTATTCACGGCTACGAGAACACTGTGATTCCAGAACTGGAAAGGGCAATTCTTTCGAAGCACAATATAAATCTCCTTGGCTTACGCGGACAAGCGAAAACCCGTCTTGCCAGGTTAATGGTGAACCTGCTTGATGAATATATGCCTGTTGTTGAAGGTTCCGAAATTAATGATGATCCACTGAATCCTATTTCCCGCTTCGCAAGGGAAAAAATATTAGAAAACGGAGATAACACTCCGGTTACGTGGATACATAGGGAAGAAAGATTTTTTGAAAAGTTAGCAACACCAGATGTTACGGTTGCCGATTTAATTGGTGATGTGGATCCTATAAAGGCTGCAAATTTAAAATTGAGTTATGCAGATGATCGTGTGATCCACTTCGGAATGATTCCCCGTGCAAACCGCAGTATTTTTGTGATTAATGAGCTGCCAGACCTGCAGGCGAGGATTCAGGTTGCGCTGTTTAATATTTTGCAGGAAGGTGATATCCAGATAAGAGGTTTTAAACTTAGACTTCCTTTGGATCTGCAATTCGTTTTTACAGCAAACCCTGAAGATTATACTAATCGCGGTAGTATCGTGACTCCGTTAAAAGACAGGATTGGTTCACAAATTCTTACCCATTATCCGGAAACTATCGAGATAGCCAAAACAATTACCCAACAGGAGGCGAAGCTTGACAAGAGACAAAGTGACTTAGTTTATGTTCCGGAATTAGCTAAAGATCTACTGGAACAAATTAGTTTTGAAGCCAGGGAAAGTGAATTTATTGACGAAAAAAGCGGGATTAGTGCCAGGATGAGCATCACGGCGTATGAAAATCTACTTAGTACAGCAGAGCGACGTACGCTTAAATCTGGAGATGAAAAGACACTTTTGAGGTTTGGAGATTTCCTGGGTGTGATACCGTCAATAACAGGAAAAGTAGAATTAGTGTATGAAGGAGAACAGGAAGGAGCGGCTGCGGTGGCTTTGGAATTATTAGGTGATGCTGTAAAAACTCTGTTTCCGCTATATTTCCCTAAAGTGGAGAAGCTGCAAAAAGCAGAAGATTCAAGCCCTTACGATGAGCTGGTGGAATGGTTTTTTGAAGAGAGTGGCTTTGAGTTACCAGATGATCTTTCAGATGAAGAGTATAAAAAAAGGCTTGATTCCATTAAGCCTTTAAATGATCTTATAAAAAAGCATCAACCGGAAGTTAGTAAAGAAGAAAGTTACTTTCTTAAGGAATTTCTGCTTTGGGGCTTGGTAGAATACAAGAAACTTAGTAAGCATAGATTTACTAAAGGTGTCCAGTTTAAAGATCTGTATGGAAGTTACATAAGCGGATTATAAAATTCACTTCTTGAAATCTTAAGAAATACCTGATTTTGTTAAAGATCAGGTATTTTTTTTTGCTCTAACAAAGAAATTCATAATTATGAACTGAATATTGCTTTTTTGTTTTTTTTACACATAAAATTATATAATTTTATCACGAGTTTAGCCAAAATCATGAGCACTAATACCATTAATAGTAACAATTTCTTCTTTCCTGCAATTTCTGCATCAGGCACTATTACTATGATGATTATTTCTCGTATTACCCCTTTGGGGTAATTATATATATAAACTTCCGTCCGTACCTATATATTGGTAAAATCGATTTCAAAAAAATCATACACGACAACTTTAAAAAATTATGAATATTCTCAAATTCGGAGGTTCTTCTTTGGCCTCTCCCGACCGTATAAAATTAGTAGCTGAAACTGTTCAGAAACATTTAAAAACAGATCCAACCATTGCTGTTTTCTCAGCATTTGGTGGCGTCACCAACGATCTCCTTTATATGGCTGAATTAGCTTCAAAAGAAGACATAGCTTATAAGGAAATTCTTGCAAAAAATGAAAAAAGACATCTCGATGCGGTAAAGGCATTAATTCCTGTACAATCCCAGAGCGGTATTTTGAGCAAAGTAAAAAACGAGTTTAATCGTTTGGAAACCTTGTATGAAGGAGTTTTTCTATTAAATGAACTTTCCAATAAAACGAAACACGTGGTTTCGGGATTTGGGGAAATTCTTTCCTCTTTAATTATTGCTGAATATTTTAAGAGTATTGAGGCAGAGGTAAACTTTGTAGATTCCCGTGAACTCGTTGTTTGTAGAAATACAAACGAAAAGGTTCAGGTAAGTTACGAGGAGACCTACAAGAATATCCAGAATTACTTTTCAAATAAGAATAACGAACTTTTTGTGGTTCCTGGGTTTGTTGCAAAGACTTTTCAGGGAGTTCCAAGTACCCTTGGTCGTGGTGGATCAGATTTTACAGCAGCTATTTTTGCGGGAGCGCTGGATGTGGAAGAGTTATTCATCTATACCGATGTAAACGGAATGTACACTGCAAATCCAAGTCTGGTTTCACAGGCCTATCCATTGAAGAATATTTCTTATGAAGAGGCGATGGAATTGTCTCATTTTGGAGCGAAAGTATTATATCCTCCAACTCTGCAGCCACTACTTGACAAGCAGATAAAAATTCATATAAAAAATACATTTAAGACTGAAGAGGAGGGAACAGTAATCTCCAAATCCAGTAAAGAAAATTTCCGTTGGGTTACCGGGATTACCCATATAGATTCTATTAAACTGCTGAATATTGAAGGTAGTGGTATGGTGGGTATACCAGGATTCTCTAAACGCTTTTTTGAAGTTCTTTTCCAGGAAAATATCAACGTAGTACTTATTACCCAGGCTTCTTCAGAACATAGTATCTGCATCGCAGTAAAAGATGATGAAGCTGAAGCTGCCAAGGAAGCACTCGATACAGCTTTTGAAGTAGAAATTGAACAGAAGAAAATCCGTCCTGTACATATCGAAGAAAATGTAGCGATCGTGGCTTTGGTTGGTGACAGCATGAAAAGTCATCATGGATTGAGCGGGAAGATGTTCAGCGCGCTTGGGAATAACAATATAAACATAAGGGCGATCGCACAGGGATCTTCAGAGCGTAATATTTCTGCAGTAATTGCAAAGAAAGATGTGAAAAAAGCACTCAATACGCTACACGAACAGTTTTTCGAGGTTCCGTCAAAAGAACTAAATCTGTTCATCACCGGTGTTGGTAATGTTGGAGGCAAATTACTCGCCCAGTTTCAGAAACAGGAAAAATATCTGCTTGAAAAACTCAGATTAAAAGTGAGAATTCTGGGGCTTTCTAACTCCCGAAAAATGGCTTTTAATGAAGACGGCATAGATATCAATAACTGGCAGGAAGCACTGGAAAATGGAGAAACAGCAAATAAGCAGGGCTTCTTTGATAAAGTAAATAAACTGAATTTGCGTAACAGCATTTTTGTAGATAATACCGCCAGTGCAGAGATTGCTTCCTGGTACAAAGAATATCTGGCTAATTCTATTTCTGTGGTCACCTGTAACAAAATTGCATGTGCCGATGATTTTGCCAATTATCAGCAATTACAAAATCTGGCGCGGGAATATGGGGCTTCATTTTTATATGAAACCAACGTAGGTGCCGGATTGCCAATTATCGATACGCTAAAAAACCTGATAGCTTCAGGAGATAGAATTCAGAAGATCCAGGCGGTACTTTCAGGAAGTCTTAATTTTGTGTTCAATACTTATAATGCGACCGAGCCTTTTTACAAAACAGTAGAAATGGCAATGAAGGAGGGTTATACAGAACCTGATCCAAAAATTGACCTTAGTGGAGTGGACGTTGCCCGTAAGATTCTAATTCTTGCCCGCGAAAGTGGTTTGAGAATGGAACTTGGAGATATCGAAAGAGAAGATTTCCTTTCGCAGGAAAGTCTTAATTCCGAGAATAATGAGAAATTCTTTGAATTACTGAAAAGAGATGAACCTGAGTTCCAGCAGATCTATAAAAGTGCCGAAAAGAATAACGCTCAGCTAAAATACGTTGCACAACTGGAAGATGGTAAGGCCAAAGTGGGGCTTCAGGAAGTAGGCTCAGATCATCCTTTTTATAACTTAAGCGGAAGCGATAATATCGTATTATTCTTCACTGATAGATATAGCCAGCAGCCGCTCATCGTTAAAGGTGCCGGCGCGGGTGCAGATGTTACTGCTTCAGGAATTTTTGCTGATGTAATTCGGATAGGAAAAAAATAGGATCATGGATGAAATCAGAATTTTTTCCCCGGCCACTGTTGCCAACCTCTCCTGTGGATTTGATGTTCTAGGCTGTTGCCTGGACTCCGTTGGTGACGAAATGCTCATCAGAAAGAATGATCTTGGGGAGGTTAGAATTACCAAAATTACAGGACAGGATTTACCTCTGGAAACAGATAAGAATGTTGCCGGGGTTGCAGCTAAAGCCTTGCTTGAGGAATTAAGTAGCAAGCAGGGATTTGATATTGAAATTTATAAAAAAATAAAAGCAGGAAGCGGAATTGGCAGCAGTGCTGCCAGTTCTGCCGGTGCTGTTTTCGCCATTAATAAGTTACTCGGAGAACGATTCAGCGCAAACGAATTAATCCCTTTTGCTATGGAAGGGGAACGGCTCGCCAGTGGCAATGCACATGCAGATAACGTGGCACCGGCACTGCTGGGCGGTTTTAGTCTTGTAAAAAGTTACGATCCTTTGGAGGTGATAAATCTTCCTTCTCCTTCTGAATTGCGCATGGTCGTACTACATCCTTTAATTGAAATAAAAACAAAGGATTCCAGGTCTATCATTAAGCAGAGCGTAAGCCTTAAAAAGGCTATTTCCCAGTGGGGAAATTTAGGAGCTTTTGTTAGCGCGCTTTATACTGAAGATTATGAACTGCTGGGGAGAAGCCTTAAGGACGAGGTTGTTGAACCAATCAGGTCGATCTTAATTCCTTATTTTGATGATTTAAAGCAGGTTGTGATGGATAAAGGAGCCTTAGGCTTCGGAATTTCAGGTTCGGGTCCTTCAGTTTTTGCCCTTTGCAAAGGCAACGAAAAAGCTGAAAATGTGAAAGCCGCAATAAATGACTTCTATAAATCCAAAGATATAGCGTTCGAACTTCATCTTTCAAAAATTAATACAGAGGGGATAAAAATACTATAATGAATTACTTCAGTTTAAATAACAGGGAGCATACCTCCAATTTTGAAAATGCAGTGGTAAGAGGCCTCGCACCAGATAAGGGTTTATATTTTCCGCAGAAAATTCAAAAACTTCCAAAATACTTCTTCAGTAATATCCAATCTATGGATAAAACGGAGATTGCTTTTGAAGCGATTAAAAATTATGTGGGTGACGAAATAAGCGATTCCGCTTTAAAAGATATTATTGCTGATACGCTGGACTTCGATTTTCCTGTTGTTGATGTGGAAAAAAATGTGGGCAGCCTGGAACTTTTCCACGGTCCTACCTTGGCTTTTAAAGATGTGGGAGCACGTTTTATGGCGGGCAGTCTTGGATACTTTATCAAAAAGGGAAAACTTGGAAATATTACTGTGCTTGTGGCAACGTCTGGAGATACGGGTGGCGCGGTAGCGAATGGTTTTCTTGGTGTGGAAGGTATCGACGTGGTGATTCTTTATCCTAAAGGAAAAGTAAGTGAAATCCAGGAAAAGCAACTAACGACCCTGGGGCAGAATATTGTCGCCTTGGAAGTGGACGGTGCTTTTGACCAGTGTCAGGATATGGTGAAAAGGGCTTTTCTGGATGATGAAATTCAGCAAAAAAGACAACTGACTTCCGCGAATTCTATAAACGTTGCGCGTTGGCTGCCGCAAATGTTTTATTACTTCCTGGCTTATAAACAACTGGCAAATAATGACCGAAAATTGGCATTTTCGGTGCCTAGCGGTAATTTCGGCAATATCTGCGCCGGACTTTTAGCCAGGGAAATGGGATTGCCTATAGATCATTTCATCGCTTCCAATAACGCAAATAATGTAGTTACGCGATACCTCACAAATGGCAATTATCAGCCTAAAGCGAGCGTCCAAACCATTTCTAATGCTATGGATGTTGGGAATCCAAGCAATTTTGTAAGGGTGCTGGAACTTTTTCAGAATGAATTCGGAAATCTGAAGGAGCATTTATCTTCTTATAGTTTTGATGATCTGGCCACAAAAATGACCATTAAAGAAGTTTTCGACAAAACAGGATATGTGATGGATCCGCACGGCGCTATAGGTTATCTAGGGCTACAAGAATTTCTCAAACAAAATAAAGATTACTACGGAATATTTCTTGAAACGGCACATCCTGTTAAGTTTTTAGACACTGTGGAAGAAGCGATAGGGCAAAAAGTTGCTATTCCTGATTCCATTGAAGGTATCATACACAAAGAGAAAAAATCTCATCAGATTAGTGATTATGATGAGCTTAAATCTTACTTATTGTCATAGGATTAGAAGTAAAAGCCATACCCCACAGGTTTTAGCCAGTAAGGTTATCGGAACCTGTGGGGTTTATTTTAAAGACATGGGTTAGAACCACTTCCAAAACAGTATGTCGATAATTGGCAAATTTGGGCTTAGACTTTTTAAGGATAAATAGATCAATCAGGTATCAAAAAACTTTCCGAAAGTGGATTACCTAAAGCAAATTGGGTGAATGGAACACGTGGACGATCGCTTTGAAGACCTAATTGAGCTTTAGCTAATTTGTTTTCAAGGTTAAGACGTCATTAGTTACTTCAACTACTTCGAATTCGTATATTTCTTCTGCTCCTGAATTGTAAATTTTAAGAATATCCGTATCCTCATCATATTCCCACGTACCTCTCGCCGTGTAGTGAGCATCATTTGGAGCTAAGACGCTATATTCACATACATTATTACTCTCAAAGTAAAACATTTGCCTGTACCTACTTGTTGGAAAAGCATTGAACCTTTCAGATCTGTAAATTTCAATTTCTTCTGACGGATTTTCCTCATAGGATTCAATCCATTGTACTCCTATTAAGTCTCTTTCATTCACTTCGTCATCTTTTTCACAACTTAGCATTATGATAACCAAGGAAAGGAAAAGAGATAAAAAAAGTAGCTTCTTCATTATCATAGCTTTAACTGAAGTTTTTCTGAAAAGACCAAACCAGTACTCACTGGTTTTAAAATCTTCTGAGATTTATTATCAGATCGATAATTGCCATTTTTTGAGGTAGATTTTATACGAACAGCACAATATTCTATGTTATTGAACTTCAGCATCACGCTCAAAAGTTATGTCAGCCAAACAGCTTTCTAAAGGTCCACAAGGATCAAAATTGAATACTAATTCTTCCTGATTTACAGAATAATCGAAGCTCGATTCCCCATCTTCCTGAATTAGAATTAACTCATCAAGACTTACAAATTGTGTAGACTCAATGTTAGAATTCCATTGGTCAAAAATTAAAGACATGCGATCGCCTTCCGTAGTAAAACTTCCTTTCGTTTGCACATGATAACCTTCAATGGTATTGGTACTGGTGTTTCTTAAAAAAGTATAACTTTCAAAAGTTTTATCACTTAAAAATTCGTACTGCAGTACATATTCATAATTTCCTTCTTCCAGGTCGGGATAATCTTCATTATTTATTTCATAGGTGTTTTCCCAAACTCCCAGAAGATTTTTTTCATTTGAAATGTTTTCGTCGTCACTTGAGCAGGAAATCAGAGTAAAAATTACAATAAGGCTAAGCAATCTTTTCATAATTAAGGCTTGGTTGTTTTCTTATAGATGCTATAAACCTGAAAAGGTTGCGTCAAAAATTTAATACTTTGCAGATTCTCCTTCTTTCGGAAGCGTTTTCTGAATAAACTCCCGAATATCATCATTGGCATTCCTCAAATCTTCATTCCGTAAGTACATCATATGTCCGCTGCGATATCCCTTAAAGCTTAGCCGGTCTTTCATCTTTCCGCTCTGGTCCAGCTGCCACATAGAATATTTTGCGTTAAAATAGGTCGTGGCTCCATCAAAATATCCAGATTGAATAAGAACATCCAGATTCGGATTTTGGGCCATGGCCTGCCTCAGATTCTCACCGGAATTGTTTCCTGTCCTGTCCCAAGGATGAACCGGCCCAAACATAAAGTATTTCAGATCGGTTTTAAAATTCAGCTCTTCGCGCAAATAGTAATTTATTGCCGGGGTAAAGGAGTGTAACCAGGAAGTAAGTTCAGCATTATAGTCGGGCGAATCACCGGCATCTTTTGCATCGAGCCCCAAATACCGGGAATCCAGTCTCCCCACAGTATAACCGCTTTTATCCCGAAGCAATTCTTTCCAAAAACTTCTAATTGGAACTTCAAGATTATTCTGAAGAAATACTTTTTTGGAAACTCCGGAGTAATAAGCCATTCTTTCGGCAATCTCTTCCCGTTCGGCTTCTTCAGCAAAACCTCCTTTTACAAGAACGGGAAGTACTTCAGTAATTGTATATGCTTCCACTTCTTCTAAAAGTTCGTCGAGATCTTTGTTCTGCAATTCCGGAGGCAAAACCTTGTGATACCAGGCAGTTGCTGCAAAATATGGTAATCGATTTGCAACTTCTACAGGTCCTTCACGCTCTATTCCCAATTCCGTTGGAGAAACCAGGATCACACCGTTTAAATACATCCACTGGCTGTTTTGAAGTTCCAGTGCAAGTCCGGAAACCCTTGTGGTTCCATAACTTTCTCCAATCAGGTACTTTGGCGACAACCATCGGTTATTTCTTGTTACAAATGTGTTTAACCATTCAGCGAGATAAGAAATATCTGCATTTACCCCAAAAAACATATCACGCTCCACATTACCACCTTCATCGGGAATTGGCCTGGAATAACCCGTATTTACAGGATTTACGTATACAATATCAGCAACATCTAGAATAGAGTGCGGATTTTCTTTGATGCCATATGGCTGAACAGGAAAACCTTCATCGTCTATTTTTAAAATTCTGGGTCCGGTATACGCAATATGCATCCAGACGGAAGCAGAGCCCGGTCCGCCATTAAATGAAACTACTAATGGCCGATTTTCCTGGTTTTTAATTCCACTTCTTTGGTAATAGGTGTAATAAAGACTTGCTATTGGTTCTCCCGTTTCGTTCCATACTGGCTGGAATCCTGTAGTTGCAGAATAGTTGATGTTTTCACCATTAATTGTAACTGAATGATTTGTAACCACCGTAGTATCTACAGGAATCTCAACTTTTTGCGCAAAACAACTTAAGGTTACAAGGAGTAAAAAGAGGGTAGAGGTAAATTTCATTTTAGGAGTTATAATTATAAAACCTGAAAATTACTTCTAATTATGAAAACCTGCAAAAGAATACTTAGCTCCTTAAAAGGACTAGTCTTTATTATTTAAGTTTTCATCTTTAAAGATGATGATATATGATATGTACATCCCGCCTAAAGCAGCTAGAAGAAAGAACAACATCGCCAGGCCGGGATATCCTAAGATCATAAAATTTGAGGGAACCTGCATTAACATCGCCGCACCTACAATCATAGCCGCAATTATTAATCCCAATGTAATCCTGTTGGCCACTTTCTGAAATCCATCGGTTACCCGCTTTTCGTCAATAGCTTCGATTTTTATTTTGAAATTATTATTCGCCAGGTTCTCGGAAATTTTATTAAGTCTTTCGGGTGCATGTTCAGCTAATTTTTTCGACTGCAAAAGCATTGTAAAGAAGTTCTCCGGCTTCAGTTCTTCGTAAACTTTGGTTTGCATAATCTTGGTTACGTGCCTTTTGATAGCCTCTCTTAAATCAAAGTCGGGATCCAAAACAGCGACAATCTGATCCATATTCAAAAGGATTTTTCCCAGAATATTGAGTTCTACAGGAATTTGAATTCCAGACTCGGCCGAAAGCCGATTAAGATGAATGACGAGCCGGCCAGTTTGGAGATCCTTTGCTGTGCTGTGATCGCTTTCCATAATAATATTAGTTATGGCTTTGCGGAATGATCGCAGATCGGTTTCTTCATCATATTCACTCATTCCAATAAGTACATTGGCAGTTTCTGCACCGTTAGTATTACTAATGGCAATGAGTAGCTGTAAAATATTCTCCTGCATTTGTGGAGTAAACCTTGCCACCATTCCAAGATCAATTAAAGCAATCTTTGCGTCTGGAGTAAACTGAATATTCCCCGGGTGAGGATCTGCATGAACAAAACCATCATTAATGATTTGCTTAAGATAGGCCTCCACAAGCTGATCCACGAGAGGGCTATAATCTACCTCCAATTGCTTTAATGGAGAGAGGGAAGTTATTTTTTTCCCTTGAATATATTCCATCGTAAGCACCTTCCCGGTACAGTAATCATCAATTGGTTGAGGAACAATTAAATCTGGAAACTCACTTAAATTACGACCTAAAGTTTTTAGATTTTGTGCTTCCCTGTAATAATCCAGTTCGTAAAGTACAATCCTGCTTAATTCTTCCAGAACGTGATCAAAAGAATATTTTCTGGCGGTTTTGGTATGTCTTACGGCCAGATCGGCAATTTCTTTTAATGTATCGAGATCTTCGAGAAACTTCTTTTTAATTCCCGGTCGCTGTATTTTCACTGCTACAGGCTGCCTAGATCTTAAGGTCGCATAATGTACCTGACCTATAGAGGCACTGGCAAGCGGTTTTTCATCAAATGTGTCAAAAGCTTTTGAAATACGGGTGCCAATTTCTTCTTCTACAATTTTGTGAACTTCTTCATAGGGAATTGGAGCTACATCATCCTGAAGTGTAGCGAGTTCTTTTAAATAGGCATCGGGTAATAAATCTGGCCGTGTAGAAAGTAGCTGACCAAGTTTTACATAAGTTGGTCCCATGTTTTTGAGATCTTCTACTAATTCTTCCGGGGTCTGCTCAAAATCATAATCCTTGTTTTCTTCGTCTTCCTCCATCGCATTGGAAGCCGTTTTTTGTAAAAGGTCGCTTTGCCAGTACTTCAGCATAAAGCTAATAAACTTCCGGTAACGATCCAGACTATCAGGTAGAACAGACATACACTTCAATTAGGTTAATGAGGCTATAATATGACTTAGCTTAAACAATTCACAAATTACAAGGCTTTGCCTTAATCAGCAAGAGAATGAGAAATATTTAACGATTCCAGGTTATAAGGAAAGGATTTTATTAATATGATTAATATTAGATGGATTTCCAAAAAGATAAAGAAGGTCATCCTGCATAATAATAGTATTGGGGGAAATTTCTGTGAGATAATCATTCTCCCTTTTTATAGCCAGCACAGTCACCCTGTAATTTTTTCCCATTCCAGATTCTTTAATGGTCTTACCAACAATTTTCTTATTGTTCCGCCTAACGCTAAGAGTTGCTATTTCTTTATTCGGAATATTAAGATGCTGTAAGTTAGGGTTATGGGGTTTGCCTTTAAGAGATGTAAGCATCGCATAATCTGAAGAACGGATGCTGTCTGTAAAATCCTGAATTTCATCAAAAGGGACCAAATATTTTTTCAAGACCCGGGTGAAAATTTCTATTGAAGTTTCAAATTCTTCAGGAATTACTTCATCTGCCCCAAGGCGGATACTTTCTTCAATTTCGCTAACATAACGGGTTCGAACAATTATAAAAGCCGTTTGGGTAAATAAACGGATACTGCTAATAATTTTATGAGTGGCAGCAGGATCTGAAATGGCAATTACCACCACACGCGCTTCCTGAACATGAATATGTTCTAAAATAGTAGGATTTGTTGCATCCCCAAAGACCACAGGTTCTCCCTTGGCCTTGGCTTTATTGAAAGAATCTGGATCCATATCTACAATTACATACGGAATATTGGCATTTCTGGCAGCCTTTCCAATATTCCCGCCATTAATTCCATAACCTATAATCACAAGGTGATCGTGCAGGTTTTCTTCAGAAAATTCTTCCGTATCAGCAGATTTCTTAATATTATTGAGCCGTTTTCTTACTGCGGAAGGGATTGGTGCTTTAAGAATAGCATAGGTGATCCTGGAAGAATAGGAAATAAGGAATGGTGTTAAGCCCATACTTATAATTGAAATAGCGAGAAAATACTGATAAATATTCTCCGGAATCAATCCGTTCTCCAATCCAACTCCGGAAAGCAGAAGCGAAAATTCACCAACCTGAAACAGGCTAAAAAGCGTCATAAAGATAGTTCGTGGCTTATATTTTAAAATAAGCGTAGTCAATCCTACTACAACCATTTTAAGCAGGATAACGGCAACAACAAGTAGTAAAATGTAAACTATATTGCTAAAAAAGAAGTTTAGATTTAGCAGCGTTCCAACTGAAATAAAGAAAAAACTGATAAATATTTCTCTGAAAGGGAGCACATTAGCAGTAGCCTGGTGGCTGTAATCAGATTCGGATATAATCAATCCGGCAAAGAACGCACCGAGGGCCAGAGAAAGTCCGACAGAGGAGGTTAACCAGGCAATCCCAAAACAAAAAACTACGACCGTAAGAATAAATAATTCCTGATTTTTAGTTTTTACCACCCATTCAAAAACTTTTGGTACTACATATTTAGCCAGAAGAATAATTACAATTCCTACTAAAATCACTTTGGCGGTAAGAATACCAATTGTCAGCAAAATATTGTCAGATTTACCCGCCAATAACGGTGTAAAGAGCATCATGGGAACAACAATAATATCCTGAAAAATAAGAATGGCCACACCAATCCTGCCGTGTGGAGCAGTCATTTCACCTTTTTCCTGAAGAAGCTTTAGAACAATTGCAGTACTACTTAATGAGAAAAGAAATCCTAGGAAGATGGATGTATTTAGCGGAAGTCCTAAAAAAGTAGCGACCAGTGTTGTTATTAGAATTGTGCCACCAACCTGGAGACCACCTCCAAAAATAATTGTATTTTTTATGGATGCCAATCCTTTCAACGAAAGCTCAATTCCAATGACAAACAGCAGAAAAATAATACCAATTTCCGAAAGTAATTCTACCTCGTGTTGGGAGCTTATAAGATTAAAGGCATGGGGCCCTGCAATAATTCCTGCAAGTAAAAATCCCAGGATAGAAGGAACTTTTATTTTTTGAAACGCGAGGATAATTAGGATTGATAATCCAAGGATTACGACAATATCCTGTAGAATAGGAATTTCCATGCAGCAATAAGTAGTTTTAGCAAATTTATTTGAAAATTCAATTTAGGAGATTTGCCCGAAATAAAATAAAAAAAGCGGTAGTATCTACCACCGCTTTTTAACTTGTTTAAATAATGAACATCTAAGATTTCAACCAGGCATATCTAAGTTCTACCTGTTCGCTATCAGCGTTTTGCATTTCTACTAATCGCATACCAGGCGCAGTTGGTTCAACAATAGTCGATTCTACAACTACTTCTTCACCATTTCTGGTAATAGTCATTGTAATTGGATCTCCCTCTTTCCAATTTTGAGAAGCCGTTATAAGATCATAAATGTTATCTCGGGTATATTTTGTTCCATTAATATCCACAATTCTATCACCACCTTCAAGTTCTAATTCCTGAAGAAAAGAATTCAATTCCACATCATTTCTTACCAAAATACTTCCCTGGGGATCTACAGTAATATAAGGTGTTGTTTGATTTTGTAAAAAGTATCCAACAGAAACTTCACCTTCTCTTATAGTCAGACCTACTTTTCCGAAAAATTCCGAATATGGAATTGGAGTGGTTCCTATTACGTAAGTATCAAAGAACTTTTGGATTTCAGGATAAGTAAGTTCAACTATATCAGATATTAGCTCATCATCATTAAAAGGCTTGTCCTTACCGTATTTTTGTGTAAGTTCTTTCATAAGGTCAAGAACGCCCATACTTCCGCCGCTAAGTTCTCTTAAACGAATATCCAAAGCCATTCCTATTAAGGCTCCTTTTTGATAAACATTTGCGTAGTTGTTCTGATACTCTTCCTCAAGAATATTTTCACTCATTACGGTAAAGGACATAGTATCATCGTAACGCTTGGCCGCTTCAATTTTCTCATTAATTCTATCGTAATATTCCTGATTGGTTATTAATCCCTGGTTCACCTGAAAAAGATTCGCGAAATATTCTGTAACTCCTTCGTACATCCAAAGATGCTGCGACATTTTTGGATCGTTGTAATCGAAGTAATGTATTTCCTGAGAATGCACACCCAGCGGAGTGATTATATGGAAGAACTCATGTGAAACTATATCAGTAAGACTTTCATTTAAAGCTTCCTCTTCCATAATTTCAGGCATAACTACAACGGTAGAAGTATGATGTTCTAAAGCTCCAAAATTACCCGCATCATTTTGTCCCGGAGTTGCGGATAAGTAAAGCAGAATCGCATATTTATCTGTGTTATCTATGTCACCCAAAAAGTTCTTTTGTGCCGTGATCATTTTCCTCATGGCAGGAGCAAAAGTTTCTGCTGAAAATTTATCATTTGGAGAATAAACGTTCAATAAAACCTCCATTCCCTGGATGTTGAAGCTCACGGTATCCGGCTCTGCATACATAATTGGATTATCGGTAACTTCAAAATATCGGTTTAGGTTGTAAATATCGGTTTTTGCATTATCACCTTCTGTAGTAACCGTTTGATCAATCTCAAGTGCACTTCCGGCGATAAGGTCAGAAGGCCTTTTAATTTCAACACGATATTTTTTCTCCTGCATATTTTCGAAGTAGCCTACAAATCCGTGCAGGTTGAGCAGGAAATTCTGGTCTTCAAGAATATTTGTTCCGGCCATAGAATAAATTCCGCCTTCTCCCTGCACATCAAACGTATCATTTACCCAATACGTGATTTTATCCAGGTTTTTGGCATCGGGAATGCTCCAGCTGTTTTCATCAAGCTGCACAATTTCCAGTTCATTCCCTTTATAATCGTAGGCTTTGAAATCTTCGGAATATTTCCCGTAGTTGGAAGTAGAGTAGGTGCCTGGTACGGTCTTAGGAATGTAAAACGTAGTGGTTTCCGTAGTAAATTCTGCGGGATCGATACTCACCATTACCCGGTCATCCTGAACATTCACAAGATCGAGTTTGGTGATGATGGGTTGTTCTTCAGTAACTGTATTCTGAGTGGTTTTACACCCAAAAATGGCAAATGACATTGCCAGTGCATAAATGAATTTTTTCATTCTAAAATGTGGTTTTGTTTTAATCATACTGAATTTTCTGCGGAAAGTTACGAATCTCAACTGCATTTAAAACAACTTCACTCTGTTAACACCTTGTTAATATGAAAATAACTACTGAATTACTTAAGAAACACTGGTTTGTACTTCTCCTGAAAAATGAAAGCCGATAATATTCATTTTATACCTACTTCTTTTGAAAAAAAATTTAGATTTATCTATAAAACAATTTGCAGATCCGTGACATGAATTACTCCATCACGTCGAAATTTGCCTTTTTTGAGATTATATATATAAAAGCAGTACATACAAGGTCGTTTTAGACCTGTCATGCGCAAAATTACTGCAGCTTCAAATTCAGTAAGTCGATAATTGCCATTTTCAGACATGCACCTAAAATAAAGATCCTTTCAGATTTAGCATAAAAAAAGAGGCTGCCCATAGGACAACCTCTTTTTCAGAAAAATATATTTGAATCAGATTAAGCTCGAATATGGCCTTCTCCCAATACATAATATTTGTTGGTAACCAGTTGTTTAAGACCTAATGGTCCCCTGTGGTGCAGTTTATCTGTACTAATTGCCAGCTCGGCACCAACACCCATCGCACCGCCATCGGTAAACCTGGTGGAAGCGTTATGATAAACGGCTGCACTGTCTACCTGTTCCATAAATTTAAGGGCTTCAACTTCATCTGTAGTAATTATTGAAGCAGAATGACCTCCTGAGTATTTGTTGATCGTATCAATTGCCGCATCCAATTGGGCAGCACTACCAATCACAACTTTCATTGCCAAAAATTCTTCGTACCACACATTTTCTGAAGGAATTTTATCTTCATCGTTAAGTACTTTATGAATCTCTTCGTCTACAAGAATTTTTACGCCGTTTTCCCTGAACATTTGCTGAAGTTCACGCAGTTTATTTTCATAATCCGGAAGGTTCCGGCTTACTAAAACTTTATCAAGTGCATTACAACCTGAAATCTTATCGATTTTAGCGTTTAACATCACTTTCTTGGCAATTTCAAAATCGGCATTTTCAGAAACATAAAGGAAGTTATTTCCACGGCCGCTAACAAGCACCGCACCTGTCGCGTGTTCTTTTACAAAAGCAATTAATCTTTCGCCACCACGAGGCACGATAAGGTCTAATTTTTCCGGTGGATTTTTAAGGAATTCCTGAGTTTCCTGTCGGTTTAAATGCAGCAATTGGATCCAACTGGTGTCCAGATCGTTTTCCAGAAGTGCCTGGTGCCAGCACTCCTCAAGAATTTTGTTACTATGGATAGCTTCTTTACCACCTTTAAGGTAAATTTTATTATTTGCTTTAAAGGCAAGTACAGCTGCTTCTATGGTTACATCTGGTCTGGATTCGTAAATAATCATGATGTTTCCAAAAGGAGCGGTTTTGTTGGTAATTGCCAGTCCGCTATCCAGTTTTCTATGCTCGATTGTCTTGCCTACGGGATCGTCCTGTTCCATTACTTCTTTAACAGACTGGATCATGCCGTCAACTTTTTTGTTGTTTACAATAAGCCTGTCGTACATGGCTCCTTCGGTCTCCCCGAATTCGATAAGGTCAGTTTGATTTGCAGCAACTATTTCTTCACGTCTTTTGTCCAGGATCTTTATCATCGATTTCAAGACATTGTTCTTTGTTTTTGTGTCTAATAATATCATTGCTATATTTTTTTAATTCTACTTAATTTTTTATGCGGTAAACTTTGTACCTACGGGCTTACCGTCCATAATGTCTAATATGACATTTTCATTCTTCCCGTTTGCGATATAAGTGGTAATATTTTTGGAAGCAGTACTTTTTGCGATTTTAATTTTGGACTCCATACCGCCACGGCCTTCGCCTTCACCTTTTCCGGATTCCTGTACGTATTTTTCGACGTTTTGGTCAACCTGAACTTTATTCAGTTTTTCTGAATCTTCGTCATCTGGATGGCCTGTGTAAAGTCCGTCGGTGTCACTTAGAATTATCAGCGAGTCGGCACCAATTAGTTCTGCTACCAGACTTGCCAGTTCGTCATTATCTGAAAACATAGACATGGTTACTGAAACCGCATCATCTTCATTCGCAATAGGAATTATTCCTTCAGATAAAAGAGATTCGTAACAATTAATCATGTTTTCCCTGTGAATTCCCGGACTAAAGTCCCTTTTTGTAGCAAGAACCTGGGCGCAGCGCATTCCGTAGTCATGGAAAATGCTATAATAATGACGCATCATACGTGGTTGCCCTACTGAAGAGAATACCTGCCTTCTTTTTGAGGCATCTGTAATGTTTATTTCTCCCAGGATTTCTTTACCTGCAATGGCAGATCCAGAAGATACGAGTACTACATGAATGTCCTGCTCATATAATGTGGCAATTTGCCTTACCAGGTTTTTAAGTACCGGGCCAACTATTCTATTATCTTTATTGGTCATTACATTTGTTCCGACCTTTACAACTATTCTTTTCTTATCCATTTTATCGATTTTACAGATAATAATTAAATTATGCTTCTTCTTTTCCAAGTTCTACTGCTCTGTCAAAGGCGGCATAAGCGGCATCTTTGATGAGTTCTTTTACATTGTTATCTTCCATAGAATCTAATGCAGCCCTGGTGGTACCTCCTTTGGAAGCTACTCTTTCCATCCAGGTATTTGGAGAAAGATCTGACTGATTGAATAGCTCTACAGCTCCTTCAAACGTCTGACTTACAAGAATTTTTGAATCGTGCTGCGAAAAGCCCATTTTTAAAGCGGCTTCCAGCATAGATTGCATAAAGTAAAATACATAAGCCGGTCCACTACCGGAAATACCTGTGGAAGCATCTATAAAGTTTTCATTTTTTACCTTTATGGATTCTCCTGTGGTGTCGAGAAGATTTCTAATCATTAAAAGCTCTACCCGGGAGACTTCCCGTGCTTCGGTATAAGAAGTGACTCCTTTTCCTACCTGAGCTGGCAGGTTAGGCATAGATCTTACTACTTTTTTCACACCCAAACCATCCTGAATCTTTTTAATGGTAATACCTGCCATAAGAGATACAAATATTTGCTGGTCATTTACATGAGACTTTATTTCTTCAAAAAGACCCTCGCAGTGGTAAGGTTTTACTGCTATAAAAACTACGTCGGCTTCAGGAAGGCAATCCTCAATGCGGTCATAAACATCAAAATGGTCAATACTGCTTAAGGATGTTAAAATCTCTGCTGATTTGTCAAAAATCATCAGGTTTTTCCGGTTTAACATGCTGGACTTTGCCATGCCTTCCGCATAAGTAAGACCCATATTTCCTGCTCCGATAACTAGTACTTTCATTTTTGTTTATTTGGTTAATTAATTTTCAACTTTTATTCAAAAAATAATTCTGCCCGTATGGTTCAAACATCATGCGAACATTCCAGAATTTACAATTTTCTCTACCATGAGCGATTTATAAGATAGTTCATCTGAAGGAAATTCCCAAAAGTAGATTATAAAATAAAACTAAATTATTCCTTCTATTAATTTTTTCAGGATGAACTTAGATTGTGCTTAGCCCACGTACTTTAAGACCTTAGCGAAAGAGAAGAAAGAAGAAGGATGGAGCAGGACTTTCCTGCTACGGGATAGTAAGACTCCCTTAAGTACTTTTTATTTTATGTAAATGTGGATTTTGAAGTGTAAACTCAACTTATGTCAGACATCTGCAATAATGGCAGAATTCCTGCTGTTTTGTACCTGTTTTCCCTGGCGGGGGTGAACTGGACTTTATTTCGATACAGCAAATTATAATTCTTGTGGCGCATTTCTCCATGTAGAGGTTTTATTCCACACTTTTGCAAATAAAATGTAGTGAACCGGAGAAATTTTTTAAGAAGTAATTAACAAAAACTCATCTACTGAGGTAGTAAATTAGATTTTTTTAAAGATTTTTCTGTTAATAATGAATACCCAAACACACAAATGGTGCAAATGTTGTTTGATATAAGCTCATAATTATGTGAAATCATCTGTTATTTGTGGGGGTTAACTTTTAATTTTGATCTTTTATATCTTTTCTTAAAAAGAACTACTACTACATCACATGACAAAAAATGGTAATATTCTAAAGCAAATTTCCAAAACCCACACGCCTGTTGAGAATTCCAGGATAATTGCCGTAGGGGCAAGTGCAGGAGGCTTGGAAGCTTTGCAGGATTTTTTCAGAAATCTTTCTGAAGGCGATAATAATACATACATAGTAATTCAGCATCTTTCGCCGGACTACAAGAGCATGATGGGCGAAATTTTGTCTAAAACGGCAAAATTACCTATTGAACAAATAAGTGATAGGATGGATATACTTCCCGGAAGGATATATTTGATCCCGCCGGTAAATAATCTGGTTATTGAAAATGACAAGCTTCACCTGTTAGAGAAACCAAAAGATCAAAAGTTAAATTTACCAATAGATATATTTTTAACGTCTCTTTCTAAATTTAAAAAAGAGTCGGCAATTGCTGTAATTTTAAGCGGTACAGGTAGTGATGGTACAAGAGGGATTAGAGCAATTAAGGAAAAGAATGGAATGGTGATGGTGCAGGATCCCGAAGAAGCCAAATTCAACGGAATGCCGCAGAGCGCCATAAATACAGGTCTTGTAGATTACGTTTTACCTGTGCAAGCTATGGGGTCAGAATTGGCAAATTTCATCAATGCTCCTACTGTAGTAAATTTTTCTGAAGATGATTTTGAATATGATGGAAATTCGCTTTCTAAAATTCTTGATCTTATCAACCAAACAACGCAGCTGGATTTTAGTGAGTATAAATATTCTACACTGGCCAGAAGGGTAGCCAGGCGTGTAAATGTATGCAGGTGCAATTCTTTGGAAGAATATTATGAGGTGTTAACGTCCAATCAAGAGGAGGTTGAATTCTTATACCGGGAATTTCTTATTGGAGTAACCAAATTCTTCAGAGATGCAAAGGTGTGGGAAATTATGGAGGATGAAATAATTCCTGATATCCTTAGCAAAAAGAAGGACGGGGATATCCTCAAGGTTTGGGATGTTGCCTGCAGTACAGGAGAAGAAGCTTACACTTTGGGAATGCTGATAAGTGAGGAGCTTGAAAGACAGAATAAAGATGTTGAGGTTAAAATATTTGCTACAGATATTGCCGAAAAACACCTGGAAATTGGAAGTAAAGCTGTTTACCCAGAAAGTGTTATTGCAGATATTGCACCCCGCCTTGTGCAGAAATATTTGGTAAGCAGGACACAAGGATATCAGGTTGTGGAGAGAATTCGCAGAATGGTGATTTTTTCGAAACATAACGTAATAAAAAATCCGCCTTTTAGTAGGATGGATCTTGTATTGTGCAGGAATCTACTTATCTATTTTCAGCCTTTTATTCAGAAAAAAGCATTAAATGTACTACACTACGGTCTTAAAGAAGACGGTTATTTGGTTTTGGGAACAAGTGAAAGCGTAGAAAGCCACAAGGAATATTTTGAAGATGTAAGCCGCAAGTGGAAAATTTATCGTAATGTCAATCCTCGCAGTAGAATTCAAGTGGAAACCCTTAGGTCATCTACAGCCAAAGTTTATAAGGCGAAGCTTAAACATAATAGAAAAACCAATACTTCATCAGGTAACAATTCGAAAAATAAATTTATAAATGAGCTTAATGAAGCCATTCTGGAACAGTTTGGTGGGGCAAGCGTTTTTATAGATTCAGAATACAATATTCTTCAGGCAGTAGGAGAGTTTAGAAAATATGCTAATCTTCCGGTTAATGGTTTTTCTATAAATCTTTTGGATATGATTGGCACAGACTTTAAACATATTCTTCTTTCCACAGTTAAGGAGGCCAGAAAAGAGAATAAAAAAACCATTTACCGGGATGCCATATATAATCATCAGGGAGAAACAAAGTCTCTCGATTTAATCGTAAAACCTTTTATAAAGGAACAATTGGATGATGATGTAAATTTTGTGCTCACTTTTGTTGAGAAGGAAGTAGATCATTCTAAGATTAAAGAGGTCGAAAAAGTAACCCTTAGTAATAGAACAGAAAGACAGATTGCAGAGCTGGAAGATGAGCTTAAGAAGACTAAAGAAGACTTGCAGCATTCTTTGGAAGAAATTGAGAGGAGTAATGAAGAACTTCAATCAGCAAATGAAGAGTTACTTGCTTCTAACGAGGAATTGCAAAGTACCAATGAAGAGTTACAAAGCGTAAATGAAGAAATTAATACTGTAAATGCCGAAAACGTTCAGAAAATGGACGATCTCGCAGCTTTAAATGCAGATATGAATAACCTTCTGGAAAGCACCCAGATAGGTACAATTTTTCTTGATGAGGAGTTAAGGATAAGAAAATTTACTCCTTCAATTAAAGATCATTTTAGTTTCCTTAATTCAGACACGGGTCGTCCCATAGAGCATTTTGTAGGGCATATAGGTAAAGCAAACCTTCTTGAACGCTGCAAGAGAGTTTTACAAAGTGGAAAAACACTTGAAAAGCAAATTATTTCCAAAGAGGGTAAGCCTTATTTGAGGAGAATCTCGGCATATCGAAATACAGAAGGAAGAATAAGCGGAGTGGTTATTACTTTCATAGACATAGAAATGCTGGAAAAATCACGCGGGAAATTGATTGCCAGTGAGAAAAGGTTTAAATCATTTTATGAAGAAGATCCTGTTATGCACTTCAGTATAGATCCAAATACTTCAGAAGTTGTACAGTGCAATGCAGAAGCTGTGGAGAAATTAGGATATAATTCCAAAGATGATTTAATAGGCAAAGCATTTTTTGAACTTTATGACACCGAATATCAGGTTGAAGCCTTGAGGTTAAATAAAATATTCAGGAAGAAAGGTGAGCTAAAAAATGTAGAGCAGGAGATGGTAACTGTGTCTGGGCAGATTATCCCCATAATAATGAATGCTACTGTAGAAGTTGATAGTGAAGGAAAAGGTGTTACCCATAGGTTTACCTGTGTGGACATTTCTGAATTAAAACGTGTACAGGAAGAGCTCAAAGAGCAAAAAGCAGATTTGGTAAGGGCAAATCGGGATCTTGAGCAATTCGTATCCATTTGTTCCCACGATTTACAGGAACCTCTTTCTACAATTAAATTTGGTAGTGATATCTTAGGAAAAATTTACGCCTCAAAACTTGATGATAAAGGTAAGGAGTACCTTTCTTATATCGATGAGGCCTCAAACAGGCTGGCAAATCAAATAAAAGCATTGCTGGATCACTCCAGGATTGGAAGGAATACAAAAAAGACGCTTGTTAATACTAAAGAAGTAATTGAAGTTGTAAAGTACGATTTAGGCAAGAGAATACGGGACACACGGGCAAAAGTGCACGTTGGTTCTTTACCTAAAATAAAGGCTTATGAGGTAGAATTGAGATTACTTTTCCAGAATCTGTTAAGCAATGCCTTAAAATATAAAGCAAAAGACCGCGATCCAGAAATCAGGATTTCATCATATCAGGAAGGTGAATATTGGGTCTTTGCTGTAATGGATAACGGTATAGGAATTTCTGAAGAAGATCAGAAGGGGATTTTCACTATCTTTAACCGTATTCCTACAGAAGAAAAATATGAAGGAACAGGTGTAGGGCTTGCCCATGTAGAAAAGATAGTATTGCTGCATGAAGGTACACTCTGGCTCGATTCACAACCTGGTGTAGGAAGCACTTTCTACTTCAAAATCAAAAGAAGATAATATATGGCTGTAGACCCAGATGTGCCGGGGAACGTGAATATAACAAATTGCGACAGAGAACCTATTCATATTATACCACAATCTCAGGCCCATGGAGTAATCCTGGTCTGTAACAAATTAGATTTTACAATAACCCAGTGTAGTGGGAATATTGAAGAAACTTTAAACTTTAAGCTTCAGGATGTATTATCAAAGCCACTTTCTTTTATACTACGTTCAGAAAAAATAGAAACGCTACACAAAAATGTTTTAGCGAAGAAACCGTTGCTTCCTGAGGAATTGCATCTAAATGGCTCTCGTTATTTTATGATTCCGCATATGTCCGGAGCTCATCTCGTCCTGGATATAGAGCCTTTTGGTAATTCCATAGATCCTGTTGTATTTCAGGATCAGCTGGTAAAGATCAATAACGAAATTGATGAGACACAAACTATAGAAGAGATGTGCCAGCAGGCTGTTTCGCTGGTTAATTATTTATATGAGTACGATCGCGTGATGATGTATCGGTTTGATGAAGACTGGAATGGAGAAGTGGTGGCAGAGGTACGGGAACAGGAACTGGAAAGTTGGCTTGGGTTACACTACCCGGCTACAGATATTCCAAAGCCGGCCAGGGAAATTTTTCTTAAACAAGGTGTAAGGATAATTGCTGATGTTAAGCATAAAGCTTCGGAAATTCATCCCGCAATTTCACCAATTACAAATCAGCCGCTGGATATTTCCAAATCCGAATTACGGGGAGTTTCACCTATTCATATAGAATATTTAAGAAATATGGAAGTAGGTGCTTCCCTAACTGCTGCTATTGTTTTAAATGGAAAGCTTTGGGGTCTGCTGGCTTGCCATCATTACAGTCCTAAGTTTATTAATTATCATCAAAGGCAATCGTGTAAGTTTCTCACCCAGGTTTTTTCTAATAAACTGGCACTTAAAACCTCTAATATTTTTCTAAACGAAATCGCCAAATCTGAAGAAGTCAGAAAAGAATTGCTTTCATTTATGAATTCGGGTTCTGATATTATAGAGGCAATAACAGCTAATAATTCCCGCTTTACAGATATTATTAATTGTGGCGGCGGTGCAGTTTACTCAAACGGAAAATTGAGACTTGTAGGCAGTACACCTGCGGAAGAAGAAATTATTTTGCTTATCCTTAATTTTTTAGGTGAGAAAAAGGAGAGATTTTTTCAAACCAAACACCTTTCTAAACACTATACTCCCGCTGAAGAATTTAAAGAAACAGCTTCCGGATTATTAAGTGTGCGTATTGGAGAGGTGAAGGAGGAATTTATAATGTGGTTTAGACCACAAAGTTCCAGTACAGTAAATTGGGGCGGTAATCCGCAAAAGAACGGTATTGTAAAGGACGGAATTGAATATTTGAGCCCCCGGAAATCTTTTGAACGTTGGGCACAAGAAGTCTCTGGTGTGGCAGTAAATTGGGAAAAATATGATTTTGAAGCGGCGATAGCTTTGCAGGATACTATTACCCATGTTCTTGTAAAGAGACAAAAAGTGAAAATTGAAGAATTAAACCATAACCTTTCTGAAGCAAATAAAGAACTAAAAACTTTCAGTTACAGCGTTTCTCATGACCTTAGGGGACCATTGCGGGGAATAGAAGGTTTCGCACAAATCCTTTCTGAAGATTACGCACCAAAACTTGATGATTTTGGCCAGAATGCAGTAAATGTTATTTTAAAATCTGTGGAAAGGATGGATGTACTTATAGAAGATATTCTCTCTTACTCCAAGGTAGGACAGGCACGCCTTGTGAAAAACAAATTTTCATTAAAGGAGCTGGTGGATGAAATCATACTCTCGAAAAATCGGGAAATTCATTTTCCCAATGCAGAAATAAGTGTAGATCGAAATTTGCCAAATATCGAGGCAGATAAAAGAATGATTTCCCAATTAATGAATAACCTTATTGATAACGCCATCAAATATTCTTCTGGAAAAGAAAAGCCGCTCCTGGAAATAGGTTCGTTTAAAAATAATTTAGAAACTGTATTTTTTGTAAAGGATAATGGTATTGGGTTCGATCAAAAACATGGAGATAAGGTCTTTGAAGTCTTTACCCGACTTGCAGGAGACAAATATCAAGGCTCTGGAGTAGGTCTGGCGATTGCAAAAAAGGTGGTGGAGAAGCATAAGGGAGAAATTTGGGTAGAAACAGCTTTAGGAGAAGGCACTACTTTTTTCTTTACTTTAAAAGAGGAATAATTGATTCTTGATAATTCTGAAATTTTTCTTATTTTCAGCAGAATTTTCTCGCAATGATAAAAACAGTTTTAAGAATATTACTGGTTGAAGATTTTAAGACTGATGCTGATCTAATTAGTTATCACATCAGGAAAATCGTAGAAAAACCTGAAATAATGGTTACTGATAACCTTGAGGAGGTATCCAGACTCCTGCGCAATTTTGTGCCAGATGTAGTTCTTTCAGATTATAATTTACCAGCTTTTACCGGTTTGGATGTGCTCCGTCTTGTAAAAGATTTTGATTCCGGGATTCCTTTTATTTTTGTAACAGGAACTATTGATGATGAGGAGTTGGCTGCTAATACTATTCTTACAGGAGCATCGGGTTTTGTCCTGAAAAAAAATATGAGGATAATGGGCGAGAAATTAAAGCCGCTGTTTAAGCAGGTGGTTTTTAATATGGTCGAAAAGGAAGACTTAAGGGAGAAAATAAGGCAAAATAAAATAGCTGTAAACCAGATTTACCGGTACCTGGATGATTTTGAAGCCGATAGTGAGGAGCAAAAGAATTATCTAGCCAAGATAAGGACAAATATAGACCAGATTAAACTAGAGAGAGATGCTGAGTGAGTTAAGGGAATCTACTGCAGAGCTTCATGAGCAGATAGAACAGGAAAATGCCGCCGGTAGAATAATGGATCACAGCATTTCTATAGATCAATACAAGAATCTTCTTTATCAGAATTATGTGGCATATGCTATTTCAGAAAAGGAAATTGCTGCGCAGATTTCAGGATATGAAGGAGAAAAGCATAAGGCACTGGAAAAGGATCTGAAGCAGCTTGATCTTCCTGCCAAAATACCTTCCTTTCCCGGCAATGAATTTTACTGTAATTCTGAAGTAGAAGCACTTGGAGCGGCTTATGTTGTAGAAGGTTCTGCCATGGGGGGAATGCTAATCTCCCGGAACTTAAAAAAATGCGATAAATTAGCTCCAATAGAGAACCATTACTTCTTTAATGGCAAACGGGATAGCTTAAAATCCTGGAATGAATTTAAAAAGCTTCTTAATTCCAGAAGTTTTACTGAAGAAGAAAAAGCTTCAGCTATAAATAAAGCAAAAGAAACTTTTGAATTTTTTGGACAGGTATTCAGACAACAATTTGTACTATCTAAATGAAACGAACACAGAAACAGAAAAATAAAATTTCTGTTTCTGTGTTCGCCATGTCAAAATTCCATTATATTCCTGTGTAATTCTGCGGGGTTATTTTTTGCATTTCTTTTTTGATGTTTTCAGAAACATCCAAGGTTTCAATAAAATCGACTATACTCTTTTTATTGATCCTTTCGTTAGTACGTGTGAGTCCTTTTAGCGCTTCGTAAGGGTTTTTAAAGCCTTCTCTTCTTAAAATAGTTTGTAGGGCTTCTGCCACGACAGCCCAATTGTTTTCAAGATCGGCATTTAACTTCTCCTCGTTCAGCAATAATTTATTTAAACCTTTTAAAGTAGATTTAAATGCAATAAGAGTGTGACCTATTGGTACGCCAACATTCCTTAAGACAGTACTATCGGTTAAATCACGCTGTAACCTGCTCACCGGCAATTTCGCAGATAAATGTTCAAAAATAGCATTGGCTATACCGAGATTTCCCTCGCTGTTTTCAAAATCTATCGGGTTCACCTTATGCGGCATGGCTGAAGACCCAATCTCACCTTTTTTAATTTTCTGTTTAAAATAATCCATAGAGACATAAGTCCAGATATCACGGTCTAAATCTAAAAGGATTGTATTTATACGCTTTAAGGCATCAAAAAGCGCAGCCATATGATCGTAGTGCTCAATTTGAGTAGTTGGAAAAGAATGATAAAGTCCGAGCTTATTCTTCACGAATCCAGATCCAAATTCTTTCCAGTCAATATCGGGATAAGCGACTTTATGGGCATTAAAATTTCCTGTAGCTCCGCCAAACTTGGCAGCATGAGGGATAGAATTCAGCATGTCCAGTTGTGCTTCCAGTCGGGTGATAAAAACTTCAATTTCCTTTCCTAATCGGGTAGGGGAGGCAGGTTGACCATGCGTACGTGCCAGTAATGGAACAGAAGACCAGTCCTGCGATAACTGCGTAAGTTTTTGTTGAACATCACTAACACACGGGATATAAGTAGCAGCAATAGCATCCTTAATGCTTAAAGGAATAGCCGTGTTATTTATATCCTGAGAAGTGAGTCCAAAATGTATAAACTCTTTGGAGTCCTGTAGCCCCAGTTTATCAAATTTTTCTTTAAGAAAATACTCTACTGCTTTTACGTCGTGATTGGTTACTTTTTCTATTTCTTTTATGGCTTGTGCATCTTCAGTAGAAAAATCTTCATACAAGGCTCTTAGCTTTGGGAATACAGAAGTATCGACAGACTTTAACTGCGGAAGTGGGAGCTCACATAAAGCTATAAAATATTCAACTTCAACTTTCACCCTGTACTTTATAAGGGCTTCTTCACTAAAATAAGTAGAAAGTTCTTTGGTTTTAGAATGGTACCTGCCGTCTATAGGGGAAATTGCAGTAAGCGCTGTCATTGTAATAGTTTAAAATTAAAGGAGTAAAGATAGGGCTTCCAATAATTTTTTGAAGATGAACTAATGTGATTTTTTCAAGAACTATACATTCTTTTTTATCAGCTCTTCTACTAATTGAGGAACACCAGTAGAAGCTTTTTCAGAAATAATGGTTAGATTCTTAAAGCCGGAAATGCTGGGTTTAGGATCAATAAAGTAAATCGGAATATTTTCAGGAGCAAAATCTATTAAACCTGCAGCAGGATAAACCTGCATAGAAGTTCCAATTATAATTACTAAATCTGCTTTAGAGCAAATTTCTGCAGCTTTTTCAAGCATAGGAACTGCTTCTCCAAACCATACTACATGAGGTCTTAGCTGGTGGTTATGTTCACAAAAATCGCCTAATTTAAGGTCCTTTTTCCAATCCATCACGAGATTATCGTCAAAAGTACTTCTTACCTTTAGCAATTCCCCGTGGAGGTGTATTACGTTTTTACTTCCTGCGCGCTCATGCAAGTCATCAACATTTTGCGTAATTATTTCCATATTAAAATCATCCTGAAGTTTGGCCAGGGCGTGATGGGCAGCATTGGGTTCAACTTCCAAAAGTTGCTTCCTGCGCTTGTTGTAAAAATCCAGCACTAGTTCCATATTATTTTGCCATCCCAAGGGAGAGGCTACTTCCATAACATCATGGCCTTCCCAAAGTCCGTTGGCATCCCGAAAGGTATTTATTCCGCTTTCTGCACTAATTCCTGCACCGGATAGGACTACAAGGTTTTTCATAAAGTTGACATTAAGTTTTTTACTGTTAAGGAATAGAAGATACTCAATATTATCCTTCTGAAAAAACTCAGTCTTAAACTTAAAGATTTAATATTATCAAAGATGTGAACATTTAAATGTATTTTTTACTTTTATACTCAATGAATCAAGAACTACTAAATTACCTGCTAAGCTTTCTTACTCCAAGAAGAAGAATGCTGTTTGAGAAAGTGTTATCTGAAAGAACAAATTATTTTACTGTTGCGACACAGGATGTGTATCAACTACATAATACCAGTGCGGTCCTTAGAAGTTGTGATGTTTTTGGACTGCAGAATATCCATGTTATTGAAGAAAAGAACCCGAGAAGGATAGATAAGGAAATTGCTATGGGTGCGCAAAAATGGGTAAGTGTAAACAGATATAATTCTACAGGAAACTGTCTTGCTCATTTGCGTAAAAAAGGATATAGAATTGTTGCCACTAGTCCTCATGGAGATGCAGATCTACTTCAGGATTTTGATATATCCTCTCCCGCAGCCATTTTCTTCGGAACAGAAAAACACGGATTAACGCCGGAATTTGTTGAAAATGCAGATGCCGTTCTTAAGATCCCGATGTATGGGTTTACTGAAAGCCTTAATATTTCTGTTTCCGCAGCCATTATTTTGCAGTCATTGGTTTACCGGCTTAAAGTAAGTTCTTATAACTGGCAGCTTAGCGAGAAGGAGAAATTTGTTCTACATTTAGCATGGGCAGAAAAAAGCCTGAAGAATGCTGACAAATTAAAAGAAGACTTTCTGAGATTGTAATTTATTTTTTAACTTTTCAAATTTTATTAGGACTTTAAATGACCCTATTCTTTTACATAATAATTGCTATTATAACCTTCTTTGCTTTTTTGCACGCATGGGCAAAAAAGGAATACGATTTAAGCCGAACCATTGTAATTAACAGGCCCAAGGAAGAAGTTTATGGTTTTGTGAGGCAATTAAGGAAACAACCATTATGGATGCCATGGTTTCAAAGAGATCCTGACGCAATTTTAAAATATAAAGGAACGGATGGTAAACCTGAAGCTTCTTTTTATTGGAAAGGTAATAGAAAAGTTGGGGAGGGAATCCAAAGAATTGTAAAGGTAAGACAGGGCAAAGTACTGGAAACAAAGATCCTTTTTATCAAGCCTTTTAAATTAAATGCGCTTACCTACATTGGAGTAAAAGAAATAGAACATGAAAAAACAAAAATGGTTTGGGGTGTAAAAGGTCACATTCCCTTTCCACTTACAATCATAAGCTTGTTTTATGGTGTGGAGCGGTTACTCGCAAAAAATATTGAAAGAGGTCTAAAGAACCTTAAAAAGATGCTGGAAGAATAAAAATTACCTTTTTTGAAGAACCTTAAATTCCTCATAACAGCCGCTTATGGCATCCAAAATTTGCAGATCATTGGCTGTTTTCATAAAATCTTTAGAATAATTACATCTTAGGAGGATTTCATTAATTTCAGCTTTTTCAACCTGAAGAAGCGCAGTAAGGGTTTCCCGGTCGTACTTATTCTGAAGAAGCTGTCTTATTTCCTGTTCTTCCTTCATCTGCCTCAATTTACGCATCTGCTTTGGCCGCTGGCCAAAAATATTATGAAGTACATCGGCAGGATTAAAGATAGATCCCAAAACCCGCGAAACCGCGTTGGGAGAATTATCACCTCCTTCATATCCTGTATTTAAACCGGAAATGCTATATCTGTAATTTTCGTAAATCGGGATGTTTTTGGCATCAATCTCTAAATAACCAGTAAGTGTAACCGGACTAAGAACCACTTCTTCCAAAGCAATCCCCAGTTCGGTCATCTTTACTTTTACATTGCCGTATTTAAGCCAGTCATTTGTAACCCTTACCTTAATTGACCTGAATCCCAGATACGAAAAGTATAATGTGTCATTAACAGTAGCCTGTAATTCAAATTCTCCTTCCTCATTGCTTATAGTTCCTTTTACCTGATTAAGGTTCACAATATGAACCCTTTCGATGGGTCTGTCATCGGCGGCATTCATTACCACCCCGTTAACTATATCCTGCGAAAAACCGCAATAGCCAATAAATAATAGGATTAAGAGTAGGAAGTTCTTTTTCATAACGATTGGGGCCTAAAATATAAAATACCTATAAAAAACAATGCCAGAAATTCCTTTTTCTGAATTTAGTTCTTAGAACGTCTTCTTTTTATAGAGCTTTCAATATTCTTATTCCGACTTCCCGTTTTTTTCCCCCTGCTTCTTCCTTTAGAATCAGAATCTCCACCGGATCTTCTACGTGAACCTCCGTCTGAATTTGATTTAAAAGATCGCTTTTTATCAGAAAAATTTCTTTTTCCACCTCCGCTTCCACCGCCACCGCGATTTCCTTTTCCGGAGTCTTTGGTTACTTCAACATTAACATGTCTTCCGTCATGTTTAAACTCGCTAAATGTTTCCAGTACCTTATCTGTATGTGCAGCATCGGTATTAAAGAAAGAGAAACTTTCTTTCACGTCTACTTTATAAACATCATCCCTTCCAAGGTCTAAAGTAGCCTTTAAAAAGTCTTTAAGACTCATCCAGTCAAAATCGTCTTTAGAGCCTACATTAATAAAATAACGTGTGGAATTAGTATCCGAAGAAGCTACGCCTCCTGCATTTTTGGAACTTAAATCCGGAGCATTTTTGTAGTAGTTAAAGAATCTGGTAAACTCAACCGAAAAAACTTTTTTGATAAGTTCTTCCTTGGAAAAATCCTGAAGAACTTCAGTAATACTCGGTAAGTAAGGTTCTATTTCCGGATTTATTTTAGTGTCCTTAATATCATTGGCAAGATGAAAAAGCTGAACACGACAAATTTCCATTCCGTCAGGAATATCTTTCTGCTCAAAGGACTGGCCAATAATCCGTTCAATGCTTTTTATTTTTCTAAGTTCACTTTTAGAAATTATAACCATAGAAACACCACTCTTTCCCGCTCTTCCGGTTCTACCGCTCCTGTGGGTATAAGTTTCAATTTCGTCTGGTAACTGGTAATTGATTACGTGCGTAATATCATCAACATCAATTCCTCTCGCGGCAACATCTGTAGCAACGAGCATCTGGATTTGCCTGCTTCTAAAGCTCTTCATTACCAGGTCTCTCTGGTTCTGGCTTAAATCCCCATGTAGTGCAGCAGCACTGTATCCATCTTCAATTAACCTTTCTGCTACTTTTTGGGTATCTCTTTTGGTACGGCAAAAAATAACTGAAAAAATATCCGGATTGGCATCTGCAAGACGTTTTAAGGCTGCATACCTGTCACGGGAATTAATCAAATAATATTCGTGGGAAACGTTAGTAGCTCCCATGTTTTTTGTTCCGACTGTAATTTCTACAGGAGAACGCATAAATTTTTTGGCAATTGTAGCTACTTCTTTAGGCATTGTTGCCGAAAATAACCACGTGTTCTTTTCTTTTGGAGTATGGGATAAAATTGCAGTAATGTCTTCAAAGAAGCCCATGTTAAGCATTTCATCAGCCTCATCAAGAACACAGTATTCTATTCTGGAAATATCAACAAGTTTTCTGTTGATCATATCCTGCATTCTTCCTGGCGTCGCTACAATAATCTGGGCACCACGTTCAATTTGTCTTGCCTGGTCTGTAATGCTGGCACCACCATAAATAGCTACAGGATTTATGGATTTTTCGTATTTGGAGTAGTTCTTGATTTCATTGGTGATCTGCAGGCATAGCTCACGTGTAGGCGAAAGTATTAGCGCCTGGGTATGCCTCGCATCTGCGTTGATCTTTTGAATTAGCGGAAAACCAAAGGCCGCTGTTTTTCCCGTTCCTGTTTGAGCCAGGGCGACCATATCTGTGTCGTCCTGCAGTAAAATTGGTATAGCTTTTTCTTGTACTTCACTTGGACTTTCAAAGCCCATATCTTCAACAGCTTTTAAAATAGAGGGATTTAAACCTAATTGTTCGAATTTATTCATGTATATCTTTAAAATAAGTTGCAAAGGTACGTAATAGTTTGCAGCTTTGAGCATTATCTTTTTTTCCTTATTCCTTTAAGAATGAAATAAGCTTTTTAAATGCTTTTCCGCGGTGGCTTATGGCCGCTTTTTTACCCATTGCCATTTCGGCGAAGCTAAGTTCTTCACCTTCAGGCTTAAAAACAGGATCATATCCAAAACCATTAGTACCTCGTTTCTCCTCCAGAACCCTTCCTTTACAAATTCCGGTAAAAATATCCTTGTTATCCTCTAAACATAGCGCGATAACGGTTTTAAATTGTGCGCGCCTGTTTTTCTTCTCCTTTAAATTGGTTAGTAATTTCTGAATATTAGCTTCATCATTTTTTTCTTCTCCCGCATAACGGGCAGAAAAAACTCCAGGTTTTCCCTCAAGAGCCTCTACCTCAATGCCTGTATCATCTGCAAAGCAGTCGTAGCCGTAATTTTCTTTTACATATTCTGCTTTAAGTAAAGCATTACCTTCTATGGTATCGGCAGTTTCAGGAATATCCTCTACACAATTAATATCATTAAGCGAAAGCAGTTCTATGCTCTCAGGTAGTAAGGCTTTTATTTCCTTTAATTTGTTCTGGTTATGTGTGGCAAAAACTAGTTTCATATTTATTATTTGTGATGATAAGGTTCATTTTTAAGAATAGTAAAAGCACGATATACCTGTTCTGTAAAAAAAAGTCGGACCATTTGGTGCGAAAAAGTCATTTTAGACAGGGATATCTTAGCATTGGCTCTTTGGTAAACATCTTCAGAAAAACCATATGGGCCACCTATAACAAAGATGAGCTGTTTTAATCCGCTGTTTAACCTTTTCTGAATATATTCCGAAAAACTTTCCGAAGAAAATTGCTTTCCATTTTCGTCCAGCAACACGAGAAAATCAGAATTTTGAAGTTTTGACAGAATTAGTTCTCCTTCCTTTAATTTCTGCTGATTCTCATCTAAATTCTTAGCTTTTTTCAGGTCAGGAATTATTTCTAATTCAAATTTATTGTAAAACTGAAGCCGCTTCAGATAAATATCAATTAGTTGTTGAAGCTGCTTATTATCTGTCTTTCCTATACAAAGTAATTTTATAGTCATCCTGTAGATTTAGCGCAGACTTTGCTACATTTACAAAAATAAGTATTGAAAATGATCTCAGCCGCACAATTTGAAAAAGAAATTGATCTAATTATTACCAATGCAATACGAGAAGATGTTGGAGATGGCGATCACAGTTCCCTTGCCTGTATTCCTGAAAGTGCAACCGGAAAAGCAAAATTACTGGTCAAGGAGCAAGGGGTTATTGCCGGTGTGGAATTTGCCAGGAGAGTTTGTTATTCTGTAGATCCTGAGCTTACTCTGGATATTCAGATCAAGGATGGCGAAAGAGTGAAAAGAGGTGATGTTGTGTTTTATGTTGAAGGTCATTCCCGTTCTATCTTAAAGGCAGAACGTTTGGTGCTAAACGGTATGCAGCGCATGAGTGCGATTGCGACGAAAACTGCAGAATTTGTAGAGAGGCTTAAAGGTACCAGTACCCAAATTCTGGATACCCGTAAAACAACCCCGGGAATTCGTGCACTGGAAAAATGGGCAGTAAAAATTGGAGGAGGTGAAAATCATCGTTTTGCCCTTTATGATATGATTATGCTCAAAGATAATCATATAGACTTTGCTGGAGGAATTACAAAAGCAATTGACAAGACAAAAAAATACCTGAAAGAAAAGGATTTAGATCTTAAAATTATAGTAGAAGCCCGTAATTTGGATGAGATAAAAGAAATATTACGGTCTGAAGGTGTTTACAGGATTTTAATTGATAATTTTAATTACGAAGATACAAGAAAAGCTATTAAGCTTATTAATGGTAGATGTCTTACAGAATCCAGTGGTGGAATTACCCTAGAAACCGCCCCTAAATATGCCGATTGTGGTGTGGATTATATCTCCAGTGGATCGCTTACACACTCTGTCCATAATATGGATCTTAGCTTAAAAGCTATATAAAAGCATGGCTTTAAAAGAAGCGTTTAACTCTAAATTGAAAGATCTTTCCAATTGGGGAGAGAGAAAATCCAGGAAAATACAAATCCCGGGTTCCGAAGGTTTGACGCTCTATAATTTGTGGATTATTTATTCTGGAGGAATAATTAAAGGAACATTTTCTACCAGAGCCAGTGCCATTGCTTTTAGTTTTTTTATGGCTCTTTTTCCTTTCTTACTTTTTATCCTCAACCTGGTTCCCTATATCAATTTTATTGATGATTTTCAACTCCAGTTTCTAACATTTATGCTCGATTTACTACCTCCAAATACGGTAGATTACTTTGACCAAATTTTATATGACATTGCTGATAATCAAAGAGGTGGACTATTATCAATTTCTTTTATTCTTTCCATTTTCCTTATGACAAATGGAATAAATGCTATTTTTACCAGTTTTGAATTTTCTTATCATACAAAACGAAATAGGTCTATAGTACGACAATACTTTGTTGCCATAGGAGTGTCTTTCATCATGGCACTGTTGTTGTTTATTACAATTATACTAACGGTTTACCTTACTTACGCTGTTGATGATCTTTATAGTTTTGGCCTTGTTGAAAGAAATGGACAAGGGGCAGGTTTTGTAAAATACACAGCTTTTGTCCTTTTGATATATGTAGCCGTGGCAACTCTTTATTACTTTGGAACTAAAGAAGCAAGGCAAGCAAGATTTTTTTCTATAGGAGCAATCTTTACCACTGTACTTATTATGATTACAACTTTTGTTTTCGGATTGTATATAGAAAATTTTTCCTCTTATAACGAATTATATGGATCAATTGGCGCACTTTTAATTTTAATGGTATATATCTGGCTGAATTCTAACATATTATTATTAGGATTCGAATTAAATGCATCATTAATAAAAATGAAGAGGAAAAAATGATAACTTTATAAGTAATAAAAAATCAAAAAATCATGAAAAAACTTATGTTTCTGATGCTTGTCATATGCAGCATTAATTTAGGATCTGCCCAAACCACTGTAGGAGATGCTACTTTACCAAATACATTCACTTTTGAAGATCATACCCTTGTGCTCAATGGAGCAGGAATGAGAGAAAAGTTTTGGATAGATTTATATGCCGCCGGGTTGTATTTAAAGGCAAAATCTGCTGATGCCAATAAAATTGTGGCTGCTAGTGAACCTATGGCTATTAAGTTAAACATTGTATCCAAGATGGTGAGCAGTGAGAAGATGATAGATGCAATTAAAGAAGGATTTGAAAAGTCAACCAATGGAAATACAGCTCCCATTGCTTCCGAAATTAAAGAGGTGATTGGATTTCTGCAGGAAGAGATTAAAAAAGGGGACGTTTTTGATATTATACATGCGCCGGGAAAAGGAGTGGTTTTAATTAAAAATGGCCAAATGAAAGGACAAATTGAAGGAATGGAATTTAAAAAAGCCCTTTTTGGTATTTGGCTCGCGAACGATCCTGCTGATGGTGATTTAAAGGATGCTATGCTAGGTAAATAATAATTTCTTCACATAAGAACAATGACAAATATCAAAACGTTTTTATCTATTCTTTTTTTTATGGGTTTTTCTTCGTTTAACCTGATTTTGGCTCAGACAGTTTTGGATAAATGGGAGAATCGTAATGATGAAGGAAAAGTAAATTCTATTATAGAAGTTTATGAACAGGATAACCAGATCTTCGGAAGGATAGAGAAGATAATGAAGGAAGAAGATAGAGATAGAAAATGTACTGCGTGTGAAGGAGATCTTCATAATGAGCCGTTGGAGGGACTGGTGATAATGAGAGGGCTGGAAAAGGAAGGTGACGGTTATGAAGATGGAGTTATAATAGATCCTGAATCAGGAAAGGAATATAAATGTAAAATATGGTTGGATCCGGAAAATCCGGATAAACTTTATGTTCGTGGATATATAGCTTTTTTCTACAAGACGAAAGTCTGGGAGAGACTGAAATAGCTATCTTTCATAAATATAGATATTAAACCATTCTTTAACAGGAATGGTTTTTTATTTTTACAGTCAGGAGATAAAACAAGAATAACAAATTTCGTCCATGTCGTTTTTTATAGATGTTATTTTGCCCCTCCCACTTGGTAAGCGTTTTACATATTCGGTTGATCCACAAGAAGCCGAATATCTAAAAAAGGGGATGCGGGTTACTGTTCCTTTTGGGAAATCTAAAGTCTATTCAGGAATAGTGGCTGATATTCATCAAAATCCGCCTGAGATTTATGAAGCAAAACCCATACATCAAATTCTTGATAAGACAGCGCTAATTACAGGACATCAATTAAAATTCTGGAAATGGATAGCTTCTTATTATATGTGTGCAGAAGGAGATGTTTTACGTGCTGCACTTCCGGGAGCTTTTTTACTGGAGAGTGAAAGTATAGTGAAATTAATTGCCTCTGTGGAAACCGAAACGGAAGATTTGGATGATGATGAATATCTTGTAGTGGAAGCACTGCAGAGACAATCTTCTCTGAAGATTCAGGAAGTCACACAGCTACTGGACAGAAAGAATGCACTACCGGTTATTAACAGACTTGTGGAAAAAGGAATAGTAGCCTTAAACCAGGAAGTTTATGAGCAATACAAGCCAAAGAAAGTAAGGTTTGTGCGCCTGGCTGCAGCCCATGCGGGAGAGGAGGCAATGCACAAGCTATTAGATGAACTGGAGAGAGCGCCAAAGCAAAGGGAAATTGTGCTTAATTATTTCAGTTTGAAAGCTCATAGCTCGAAACCTGTTAAAGTGAAGCATTTAATTCAAAAAAGCAATTCTTCAGCAACAGTTCTAAAGAGTTTGATAAACAAAGGTTTTATGGAAGAGTACTTTTTGGAAACAGATAGAAATATTTTTTCAGGAGAGGCTAAAAATTCAGAGCTTGTTTTTAATGAATACCAGGAGAAAGCTTTTCGGGAAGTAAAGGAAAATTTTCAAAATGATGAGGTTTGTCTTCTTCATGGAATTACATCTTCAGGAAAAACAGAAATTTACATCCGCTTAATTCAGGAAGTAATAAAAGAAGGAAAGCAGGCTTTATATCTGCTTCCTGAAATCGCACTTACCACTCAACTCATTCAGCGGCTGCAGAGCTATTTTGGGGAAAAGGTACTTGTTTATCATAGTAAGTATTCCATGAATGAACGTGTAGAGATATACAGGCATGTTTTGGCCAATGATAATAAAGGACAAATAGTAATAGGAGCAAGGTCTGCTATTTTTCTTCCGTTTTCAGACCTGGGGCTAATTGTGGTAGACGAGGAACACGAAGGAACATTTAAGCAATTTGATCCCGCACCAAGATATCATGCCCGTGATGCTGCCGTGGTTTTGGCAAACCTTTTTAAAGCTAATATTATTCTGGGATCTGCAACTCCTTCCTTAGAGTCTTATTTTAATGCGCAGCATCACAAATATGGTCTCGTGGAACTTAATCGCCGGTATGGAGATGTGCTCCTTCCCGAAATTGAGATTGTTGATATTAAAACGAAACACAAGAAGAAATTAATGACCGGCCATTTTTCTGACCGGCTTCTGGAAGAAATAAAAACAGTACTAAAAGAAGAAGAACAGGTTATCCTCTTCCAGAATAGGCGCGGATTTTCACCCATTCTGGAGTGTAATACCTGCGGACATTCCCCACAATGTCCTAATTGTGATGTTAGTTTAACGTATCATAGTCACAATAACCAGCTTAGGTGCCACTATTGCGGCTATCACATTGCTATGCAGAAAAAATGTATGGCCTGTGACAGCAGCGACATTTCTACTAAAGGATTTGGAACGGAACAAATAGAAACGGAATTGAAATCTTTATTTCCTGATCATAAAATCGGGAGAATGGATCAGGATTCTACCCGTGGGAAATATGGCTACGAAAAAATTATCAACGCGTTTGAGCAACAGGAAATTGATATTCTGGTGGGAACACAAATGCTTACGAAGGGATTGGACTTCAGGCATGTAAGTCTTGTAGGAATTATGAATGCAGATAACCTGTTGAATTTCCCTGATTTTCGTGCTCACGAACGAAGCTTCCAGCTAATGTTGCAGGTGGCAGGAAGAGCGGGAAGAACAAAGAAGAGGGGTAAAGTTTTAATCCAGAGTTTTAATCCATATCACCAGATAATTCAGCAGGTTTCAACCAATGACTATGCAGGGATGTACAAGGATCAGCTGGAAGAGCGGTACAATTATAAATATCCGCCGTTTTTCCGGCTTATACGCTTTACATTAAAGAGCAGGGATTATTTTAAAACAAATGATGCTGGTGACTGGCTGGCAAAATCTTTGAGCAACGTTTTTGATCAATATGTTCTGGGGCCAGAATTTCCACCGGTAGCGAGAATCCGTAATGAATATTACAAAAATATTTTACTAAAGATTCCACAACAGCAATCCCTTGGAAAGACAAAAACGGTTGTGCATAAAATCATGAGCAGTTTTAAAGCTATTGGAGCTTTCAGGAGTGTAAAAGTGGTGATAAATGTAGATCCTGTTTAGTGGGGAATTCTTATAATGTGAGGAGTAAACCTGGTAAAAGAGGATAGAAGTTGATTATAAAGAAGAACCTGTAGGGAGGTCCTGTTTTTATATTACTGGATAGCGCTTAAAGCTTCTACAAGATTATTTTTCTTGTGCCTGCTAAGTGGTAATTTCTGTTTGTCTATTTCTATATTCTTGCTATTGTACCTTTCGATTTTTTCAAGATTTACAATATAGGATTTATGGATACGCAAAAATCGGTCGCTTGGTAGCTGTTTTTCAAAAGACTTCATCGTGGCCAGCACAACAAAATTATCTTTTTCGGTTATAAATTTCACATAATCACCAAGGGCCTGGATATATTTAAGCCTATTCAGATAAACTTTACGATTTTTTAGATTGCTTTTCACAAAAATAAAATCTTCATCTTCTGGTGCTGCGTTTTGGTGTTTAAGTTTGAAAAGGTTAATAGCTTTATTCACTGCATTATTAAAGCGCTCCTTATTAACAGGTTTGTGAATATAATCAACCGCGTCATAATCAAAAGCTTTAAATGCATACTTTGTTTTTCCTGTAACAAATATAATTTGTGGTTTGTTAGGAAGGTCGTCCAGAAGTTCAAATCCCGAAAGGATCGGCATCTCAATATCCAGGAAGATCAGGTCGGTTTCATTGTCAAGCAGTCCGTTCTTAGTCTCTATGGCGTTGTTGTATTCCGCCACCAGCTTAAGATTAGGATGATCTTTTATAAGTTTTACAATGGATAGCCGCTGTAAACTCGAATCATCTACAACTGCACATTTGAGTAGTATTTCTTCCACGCTTTTAAGGATAGGTTAGGCATAAACAATATTAAACATTAAATTTGTTATATACAAAACAAACTTAATTTTCACCGTTAAAAACTGTGTTTTATCCTTAATATAAGGCTTTGTAAATATAAAAAATAGTTCTATTTTTGCAGCCAATTTAATTAAAACAAATATTTATGAATCGTTATGAAACTGTTTTCATCTTGAATCCCGTTTTATCTGATGATCAGATAAAGGAAACAGTTAAGAAATATGAAGAATTTCTTGTTTCTAAAGGTGCCAAGATGATAGCCAAAGAAGATTGGGGGCTAAAAAAATTAGCTTATGCAATCCAACACAAAAAAAGTGGTTTTTACCACCTATTTGATTATGAAGCTCCGGGAGAGACTATTGAACCTCTTGAGTTGGCATTTAGAAGAGACGAGCGTATGATGCGTTATTTAACTGTGAGGTTGGATAAGCATGCTGCAGCTTGGGCAGATAAAAGAAGATCACGAATCCAGGAAAAAGCGTAAGTATGGCTACATCTATTGAACAACAAGCAAAAGGAAAGAAAGACGGAGAGATTAGATATCTTACTCCTCTTAATATAGAGACTACCAAAGCAAAGAAATATTGTAGATTTAAAAGGTCTGGTATTAAATATATCGACTATAAAGATCCAGATTTTCTTATGGGATTGGTAAACGACCAGGGTAAATTGTTACCACGTCGATTAACAGGTACCTCTCTAAAGTACCAGAGAAAAGTGGCTGTTGCGGTAAAACGAGCTCGTCATTTAGCGTTAATGCCATATGTTGGTGATTTATTAAAATAAAAAGAGGCAATTATGGAATTAATACTAAAGAAAGACGTAGATAAATTAGGGTTTAAAGATGATGTTGTAAACGTGAAAAACGGTTACGGCAGAAATTACCTAATTCCTCAGGGATATGCTGAACTTGCAACTCCGTCAACCAGAAAGGTATTGGCAGAGACTCTTAAGCAACGTGCATATAAGGAACAGAAGAATATTGATGAAGCTAAAACTCAGGCTGAAAAACTTAACAATATCGAGATCAAGCTTACTGCAAAATCAGGAGCTGGAGATAAATTGTTTGGATCTATTACAGATGCAGATTTAGCTGAAGCTCTTTCTAAGGAAGGGGTAACAATTGATAGAAAATATATTAGCATCGCAGGTGGAAACATCAAGCGTTTGGGACAGTACGAAGCTACTTTGCGTTTTCACCGTGAAGTAATTTCAAACTTTACTTTTGACGTGGTAGGTGAAGCTTAATTTATTTTACTATAATTTTAAGCCTGCTCATTTATTGAGTAGGCTTTTCTTTTTTCAGGAATTTCATTATGAAGTATAGCAGACTCACAAAAGAACAATTTGAAGAAATGCATCAGGAGTTTATCAACTTTCTGGCCACGCAATCTATTACTGCAGAAGAGTGGGAGGATATAAAAGCAAATAAACCCGAAGTTGCCGAAAAGGAACTTGATCTTTTTAGTGACCTTATCTGGGAAGGTGTTTTAAACAAAGTAGAATATCTGGAGCACTTTTCTCCCAACCAGATGTTCCTCTTTAATATTACTGCAGCTACTATTAATCTTATTGCTATTAAAGTAGATAGCCAGGAAATTGATATAACTTCTAAAACCGGCTATAATTGGTTAAGAAATAATCTAATGGACGATAATGTTACTATTTATACTTCTACTAAAGCCATAAGTGATGACAGGAATAAAGATATTTTTGCATTAATCCGCCAGGGAGCCAACATCACCAAAGGAGACCTTTATAAGTACTTGCAGGAAGTAGTGCAGGAGTAATCTTCAATTGACAATTAACAATTATCAATTTCTTTATTCGTATCTCAACGATTCAATAGGATCTTGTTTTGCAGCTTTTATAGCAGGAAAACTTCCTGCGAGAATGGCTACAAATATAGTTATAGCGGTGGCCCAGATGATTGCAACCCACGGCGTCGCGAAGTCAAATTCAGCAAATTTTGCAACTCCGTAGCCAATCAGGATTCCGAGTAAGATTCCTAGTATTCCTCCCAGCTGCCCGATTAATAGCGTTTCAATAAAAAATTGACCTGCAATCGTACCTTTTTTTGCTCCAAGTGCTTTCCGTACTCCAATTTCACGTGTCCTTTCGGTTACAGAAACCAGCATGATATTCATTAGAGCTATAGAAGAACCAAAAATCGTAATAATGGAGATTACCCAGGCAGCATAATTAAGATATTCAGTTATAGAAAGAATGCGATTAATAAGGTCATCACTACGCTGGATTCCGAAGTTATTTTCTTCTACCGGATTCAGTTTTCTTATATTTCTGAAGGTGATAATTGCTTCACTCTGTGCTCCTTCCAGATATTCTTTATTATCGACCTTTACGCTTACATTATAGTTGATATTTGGTTGTGTAAAGAGCGAACGCGCCTGTTGAATTGGAATTATTACCCGTAAATCCTGATTGTTTCCAAAAGTTGAACCCTTGGATTCCAGTACTCCAATTACTCTGAATTTTGCTCCGCGTATGCTAATGGTTTTATCCACCGGATTTTGCCCCTTGAACAAACCATCTTTAAAGTCGGCACCTATTATGGCAACGTTATTATTGTTCTGAAGGTCAAAAACATTAAAATCCCGACCTTCTTCAATTTCTAGTCCGGAGTTGGAGAGATAATTTTCATTTGCTCCCAAAACAGCCACTTCAGGATCTGTTTTATCATTTTGATATTTTACTTCCGCAGCACTTGTTCCGGTAAATGAAACTGCCGTTTGCGAAAAGGGATATATAAAATTCTCTTCGAATTTTTTTACTTCCTGATAGGTAACCACAGGATTCACCTTTTGCCTCTCACCGCCACCACTTCTTTGAAATGTGACATCATAACGTTGTATATTAAAAGTGTTCGCTCCCATAGAAGCAAAATTATTCCCGATAGTGTTCTCTAAAGCCGCAACAGCGCTCAAAATTCCAACCAGCGCAGTGATACCTATAGCAATGATAAGTACCGTAAGAATTGTTCTAAGGGATTGACTTCTAATAGAAGTTATGGCAATGCGTATATTTTCTTTTAGTAATGAAAACATGGAAAATTATTTCGTACTCAAAGGTTAGACTCTGGAAAACTGGTATTGTTACTTAAAATTTTAAATTTGTTCAGGTTCGTTCAAAAATTAAGATATTTGCACCCCGTTAGACTGATGCAGTGGTCTAAGATAATCAAATTAAAACAGCGGCATGAGCCGTTAATTAGAATTTATGGCACAAAAACCTTCTATCCCAAAAGGCACAAGAGATTTTTCACCGGCAGAGGTGGCAAAGCGGAATTATATCATCGAAAATATTCAACATCAGTTTAAAAAATTTGGATTTCAGCCTATAGAAACGCCGAGTTTTGAAAATTCTGATACGCTTATGGGTAAATACGGAGAAGAAGGGGACAGGCTGATTTTTAAAATTCTCAATTCCGGGGATTTTCTCCGGAAGGCGGATGCAAAGGCTTATACTGAGAAGGATAGTCTCAAAATCACTTCTTCAATTAGTGAAAAAGCCCTGCGCTATGATCTTACCGTACCTTTTGCGCGTTATGTTGTACAGCATCAAAATGAAATAGAATTTCCGTTTAAGCGGTATCAAATTCAGCCGGTTTGGAGAGCAGACAGGCCACAAAAAGGAAGATTTAGAGAGTTTTTTCAATGTGATGCAGATGTGGTTGGAAGTGACAGTTTGTGGCAGGAAGTCGAATTTGTTCAGCTTTATGATGCTGTTTTTACTGCACTTAACCTGAAAGGGGTGACCATAAAAATCAACAATCGTAAAATTTTATCTGGTTTTGCTGAAGTTATTGGTGAAAAAGACAAATTAATCGATTTTACAGTCGCTTTGGACAAGCTGGATAAGATCGGGGAGGAAGGCGTGAAGAAAGAAATGCTTGAAAAGGGCATTTCTGAAGCTGCTTTGGAGAAAATTCAGCCAATTTTCGGATTAAAAGGGGATTTCTTAGAAAAAATTGATGTTTTAAAGCAGATTCTGGCTACTTCAGAAACCGGAAAAGCCGGAATTGCAGAACTTGAATTCATTCAAAATGCCATTTTAAGCATGCCCCTTAAAACGGCAATTATCGACCTTGATGTAACACTCGCCCGCGGACTCAATTATTACACTGGGGCGATTTTTGAAGTTGCCGCACCACAGGAGGTAAAAATGGGATCTATTGGCGGTGGCGGCCGTTATGATGACCTTACTGGAATCTTCGGTCTTAAAAACATGAGCGGTGTTGGAATCTCCTTTGGTCTGGACCGGATTTTTCTGGTCCTGGAAGAACTCGATTTGTTCCCTCCGGCTGTTACCGAAAATACAAGGGTGCTTTTTATCAATTTCGGAGACAAAGAAGCCCTTTACGCTCTTAAGGCAGTACGAAGGCTAAGGGAAGAAGATGTGACTGCAGAGCTTTTTCCAGATTCGGCTAAAATGAAGAAGCAGATGAACCACGCTAATAAGCGTGATATTCCGTTTGTGGTGTTGGCTGGAGAAGAAGAGATGGTTCAGGAAAAATTTACACTGAAAAACATGAAATCCGGAGACCAACAAAAGGTAAACGCTAAAGAGTTGCTGGAAATCTTATCTGCTAACAATATACAGTAAGCAATTAAGAAAGTGAAAAGATATTAAATGGCATTTTGAGCATCTAATTTATTTTTAACAGACAACGAACAGAAACAGGAGACAAGACCGCTACGCTGCAAGAGAACCGGGAACAAATAAGAAATAGAGATCGAAAATTGCCATTTTAAGCCTTGGGTTTAATTTTCATCTCCATATTATAAACTTAATACGCGCTGGCCTCATTAAGTTGTTGCATGTGTTCTTTGGATAAATCAATATCAATTGCCTGGAAAAATGATTTCAGGTGGGATTTCTTGGTTGCGCTGGCGATAGGAGCAGTGATACCCGGTCTTTGCATGAGCCATGCAAGTGCTATGGCAGCTTCAGAAACCATGTATTCATTAGAAACATCATGAATCGCTTTTAAAATATTCTTGCCCCGGTCGCTAAAATAATCTTTTAGGAACATTGCCCGTTCTTTCCCATGGATATCCTCTTTATCCTGGTATTTTCCGGTGAGAAAACCACTTGCCAGTGAAAAATAGCTTAATACTGAAAGATTATTCTGCTGACAAATGTCCCGGATTTTCCCTTCAAATTTTGCCCTTTCGACAAGGGAATATTCCGGTTGAAAAACTTCATACTTTGGTAAACTACTTCGTTTTGCAGCATCCAAAGAAGTCTGTAATCTTTCCGGAGACAAATTGGAAGCTCCTATATATCTTACTTTTCCTTCATTTATCAATTGCTGATAAGTCTCCAGCGTTTCTTCTACAGGAGTTTTGTTATCATCCCAATGCGTGTAGTATAAATCTATATAATCTGTCTGCAGCCGTTTTAAAGAATCTTCTGAGGCTTTCAAAATGTGGGAGCGTGAGATATCTTTGTCTCCGCCCTGCTGCATGCTGGATCCAACTTTTGTAGCCAGATTGATTTTATCCCGAACGCCGCGTTCCTTCATCCATTTCCCAATTATCCGCTCAGATTCCCCTCCTTTATTTCCTTCTGCCCAGCGGGAATAAACATCTGCTGTATCTATAGTTGTAAATCCTTTTTCAAAAAGTTCGTCCAGCATTTTAAAAGATTTCTTTTCATTTAAAGTCCAGCCGAAAACATTTCCTCCAAAGACTATAGGAGCGGTCTGTAAATCTGTATTTCCAAGTTTTTTGTACTGCATATAGAGGAATTTTTTGTTGGTCTTAAAATAACAACTCCTGAAGGTATATCAAGATAGATGTGAATAATTAGCAAATCTTTAACCTGATTTCGGGATTTAGAGAAATTTATTGAGATTTTTTTAAAATAGATCATTATGCTTTTTCTTACCTTGAATAAAACCCAAAAAAGAATAAAAATGAAGAGCTTACTAGCAGGTTTAATGATATTAATCCCATTTATTTCAGTTTCGCAAAGTACCAATACAGCCGATAAATTTTCAATTACCCCAGAAGGTTTTACGCAATCTGTGGTTCGTGAATATACCGGTAAAACAGATTCAGATTTGTATGAGTCAATCATCTTATGGGCAAAATATACCATAGATAATTATGAATCTGCAATTGTTAGGGATGTATCTAATGAGTATATAGAATTCAGGATGTTTGTACCACAGGGGATCGCCTTGGAAGAAGATGGAGAAGTATATAAATGGGATGTGATGATGGAAGTTGGCTTTAGATTAAGGGATCAGGAGATTCGCTATGATATTGGCCTTGTAGAAGTTAGTAGCCCCGATGCTCCTACTTTCGCATTGGAAGGAGCCCCAAATGAATGGTCCTTTTTTGATAATGACGGGCAAACCCGGTCTTTAAATGAGAAGTCCCAGGAGCAGATTAATTTAATTGCCAATAATGTAATTCGTTCTGTTTCAGCTTATGTAAACCGCGATGCAGAGATTCCTGAAGAAGAAATTTCAGATGAATAATATCACTTACTCATAAGGCATAACAAAAGTGAAAGTAGTTTCCTCTTTTGTGGATTCCACAAGGATTTCGCCTCCATGAGCTTTGGCTATTTCAGAAGAAATATAAAGCCCTAGTCCAAGTCCGCCACTTGTAGATTCTGAATGCTGCCTGTAGAAAGGCTCAAATAAATGTTTTTTTACTTCTGAAGAAATTTTTTCCCCTGCATTTGATACGGCAAGTTTAAAATTTCCATCCTCTGTATAAGCTTTTACCGATATTGGCTGCCCTTCGTCTCCATGTTTAATTGCATTGCCTAACAAATTAGAGAATAATTGGGCTATGCGTTCTTCGTCACAGGAAATAGCCTTGGTAAGATTAATTTTTGTCTTAATTTTCTGTTCTGGAGCCACTGCAGCAATTTCTATAAGGACCTGTTCTAATGTTTTTTCAAGGGATTCACAGTCCTTCATTTTGTTTAATTTAATACCATCACCTAAATGTCCGCGGGCAAAATCCAGCATATTATCAATTAATGCCTGCATACGGTAAGAGGTGGATTTTATGGTAGCAGCATATTTTAATGACCGCTCATCTGTGGAAAGCTGCAGCAAAAGATCTGAACACATTCTTATTGTTCCTAAGGGATTCCGAAGATCATGCCCCAGAATGGCAATAAATTTCTCCCTTAATTCTGCTACTTCACGCTCTTCTGCAAGTTCTGCAGTTTTATTATCCAGGCTTTCTATTGTGTCCAGATGAAAAGAAAGCAGATCTGCAAACAGTTTAAACATCTCGATAATTTCGGGGGTATTTACGCTGTTGGGTTTTGGATCCAGGGCACATAAGGTTCCGAAAAAGGAATTATCCTTTCTATAAATTGGAATAGAAATATAACTCTGAAATCCATACAAAGAAGGAGTAGGATGATTACAAAAGGTATCATCTTTATCTACGTGATCTATAACTATGGGTTTTCTGGTTTGCCGGACTTCATGGCAAAATGTAGATTCTATTTTTAGTTCATCTCCAGGTTTAAGACCAAATGATAGTTCGTCTTTGGTGCTGCAGGCCAGCCAGCGATCTTCAGTAACCCTTGCAATAACAGCAAAGCCCATACCCGTAGTACGGCAAATAACGTCAAGAATAGATGGAACAATAGAAATTCGGTTAACCGCGTCAATATCAGCCTGAAAGTCATGTGGCTTCTCAGTAATAGAACCCATAAATATGATTAAATTTTAGAATAGACTTTGCTAAAATAATAAATAAAAATTATAAATAGTAAAGCGGCAAAGTAGAAATGAGTAAGTGCATTATGATTTTTTCACACCGCATAAGGGCATCATCTTAATTTGAAGATTTCTCATTTCTTATGGCTTGTAATAATTAATTATTTTTTTATGATGCTGTAAAATGAGATTTCGTGATTTTAATAATAATTATCAAAACTAAGTATAAGTACTAAGTATTTTTATCTATATTTGTCGTGTAAATACTTAGTTATGAAAAAAATTATAGTTGTTGGAAATGGAATGGTAGGATATAAGTTTTGTGAAAAGCTCATGTCCAGCCAGAAGCGGGAAGACTTTGAGGTGTTGGTTTTTGGAGAAGAGCCACGTTCCGCTTACGATCGGGTGCACCTGAGTGAATACTTTTCTAACGAGTCACCAGATGATCTACTTTTGGCTCCCTTGGGCTGGTATGAAGAAAATAATATAGAATTACGTACTTCAGAATTAATAAGTGAAATCAAACCTGAAGAGAAGCAGGTAGTGACCTATAAAAATCAGGTTTTCGATTACGATTATCTTGTCCTGGCAACGGGATCATATCCTTTTGTGCCTCCGGTAGAAGGTTCAGATAAAGCCGGGGTTTTTGTTTACCGGACTATAGAAGACCTGGATGCCATGAAGGCATATGCTTCTAAATTGAAGGAACAGGGAAAAAACAGAGCAGCTGTACTGGGTGGTGGTTTGCTAGGTCTGGAAGCTGCAAATGCAGCCAAGGAACTTGGCTTAAAAACCGATGTTATAGAATTTGCACCCAGGCTTATGCCACGGCAGTTGGACAAGCCGGCAAGTGAAATGCTGAAGGCAAAAATTCAAAGCATGGGCATAGGTGTACACCTGGAGAAAGCAACTATTGAAATTGCCGGTGAAGATGGTGTGGAACGCATGGACTTTTCAGACGGGACTTCTTTGGAAACAGATATGTTGATTATATCAGCAGGAATACGGCCCAGGGATGAATTAGCTGTAAAGGCGGGAATAAAAACCGGAAAAAAAGGAGGAATCTGGGTGGACAATAAAATGAAAACTTCTGAAGAGGATATTTTTGCAATAGGAGAAGTTGCTCTTTATAATGAAGGTGTTTACGGGTTGGTGGCTCCGGGTTATGATATGGCCCAGGTAGCTGTTGAACAAATTACCGGTGGTGATAAAGTAATGGTAGATGTTATCGATATGTCTACGCAGTTAAAGCTTATTGGAACAGATGTCGCCAGTTTTGGTGATCCTTTTATAGATACTGAAGATGTTGCTACTATAGTTTATGAGAATAAACGTTCCGGAATTTACAAGCGTATAAACATCAGTAAAGACGGTGATAAATTACTGGGAGGGATCCTTATAGGTGACTCTTCAGAATATAATAATCTGTTCCAGATTTTTATCAACGGAATGAAACTGCCAAAGAATCCGGAAGATTTAATTATTCCGTCTAAAGATGGCAGTGGTGCTGTGGGCAGTGCCATGGATTTTCCAGATTCTGCACAAATCTGTTCTTGTGAAAGTGTTACCAAAGGTGCAATTTGTAAGTCTATAGAAAGTGGTGAATGTCAGGATCTGACCGATGTGATAAAAGCCAGTAAAGCCACAACAGGTTGTGGTGGATGTAAACCAATGGTTGTAGATCTTGTGAATGCTTCTTTAAAAGCTATGGGAAAAGAGGTGAAGGAGGTGCTTTGCGAACATTTTGAATTTAGCAGGCAGGAGCTTTACGATCTTATAAAAATAAATAAAATCAAAGATTACAACGAGGCACTTAATCTCTTCGGAAAAGGGGACGGTTGTGAGATATGTAAACCTGCGCTTTCTTCAATTTTTGCCAGTATTTACATGGAAACTGCTAACAGGCAGGTGAGTATTCAGGATACAAATGACAAATTTTTGGCTAATATTCAGCGAAACGGAACTTATTCAGTTGTGCCACGTGTTCCCGGAGGAGAAATTACTCCAGAAAAACTTATGGTTTTAGGAGCTGTTGCAAAAAAGTACGATTTGTATTCTAAAATTACAGGAGGACAACGTATAGATCTTTTTGGTGCAGAGTTGCATCAATTGCCACATATATGGAAAGAATTAATAGATGCCGGTTTTGAGAGCGGACATGCTTATGGAAAATCCCTTAGAACCGTAAAGAGTTGCGTGGGATCCAGCTGGTGTAGATATGGAATGCACGAAAGCGTGAGCTATGCTATTAGAATAGAGGAACGCTATAAAGGACTTCGATCTCCTCATAAACTTAAAGGAGGCGTCTCAGGATGCATAAGGGAGTGTGCAGAAGCACGCGGAAAAGATTTCGGAATCATTGCTGTGGAAAGTGGCTGGAATCTTTACGTTTGCGGTAACGGAGGTGCAACTCCAAAGCATGCTATACTTTTAGCAGAACAGCTGGATGACGAGACTTGTATTAAATATCTGGACAGATTCCTGATGTATTACATACGTACCGCGCCACCATTGATGAGAACGGCTCCATGGCTGGACAAGCTGGACGGCGGAATAGATTATTTAAAGGAAGTAGTTATTGAAGATTCTCTGGGAATAGCTGAAGAGCTGGAAAGGGAAATGCAGGGATTGGTAGACAATTACGCATGTGAATGGAAGGAAGCTATAGAAAATCCTGAAATGATGAAGAGATTCAGGCATTTCGTGAATTCAGATGAATCAGATGATAACCTTGAGTTTGTACCAATGCGTGATCAAAAAATGCCAAAAGCCTGGAAGGTGAATTAAATTTTAAGATATGATAGATAACTTGATAGAACAATATAAATCCGTTGAAGAGTCTACAGTTGTAAACTGGTTTCACGCCGGGAAAACTTCAGACTTTCCTGCAGACGGTGGCGGTTGTATAAAATACGGAAAGAAGCAGATAGCTGTTTTTAATTTCTCCCGAAGATCCAAATGGTACGCCTGCCAGAATCTTTGTCCGCATAAACTGGAGATGGTGTTATCCCGCGGAATGATAGGGGATGCAAAAGGTACGCCCAAAGTTGCCTGTCCTTTGCACAAGAAATCATTTTCCCTGGAAGACGGTTCTAACATAAATGGAGAGGAATATAAAATAGCTGTATATCCGGTAAAAATTGAAGAAGAAAATGTTTATATTGGATTCTCTGATTAAAATTTAGGGAAGTATATGAATAATTTTGAAGAGGCAATAGCGCTTATAGATAAAAAAAATTCCGAAGATCCGCATAAAGAAGTTTATGAAGGGAAAACATATCCCAAAGAACTTTTGTATTCGCAAAGAATGACAAAGCAACTTCTGGAATTTGAACCGGGAGCCTCAGAGGAGCTTCAGATTGCTGCAAGAGCACAACATATCTGTCGTTGGACTACTCCGCGTGATGAATATCCCATGACAAGGATTGGATATTTAAACTGGCGGAATGATCTTAAAAAGAAGCACGCCTCAATAACCGGGGAAATTCTTGAAGAAGTAGGTTACGATAATAGTTTTATCGATAGGGTTTCTTTTCTAATTCAGAAGAAAAAGATTAAAAAAGACGAAGAGACACAGATTTTGGAAGATGTGATTTGTCTTGTTTTTCTTCAGTATTATCTATCAGATTTTGAAGCCAAACTCAAAGACGACAGTAAAGATGATAAGATGCTGGATATTATTAGAAAAACCTGGGCAAAAATGTCTACAAAAGGTCATGAAGAGGCTCTAAAACTGGCTCTTCCAGACGAAACTGCAGCTCTGGTAACAAGGGCTCTTTCCTAATATTTTACCATGCCAGGTGACGGATTTACTTTAGATCAAAGAACTTTTAAAAAGTTAAGCCGACTTTACATACTGGCTTTAAGCGCAATTGCTTTTTCAGTAATTGTAAGTCAGATTCTTATCCATAAATATCTTGATGACCAGGAAAGCGATTCTACAGTCGTGAATATTGCCGGCAGGCAGAGAATGTTAAGTCAGAAACTTACGAAAGAAACCCTCAAACTTTTAATTGTTGAAAACCGGGACGAAAAACTAAATATAAAAGACAGTATTGAAGCTGCCCTTAATATTTGGAAATTTTCCCATACCGCTTTAAGGCAGGGGAACGACAGCCTTGGCCTTCCGGGAAATAACAGTGCAGAAATTACTGCAATGTTTCAGGAAGTTGATCCCTTTTTTCAGAATATTACAAATTCTTCGGAAGCAATAATAGAACAACTTGAGGAAAATCCGCAAATATCTGCAGAAGGGATGCGTGCAGAAATTGCTACTGTCGCCAGGAATGAAGCCGGATTTTTACACGGGATGGATCAGATCGTTAACCGGTTTGAAGAAGAGGCCGGCGAAAAGGTAAGGAGACTGGAAAACCTGGAATGGCTTTTAATGGCAATCACCCTTATCATCCTGTTAAGTGAACTTCTTTTTATATTCCTGCCAGCAGCAAAGGGTGTGAGGGGAACGATTCAGAAGTTATTGCAGGCAGAAAAGGATGCCAAAAAAATGGCGAAAGATGCTGACGAGCTGAGCAACGCCAAAGAAAAATCTGTAAAAGAATTACGGGTTTTAAACCAGGCAATGAATCAGACTCTTCTTTTTGCCAGGTTGGATGTAGATGGTAATATTCTGGAGTTGGGAGAAAAATTTTCAAGGCTGTTCAAGCTTAGAAAATACGGGGATTATAATAAATTTTCCGATCTGCTTTCGGCTAAAGAAGAAGAGAGGAAGCATATAGAGCACCTCCTGGAAGATAACTTCAGAAAAGAATGGCAGGGAGAAGTAAAAGCAACTACAGAAGACGGCAGAACGATCTGGCTGGAAATGGCCCTGATACCATTTAGTACCACTGCCGATAATTGGGAAATTTTGGTGATCGCTTCAGATATTACCACGCGTAAGGAAGCACAGATTGAAATTGAAGATTTACGACAGAAGAGATTTCAGGAAAAAATTGATCAGCAGAAACTGGTTTCCAGCAAGATTATCGAGAATCAGGAAAATGAGCAAAACCGTATTGCCAAGGATATCCATGATGGGATTGGCCAGATGCTTACCGGCTTAAATTTTAACCTGGAAAGTATAGATGTTAAGCAGACAGAGAAGGCAGCAAAAAAAATTGAGAATTTAAAGCAATTAACAGGAGAAATTATAAAAGGAGTGCGAACAGCTACTTTTAACCTGATGCCACCGGAATTATCAGATTACGGAATCGTACCTGCCCTAACGAAGCTCACCCAGGAACTTTCCAGACTAACGGGAAAGAATATCATCCTCTATGATAAAACGGGATATAACCAGCGTTTGGATTCCCTTGCAGAAATTAATATATACAGGATTACCCAGGAAGCAATTAATAATGCGATTAAATATGCAGATTCAACACATATAATTGTTTCTGTTTCCCATAGTAATACGATTTTAAGTGTTACAATAGACGACAATGGAAAAGGTTTTAAAACTACTAAGAATAAAACGAACAGACCAGATTCCGGAGGTATGGGAATGACATTTATGAGAGAGCGAATTAAATATATTCAGGGACGACTTTTTGTAACTTCAGAAGTTGGTAAGGGAACAAAAATCACCTTAAATATACCTTTGACAAAATAATTTACCTTTTATAAGAAATTAATTAATTTAGACCTATAAAATTATAAAAATGAATAAAATACGTATAGTTCTCGCTGATGACCATGTGCTGGTAAGGGATGGAATAAAAGCCTTACTTGAAGACGAAGCCGATATAGATATCATAGATGAAGCAACCGACGGGTTGGAAGCCCTGGAGGTCGTAAAAAGATCTGAGCCTGATGTTCTGGTAGTAGACATACGTATGCCCGGCTTAACAGGAATAGAAGTGGTAAAGAAAATAAGAGAAGAAGATTTACCCATTAAGACCCTGGTGCTTTCTATGCACGATTCTGAAGAATACGTATTACAATCTGTAGAAGTAGGTGCAGATGGTTATCTTCTAAAAGGAGCAAGTAAGGATGAATTTCTAAAAGCACTACATAGGGTAGCCGATGGTGGTAAATATTTTTCCGGAGATATTTCTTCCATTTTAGTTAATAATTTTTCTAATGGAAAGTCAACATCAGGTCAGAAATCGAATAAACCTATTGAGGATCCATTTAACCTTACAAAACGGGAAACTCAAATACTTACTCTTGTTATGGAGGGGAAAAGTAACAAAGAGATTGGTGAGGAGCTATCAATTAGCAAAAGGACTGCAGAAGTGCACCGTTTTAATTTAATGAAAAAGCTGGATGTAAAAAACCTGATTGAGCTTACCAATAAAGCACGCGAGTACGATCTTGTATAAGCTGAACATGTCTAAGACAAATATTAAGAATTGCTTACTTAGGAATTTTTAGAACCTTGTTTTAGAGAATTGTAGAAAAATTAGCAGGAAATTATAGAGTACATATTTTTTCAATAAATACGTATTTATATAAGTATTAAATAAGTATAATTACTTATTTTAGCGCTTATAAATTGTACGTCATGAAAAAATCAACTTCTACAAAAGCAAACAAATTTAATTTACGAGACATCAAAAGTGTACCCATACGTACCTTTTGGATTACTTCACTGGCATTTTTTCTCTGTTTCTTTGCCTGGTTTGGTGTGGTACCATTTATGCCAGACGTTGTGCGTGATCTGGGAATGACCCCGGGTCAGAAATGGAACTCTGTCGTTCTTGCAGTAACGGGAACTGTTTTTGCCCGTTTATTGGTAGGTAAACTTTGTGATAAATATGGGCCCAGGCTCTGTTACACCTGGTTGCTGGTTCTTGGAGCGATTCCGGTAATACTTACGGGCTTTGTGCAAACACCTTTTCAATTTCTGGTCTGCCGGTTCCTGACAGGTTTTATAGGTGCATCTTTTGTGATAACACAGGTTCATACTTCGCTTATGTTTTCATCCAACGTTGTGGGGACGGCCAATGCAACTTCTGCAGGTTGGGGTAATCTTGGTGGTGGAGCGAACAGGCTTGGTATGCCTATTATAGCAGCTATAGTTATTGGTCTTGGTGCTGCTGAAACAGAAGCATGGAGATATTCACTTATTGTTGCGGGAATTTTATGTTTTACCATGGGCGTAGTCTATTACTTCTTTACCCAGGATACCCCGGAAGGTAATTTTAAAGATCTCGCTGAAACCGGGGATGTTCCGAAACTTAAAAAGGATCAGGAAGGTTTTCTTACCGCCATAAAAGATTACAGGGTTTGGATCCTGTTTGTAGTTTATGCTGCTTGTTTTGGAATAGAACTTACAGTTTACGGGACGATGGATGATTACCTGCAAAACACTTTTCAGCTGGAAAGAATTACCGCCGGTAATATTGTTCTTTCTTTCGCTTTAATGAATATTTTTGCCCGTACCCTGGGAGGATTTTTTGGGGATCGGTTTGGAAAGTCTAAAGGATTAAGGGGAAGAGTATTATTTTTATCATTTATTATGGTGGTACAGGGAGTAATGCTTGCATCTTTTTCAAGTATCTCAACAATATATCTTGCTTTCGCATTCTTGATTTTATTTAGTCTTTCGGTGCAAATGGCAGAGGGAGCTACATTTTCTGTTGTACCTTTTATTAATAAAAAAGCAATAGGATCAATTTCAGGTATTGTTGGAGCAGGAGGGAATGTAGGAGCTTTTCTTGCCGCCATGTTACTCAAATTTAAATCGGCTGCTTCAGAAAGGGCAGCGATAGAAGCGACTGAGGGATTAAGCGAACAAGTAGTCAGTTCTGCACAGGCAGCGGCTGCATCTCAGGCTGTTTCCGAAGGTTATCTTTTAATAGGTTTAATAGTAGTAACCACTGGAATTGTGTCACTCGGAATAAGATTTTCTGTAAAAGACGAACAGACAGCGAGGGAAGAACTTAAAGAATCATATGGTAATACTGCACCCGCAAATGCTTAATTTTAAGCTCTAAAAGATTAAATAATAGAAAAGGTTTTAAAAATCACACTGTCAAGCAGCGTTTTTTATAAAAAACCTTAATTCGAAAAAACATTCGGCAAATGCTCGAAAAGGAAGTAAAAAGTACATGTTCATATTGTGGGGTAGGCTGCGGTGTTGTTGTAAAGAAAGACGCACGAAACCGCATAGAAGTCTCGGGGGATAAAGACCACCCCGTTAATAAGGGCATGCTTTGTTCTAAAGGAATGAACCTGGACTATGTGGTTAATGATACTTCAGACAGGATTCTGTACCCCGAAATGCGCTGGAGCAGGTCTCATCCCCGGGAACGGGTGAGCTGGGACGATGCCATGGAAAGAGCTGCAGGTGTTTTTAAATCTATTATTCGAAAGCATGGTCCAGACAGTGTTGGAATTTATGTCTCCGGACAGTGCCTTACTGAAGAATATTATATTGCGAACAAACTTACCAAAGGTTTCCTGGGAACTAATAACATCGATACCAATTCGCGGTTATGTATGAGTTCTGCCGTTGTGGGGTATAAGAAAACTTTTGGTGAAGATTCTGTCCCGGTGAGTTATGAAGATATAGAACTGGCAGATTGTTTTCTAATAGCCGGTGCAAATCCCGCGTGGTGCCATCCTATTCTTTTCAGAAGACTGGAGAAGCATAAAGAGGAGAATCCCGATGTAAAAATTATTGTGGCTGATCCACGGAAAACCGATTCTGCAAACTTTGCAGATCTGCACCTTCAGCTAATTCCGGGGACAGATGTTATTCTTTACCACGCAATCGGCCGGCAATTAATAAAAAGAGGATACGTAGACAAAAACTTTGTCAAGAAACATACCGAAGGTTATAAGGAATACAGGGACAAAGTAATGTCGCTATCTCTAAATCAGTCGGCGAAATTATGCGGAGTTCCGGCTGGTGATATTAAGAAAGCAGCAACTATTATTGGGCGTTCCAAAGGCTTTATCAGCATGTGGGCCATGGGACTTAACCAAAGTGCTGTTGGTTCTGACAAAAATTTTTCTTTGCTGAATCTCAGCCTCGTCACCGGTCACGTAGGAAAACCCGGTTCCGGCCCCTTTTCTTTAACCGGACAGCCGAATGCAATGGGAGGACGGGAAGTAGGAGGGATGGCAAACCTGCTGGCCGTTCATAAAGATCTTGCCAATCCAGAGCACAGGAAAGAAGTGGCGCAGTATTGGGGTGTGGAAGAAATTTCAGCTAAACCGGGATATACAGCCACAGAAATGTTTGATGCGCTGGAAGAAGGTAAGCTGAAGGCGGTATGGATTATTTGTACCAATCCGGTGGTGAGTATGCCCAATGCAAGGCAGGCAGAGCGGGCCCTCAAAAATGCCAAATTTGTGGTAGTACAGGATATTTCCCATAAATCTGATACCGTTGCGTATGCAGATCTGGTACTTCCGGCGGCTGGATGGCTGGAAAAAGAGGGCACGATGACCAATTCGGAAAGAAGGATTTCTTACCTGAATAAAGAAATTCATCCTCCCGGCGAAGCTCGTCCCGATGTTGAAATTCTGTGCGATTTTGCGAAGAAAATGGGCTTCCGCGGATTCAATTACAACAGTACCGAAGAGATTTACAAAGAATACGCTGCGATGACCAAAGGTACAAAGATCGATATCTCGTACCTTAATTATGACCGACTCAAAAACGAAGGTACTTTCCAATGGCCGGTGCCCGAATATCGTCATCCCGGGACCAAGCGTCTGTTCGAGGATAAGAAATTTTATACCCCTTCAGAAAAGGCAATTTTCAATGTTCCGGAAAGTGTGGAGAATACCTCGGCGAAGCCAAATGAAGAATATCCGCTGATTTTAACTACCGGAAGGATTCGGGATCAATGGCATACGATGACGCGTACGGGAAAAGTAGCCCGGCTCAAAACACATTATCCCGATCCTATCCTGGAAATGAATCTCGTAGATGCATATCTCAACCACATCAAGGACGGAGACGTCACCGAAATTAAAAGTCCGAACGGAACAGTGAGAGTCCGTGCGAAAGTTTCCGAAAATGTGCGGGAAGGAGTCGTGTTTCTGCCAATGCATTGGGGAAAAAAGCTGAACAACGACCTTAACCGGGCGAACAATTTAACCCACACAAAAGTAGATCCAATTTCCAAGGAACCTGACTTTAAATATACTGCGGTTTCAGTTTCCCGGTTCAGAAAAAAACAGGAAAAAATACTGGTAATAGGAGCAGGGGCCGCATCTTTCAGGTTTATTCAGAATTATAGGGAACATAACCTCGAGGACGAGTTGCACGTATTTTCCAAGGAAGCTCATCCTTTTTATAACCGCGTTTTACTTCCGGAGTATATAACTGAAGAATTAACCTGGGAGCAGCTTTTAAAAATTAAAGAGAAGGAACTGCAAAAGATGCGGATAAATCTTTATTCGGAAACCCACATAACAAAAATAAATACTGAAGAAAAATCGGTTTTGGATTGTAAGGGAAACACCCATACTTTTGACAAGCTCATCCTGGCCACCGGTAGCCGTGCCTTCACTCCCAAAGATGCGCAACTGCAACTTCCCGGAAGGTTTACGATGCGGAGTAAGGAAGATGCCGATAATTTTAAAGCTTATATGGAAGCAACAAAACTTCCGCCAGAGCAGCAACATGTTGTTATTGTTGGCGGCGGACTTCTAGGCCTGGAACTTGCCGCAGCTTTAAAACATAAAAACTTCAAAATTACCATTGTTCAGCGTTCGTCTCGGCTAATGGAGCGTCAACTGGATATTACTTCCAGTAAATTGCTTGCGCAGGACGTGACCGAGCGAGGAATTCAGATTTATTTTGATAATGAAGTAAGTACTGTTTTTGACGATGAGGATACAGGAGAACTAAATGTTACATTAAAGAGCGGAAAGATAATTACCGCACATTCCATAGTCTATGCGATCGGAACGCGACCAAATATTGAAATTGCCAAGGAAAGCGGGGTCGTTTGTGGCCGAGGAGTGAAAGTGAACCAGCATATGCAATCTTCCAATCCTGATATTTTTGCTTTGGGAGAGATCGCGGAGTTTGAAAATAAGCTATTTGGAATAACATCTGCAGCAGAGGAGCAGGCAGCTATTCTTGCCAATTTTATGGCCGGGGACATCAGCAGTACCTACAAAGGTTCGGTTCTAATGAATATTTTAAAGTTTAGTGATCTGGACGTTTGCAGCATTGGGGATATCAATATTCCGGAAAATGACGACAGTTATGAAGAAATCGTCTTTACCGATGTCAGGAAGCGCTATTACAAAAAATGCATTGTAAAGGACGATCTTCTTATTGGTGCTGTGTTGATGGGGAATAAAGATGAATTTGCCGAATTCAAGAACCTTATAGAAAGTAAAATTGAATTATCAGATAAACGGGATAAACTACTCCGTGGTGCGGGCAATGAAAAGCCGGTCTTAGGCAGGCTCGTTTGTTCCTGTAGCCAGGTGGGCGCCGGGAATCTTGAGGAAGCCATTAGTAAAGGCTGCACCAATTTTGGAGAGCTTTGCAAACAAACCGGGGCGGGTCTCGGCTGCGGAAGTTGTAAAACTGAAGTCCGGGAAATACTTAACACATCAAAAGAACTGGCATGAGAAAAAATGTTCCAAGAATAATCGTAAAAGGCGGTGTGCTTTCACCTGCGGAATTAAAATCTATCGCAGAAACCGCTGAAGCTGCAGGGCTAAAAACCATTTCTTTTGGTTCGCGGCAGGACATTTTACTTCCGGAAGCTACAGACGAAACAAATCTGGAGAAATTTGAAGATTTATCTATTGTAAAGCCCTATTGCGATGCTATAGAGAACATTGTATCCTCCTATGTTTCCACAGATATTTTTCCAACAACGCCATGGCTCACCGGCGATCGTTATTTGTACATTCTGGAACAAATAAGGTATGAACCAATCCTCAAAATTAATATTGTAGAGCCTCGACAAAGACTGGTACCATTGTTTACTGGGCATTTAAACTTTATAGCTTCAGAACATGAAGATTACTGGTATTTGTACATAAGGTTGCCAGACTGGGAGAGGGTAGAAATGTACCCCGCGTTAATTTACAGTTGGGACATTGGCAAAGTAGGGCAGGCAGTGGAAAATATCCTGCAGGAAGAGCCGGAAACTATTGAAATGATCTTCGATTTGGTGAGCGACGCGGTGGATACCGAAAACCGGACTGTAGACAAACCGCTGGAAGTCCCGTTTTATCCTTTCCCATATTACGAGGGGATGAACCGTACGGGAACCGGAAAATACTGGCTGGGATTGTATTGGAGAAATAACAAATACGATCTGGAATTTCTGAAGGCGATGTGCGATATGTGCGCCGAGTCGAAAATTGGAAGAATTTGCATCACGCCCTGGAAATCCTTTATTGTAAAGGGAATTCCCGTAGAGACAAAACTGCAATGGGAAAAGTTGCTGGGCAAATTCGGGATTAATGTGCGCCATTCCATGCTGGAGCTTAACTGGCATTTACCGGTTGCCAATGACGAGGCATTGAGGTTAAAAAAGTACCTTGTCGCCAATTTTGATCAGAACGATATTAGTACGTACGGACTCACCTTTGGAATTGCCAATTATACCAGGAGGGTTTATTATTTCACTTCAATTGTAATCGAGAAGAACAAAACTCCACAGGATTTAACCGAATTTGAGATTCGGGATACCTTTAATTTGCTGTACGCGAAGGATTTTGATCCCAATACGCGCGAATATATTACCCATGTGCAGGATGTGGATAAAGTGGAATTGCCAAGCCTGCTCATGGAGTTAAGTCAGATGTATTTTGAGCAGTTGGGAAACAAAAAGGAAGAAGAAAAACCTGTTGGCCCACGAAAAGAAACTGTGGAAGCCGAAGTTTTTCAGTGTCAGGAGTGTTTGACGGTCTATGACAAAGCTTATGGCGATGAGACGCAGGGAATTCTGGCCGGGACAGCGTTTAAAGAGCTGCCGGAGGAATATGCCTGTCCGGTTTGTGAAGCTCCCAAAGCATCTTTTAAAATGAAGGTGTTTGTAAAGCAGGTAGATTAGGTTCAATATTATTGTATTGGAAAAGAGTCAGGATCGCTTTGCTACAAGAATCAAGAACTAGGATTAACAGTTGTTTTTACTAAAGATCGATAATTGCCATTTTAAGGGTGTCGCTTTGAAACTGAAATTTTTCTGCAGATCACTTTTCAGGATTTAGCTGAAGGGATTGTCTGGAAATAAGTCGGTGCTCCAAAATGGCAATTATCGGCCTATAATGACGAAGAAGATCATATTTATCATCTGTAAATCGAAAATTTCAGCTTTTTCTGATCACCAAAAGTCAATTTTGGTGGCATTCTGAAGAAAAATAAGGTTTTACAGAGCAATTAATTCTGAAATTCTCTTCAAATCCTTTAATAAAGACTTGTTTGAAGGCAAGATTCTGCTTTTTTCTACTTCCGAAGAGATTATTCACCATATCAGATCTAAATTGTGTTTAGCTGAGGTGCTTTTTGATCAGAAACACATTAATTTGCGCAAAAAGGGGTAATAATTGGCAAATTTTGATAGGCATCAAAAAATCACGATTGCAGAGAATTGATACTGAAATCCTTCCGAAGAATTAAGCAGAAACAGGTTCGATGTCCAGGTTCTGGTAAATAAAATCATCTTCCACAAGGGCAGATAATTGATCATTTCCAACTTCCACAACTTCTCCAATAACAATGATTGCAGGGGAGGAGAGGTTTTGCTCCGCAACCTTTTTCTGTATATTCGAGATATTTCCAATGGCACGACGCTCATTTTCTTTTGTCCCATTCTGAATAATAGCAACGGGAGTTTCTGCTTTTCCGTGTTTTGTAAACACTTCAACAATTTCTGAAAGTTTGCTCATCCCCATAAGGATCACGACCGTGGCTTTGGATTTTGCTGAAAGTTCTACGTCTTCAGATAATTTGTGATTGGTGGTAGTGCCCGTAAGTACCCAGAAACTTTGTGCAACTTTCCTGTGGGTAACCGGAATCCCGTTGCTTGCAGGAACCGAAAGTGCCGAAGATATCCCCGGAACCACTTCCGAAGGTATTCCAGCTTCAGAAAGATGGTTCATTTCTTCACGACCACGACCAAAAACAAACGGATCTCCGCCTTTTAACCGAACTACGTGCCCATATCTTAACGCATAAGCCACAAGCAAATCGTTGATCTGGTCCTGCATATAAGAGTGGCAACCTTTTCTCTTCCCGACGAAAAGCTTCACGGCATTTGGCGCATGCTTCAGGATTTCTTCATTTACCAGCGCATCATAAAGTACAGCTTTTGCATTCTGCAGGGCGTTAACGGCTTTAAGGGTCAGCAATTCGGGATCACCCGGCCCGGCACCAACTAAAGTAACTCTAGGTTTTATGTTTTCTGAACTTCTCATCTTGAAACTGTTTAATTTTTCATGCCCGGAGCTTCCTTATTCTTTCCGTAGCGCTTAATTTTGTAATACAAATATAGCATGCAAATACGTAGAATAAAAATAAATATAAGTATTTATACGTAAATTTAATTTTACATGTTTATTTTTGAGCCAACCAATACTTCTCATTATGAAAAACTACTACTACACTTTCCTGATCTTTTTTATTTTTTCAACTACTGCTCTTTCTCAGACTTTTACGCTGGATGCAGATATCAGGCCACGTTTTGAATACCGCCACGGTTTCGGAAATCTCTTTCCGGATAATGCAGATCCTGCTGCCTTTGTCACTCAGCGTTCCAGGTTAAATTTCGGATATGTGGCAGACAGGCTGCAGGTTTTGGTGAGTGTACAGGATGTGAGCACGTGGGGAGATACGCGGCAGATTTTGATTAATGATGGTAATGATTCTTTTTCGCTGTTCCAGGCCTGGGCAAGAATGCAGTTGAGCGACGACTGGGCTGCGAAAGTTGGCCGGCAGGTGATTTCCTATGACGATCAGCGGATTTTTGGGGGACTGGACTGGGCGATGCAGGGACGGTTTCACGATGCGGCGCTTCTTCAGTATAACAAAGGTACTTTCGCTATGGATTTAGGATTTGCGTATGGCCAGGAGGAACAGCGGCTGTTTGGTACTCCGTACACCATATCCGGATTCTTTTCCTATAAAACAATGCAATATGCCCACCTTAAAAAAACCTGGAGTAACAGCGCGGTGAGCCTGTTATTTTTAAATAACGGATTCCAAAAATTTACCGGGGCAGATGGGGATATTGCAGATGGGGTTTATAACAGGCAGACTGCGGGATCTTATTTTCAATTTCCGTTATCTGTGCTGAAATTTTCGGGTAGTGCCTATTATCAGTTTGGGCAGGCGAATCCTGTTCAGGATTTGAGCGCATATCAGGTTTCGCTGGAAGGAATTTACAAGCCCGGAAACACTCTTTTTGGTCTCGGACTGGAACTTCTTAGCGGTACCGACCAGGGCAGTACAGGCGACAATAATTCCTTTTTTCCTTTGTACGGTACCAACCACAAATTCAACGGATTTATGGATTACTTCTATGTAGGCAATCATGCCAACAGCGTTGGATTAAACGATTTTTATGCGAAGACGGTTTTAAAAACCGGAGCAACATCTTCTTTACTTCTAAAAGCCCATTATTTTAGCTCGAATGCAGCCCTGGCTGGAGATGCAGACAGGTATTTGGGCACCGAAGTTGATGTGGTTTTCACCCGTCCTGTGGTGAAGAATGTAGTGCTTAACCTTGGTTACTCCCATATGTTCGCTTCAGAAAGCATGAGTTTGATTAAAGGCGGAACAACCAGCGACAATACCAACAACTGGGCATGGGCGCAGCTAATCATTAATCCGCGTCTCTTCCAGTTTCAGGTGAATGCAGATTAAGTTGAAGGATTTGTTGATTAATATTCTCTTTTTCATGGTTTTTCTAAAGCAATTCTGCTATATTAGTAGAAACAAACAAGATATTAAGTAAGCAGTACTTAATACTTAATTAAAAATCACTGGAGACTTTATTGATACAATGTAAAACATTGAACAACAAGAAACTTTAGGCGAAATAACCTACAATAAGAAAAAATCATGAAAAGTCATCTGATTTTTATTCTACTCACTTGCATATTTTTAAGTTGTTCTCCCAATGATGTTGAAATTTCTGATAATTATAAATTCGACGGAATGGGCGGAATTAGTTGTGAAGTTGAGGGGGCTTTATTAAAACCAAATTTTGAACTTTATGGTAACGCAAGAGCCCGTGGTGACTCTTATCCTGATGGGACACCAATTTTCAGTATCAGCTTTTCTAATGATTTAAATCCTGAATTAGAATTTCAGCATATCCGTATACTATTAATAGATGCTGATTCGAGAAACGACTTAACTGGACAAAACTTTATTTTAAAAAAGGAGGAAAATGGACAAAGTTTTGGAGAGTACGGTTCACAACAATTTGGAGATGGAGCAACAAATTCTAACTATACAGGCGAAGTAAAAATTCTATACCATAATAGAGAAGAAAGAATTATAGGAGGTGATTTTTGGTTTGATGCTGTAAATGATAGTGATGAAATCCGTGAAGTAAGAAATGGAGCATTTGATATGTTCTATTATTAAAGAAAACGTTTGCCAGACTATAAAAACTATGCTAATCTTGTTTTGAACCGAGACTCCGTGCTTGCTTGCTGATTGTCTTCTGAACAATCATGCTCACCAGCTCGCACAGTTTTTTATGGGACGTTTGGTGCATTTGAAAGAAGTTTTAATCTAGAATAGAAAACAAATGAGAAATATAATCCTTCTGACTATTATCGGCCTAACAATTTTGAGTTGCTCAAAAGATAATAATCCTGATCCAGAATTAATTGGAAGATGGATTTGGGAAGGTTCTTCAGGAGGAATAGCAGGAATTACGGAAACACCTGAATCCACTGGAGACAACAGAGAACTAGATATTTCAGCTGATTCGATAAAAAGCTATTTGAACGGAACTTTGAATTTCCAAACAGCATATTCTACTGAAACAAGAGAATCTGTAATATTTAATGAACCTCGCGAAATGGTTATTCAAGAGAACGGATTTAGACAAATTATAGAGTTTAGTGGAGGCAAATTAATTTTAATTGGGGATTGTTACGACTGCTATATCAGTGAGTATATTAAGGAATAAAACGACACCACAACAAAGTATAAAAGCAAAGAACTGAGTTAAAAACAAGTTCTTAAGCTAATTTCGAGACAAATTTTTCATCATACGACAAACCTGATTTAGCAATTGCAAAAGCTGGTTTTTAATAACCTTTAAAAAGCAGTCTTTAACGAACAAATTAAAGTCACCAAACCGCAACTTGAGTTATACGAGGCGTTAGCATTAATTGTAAAAAATTAGCCAGGATTAAACTGATAACTAATTATGAACAAACCAACTAAGATTTTCCTAATCTTAATCGGAATCGTATCCATTGGAGTAGGAATTTCGTCATATATATCTGAAAAAGACCCTTTTGATACTTATTTTGCAATAGGTATCGGAGTGGCTTTAATCTTTACTGTCATATCAATAAAGCCTGAGAATAAACCAAACTAACTCCATTGGGTTTGAAAAAACATTAAGCTTAATTCCAAATTGGAAAGTTTCGAAAAGCCGTACGTAAGAATTCATACTCGAACTGGAATTGATTGTGCTGCGCTGCTCCCTTTATTAAAACCTGCGGAAACCTAAATCGCCAGCTCGTAAGATTTTTATAGGGAATATTGTGAGTCATTTGAAGTAACCAAAACAAATAATAGACGTTTGAACGATAAGGATACAAAACGACTTTCACGACTGACTGCAATTTTAACTCAATTGCAAACAAAACGACTTTTGACGGCAACCAGCCTTGCTGAAAAATTTAATGTGAGTGTACGTACAATTTATCGGGACATAAGAGCACTGGAACAAGCAGGAGTTCCTATCTTCACAGAAGAGGGAAAGGGCTATTCATTAATGGAAGGCTACAAAATTCCGCCAGTTATGTTTTCTGAAGCTCAGGCAAATGCACTCATACTAGCGGAACAATTGGTTCTTAAAAACAAGGACAGTTCATTTATTAAAGATTATTCAGAAGCTATTGATAAAATTAAAACTGTCCTGAGACAATCTGATAAGGATAAAGCCAACTTACTGGCTGATCGTACCCGCTTTGAGCAAAACCTGAACAGAGAGAGAAACAGCAATAATATTTCGCAACTGCAATATGCTTTGACCAACTTCTTTTTGACTAAAATTACTTATACAAACGAAAAAAATATAACTTCAAGTCGAATTATTGAGCCATTCGCGGTAATCAGTACGACAGAGAATTGGTTGTTAATTGCCTGGTGTCGCTTGCGTAAAGCATTTAGATACTTCCGGTTAGACAGAATTACCAAAATGGAAATTCTTCCGGAGAAATTTGCCCCCCATAAGTTGACCTTGCAGGAATTTTTTGATAAATATTATTAATTCGTATCAGACCCCTGACATAAGGCTGTCACAAGTGCATTTTATTTTTGTGATTCAATTTAAAAACAAATAAAATGCAAAAAACATCATTTGATCCCTGGAGTTGGGGTAAAGACACAAATTCAGTACAGGCAGTAGAAGTTAAACAGCCAGAAGGAACACTCTATTGTTCAGGACAAGTAGCCATTGATGCTAACGGAATACCAAGTAGCGCTGATATGCGAAATCAGCTAATCCAGACTATCGCAAATTTGGAACAACTGGTAAGTGAGTCAGGCTATGAATGTAAAAACATTGTTAGATTAAATGTTTACACCACATCCACTCAGGAATTTTTCACAACTTGTATGGATGTTTACGTTCCTTTTATTCAAAAGTACGAGCTTCAACAATCTACCACATTACTTGAAGTAAAAGGACTTTTTGCCACATTAACGGTAGAACTTGAAGCAACTGTAGTGAAATAGAGTGAAGAAAGAAGAGATAGAAATATTTTATCCAACAAGCCTTACAGCCTGGAGAAAGTGGTTAACAAAAAATCATCTTTCCAAACAAGCTGTATGGCTTGTTTTTTATAAAAAAGCCTCAGGCAAAAAATCCTTAACCTGGAGCGAATCCGTAGATGTTGCTTTGTGTTTTGGTTGGATAGACAGTAAAAAAATTAAAATTGATGAAATAACTTCACATCAGTATTTCAGTAAACGGAAATCAAAAAGCACCTGGTCGAAAATAAATAAAGAAAAAGTCCAACGTCTAATTGAGAATGGTCAAATGATGGCACCAGGTTATAAAAGCATTAAAACTGCAAAGCAAAACGGTTCGTGGACAATATTGGATCAAGTGGAAGAGCTAATAATCCCAAAGGACCTGGAATTGGCATTTAAAAAACAAAGTGGTTCAAAGGACTTTTTTCGAAGCTTAAGTAAATCGGCAAGAAAAGCATTATTAATAAGACTTGTACTCGCGAAACGACCTGAAACCCGACAAAAACGTATTGAAGAAATTTTTAAGCTTGCAGGTCAGAGCCAAAAATTCATATCATTTGGAAAAAATAAAAATTTTTAAAAATGCATATAAAAAACAATGCTTACTTTGCTCTCAAATTAGAGTATGCGGCGCGGTTTCCTTCGTCGGAACCGACGGATAAATGGCACCCGCACGTACTGTTTTTTATACAGGACGTTTTGCGCAAGCCATAAGAAATGTATTAACAAAATTTATAAAATGAAAATAGGCAAAGTATTTATTTATTTGATAACCTTTATACTAATAAATAGCTGTTCACTTAGTAAAGCCACTGGATATCTTAAAGAAGGAAAAACAGAACAGGAAAACTTTAAAGTTACTTTTCCTTTTGAGATGAAAAAAGGATGGATAATTGTACCCGTAGAAATAAAAAATAAAACTTATAAATTTCTTTTAGACACAGGAACACCTACTCTTGTATCAAAAGAATTGGCTGAAAGTTTAAATATGAAGGTTATCGATTCTGTAAATGCTTCTGATGTCTATAATGAATCACAACAAAATAAATATACAAGAATAGAAAATATTAAAATTGGAACAGTAGGTTTTGTTGGAACAACAGGCTTGATAAATGATTTTAACGCTACACCAATATGGTCTTCTTTAAATGTTGACGGATTTATAGGGGCAAATTTGATGCAACACGCAATTTGGGATATAGATTTTAATCAAAAACAAATTACCATTACTGATGATGAATTAAAATTAAGCTTACCTGAAGAGGTAATTGAGAATAAGCTGTTTATTGGAGTTGGAGGAGTACCTGCTATCGCCAGTAAAATAAATGGAAAAAAGGTGTGGAATTTTACAGTAGATCTAGGATATAATGGAGATATCGTAATACCATTTTCTGAATTTAAAAAGCAAATAGAAAATGGTGAAATTTCAGATTTCAAAAAATCTAATACTCAGAGTATTGGAATTTACGGAAAACAAAATAGAACAAAGGAATCTTATACAGGTGTAATTGATGAAATAGAATTCGGAAATTCTACTCTAAAAAATGTAAAGGTGTATTCAGAAGAATATTTAGATAAGGCGTTTGGTTTGGATTTTTTTAGAAATTATAGGGTTATTCTAAATTGGAATAGTAAAAAAATAAAGTTGATAGAAAATACTAATTCTTAAACGCACAACATCGGTTATAAAAAAAGTGGGTTTTACCGCAAAGGAGTAAAAATGGTTGCCGACAAATGGGCGTCCAGATCCAGTATTCAACAGATAAAACCAAATCGCTAAGCCGCAACTACTGTAAAATGGAAAGTTGTCAGCAAGCTGAAAAACAACTATGAAATTTAAGTTTTCAATATTAGTAATTTTTCTTTTTCTTACTGGCGGACTGTACGCCTGTGAATGCATATTAACTATGTCAATGGAAGAAATGGTAGAGGAGGCTGACGTAATTTTTTATGGAACCGTTGTTGGCGTGGAGGATCAAAATGATCCGGTTTATGCAGAGAATGTCAAATATTACACATTAGGGGATGATTATGCAAAAATAGGTGGATTTGAACCTGTTTTTAAAATAATTGAAAGTTTTAAGGGGGACTTAAAGGATCAATTAGTAGATGCAAAATTCCATTATCAGACGGAATGGACCAATTGTGATCGATTATATAAGATCGATTACAGCTATATTTTTTTTGGGAATTATGATGATGAAGGTACTATTAGAACCAATATCTGTATGATGGGAGGAATAGTCAAAGATTTAGCCCTTCTCGAGGAAATAAGAGATCATACAAAAATAGAATAACGTACAGCGAAAACGAGCTGCCAACATCTTATTGACAATGCCTAAATTAGTCTCGAATAAAAAACTCCTGCTTTCGTATTTAGTGGATTGTCCTGCGCTGTTCCCTTTGATCGGAACCTGCGGATTAATGAAGGGTAGGATAAACTCGCCAGCTCGTCCTATTCTAAGGGAAGTTAGCAGTAATGGGAATAATATTTAAAAAAATGAGGATACGAAGAATTTTTCAAATCATTAGCTATTTACAATATCCTTTGATGTTGCTTGCGTTGTTTTTTTCCATTAAACCTTATCTGAGGGGTTTCGAATATGTTGTTCATAATTTAGATGTTTTATTACAATATTATAATTATGTTTTAATTTTTGCTGGATTAAGCATAAGTTTTTCCACACTCCAGGACACCCGAAAAGTACAAAATAATTTTTCCAGAAAAATATGGGAAAATCCCAGGAAAGGAAAGAAGATGATAGGACTTATTAGCGGGTTAGTAATTCTGGTCCTGGGATATGGAATATTTGGATATTTTATTACAGAAAATGAAAAAATAAAGGAACTTTCTTTTGGAGCAATTGTACTTGGAATAGGGTTAATCGGCTTTTTAAAAACGGCTATTGAGGTTTTTGATAATCACAGACTCGATAAAAACACTATCCCGGAAATACATATAAGTAAGGTTAAACTAGTTCCTCTTCAGAAGGCGGTGGTCGGTTACAAAAACTGATTATGCTTCCTTGTTGTATAGCGGGACATAGACGCGTCATTTAAGGAAAAACTCAGGCCTTATGTTGGGAAGTACAAAGAATTTATCGACGAGCTTGAAGAGGATAACCCTTACGGAGTGCCTATTGGTTTAGGAAACTGGGCAGGAAGCGGATACATTGTGAACTTTGGTACCACCATTGCTTTTGCTAATAAACATTTTCCTGATATTATTGACGCCAGCCACGCATTTAAAACTACCGACTGGCTGTTTGGTAATCATCCATACCACAATTATTCGTTAGTGACAACCGTAGGTGCGGCTCGTCCTAAAGAAGTATTTTATGGGAATAACAGGGCAGATTTTTCATTTATTCCAGGCAATGTTGCGCCAGGTATATTGTTCAGGAAACCAGACCATTTTGAAAATTACGACGACTGGCCATTCTTGTGGGGGCAAAATGAAGGTACAATTGGTGGCAATACCAGTTATTTAATTTTTGGATCAGCTTTTAAAGATTTGGTTATAGAAACTGAGTAATAATACAACTTGAATCAGTAGCTAATTCAATATGTTTAATTTAAGCGCAAGAAATAAAGCCAATAATCAGGTTTATTACTTGCGCTTTTTTTTCGAGTTTAGTAAAAGCTCGTATCGATCTGTGAATAGCAGGAGCAAAGTTTAGATGACAAAAAAAATATTAAGCAAACAAATCTGCAACCCTATACCCACCTGTTTTCGGCTAAACTATTCTTGCCGTACATTTGCTGAAAAATTGACAATCTGTGCGATAGCATTTTATGGGTGAGAGCACTATTACAAAATCCAAAGACAGAATTGATACCGTTGATGTATTGAGAGGATTTGCACTGGCAGGTATTTTATATGCTCATATGATCATTTGGTATACAGGTGCTGCGTTGCCGGCAGAGGTATATTCGAAATATAATAGTAAGCCAGACGGAATAGCAATGGGTATTTTTGGTGCCCTCGTATTCGGAAAATTTTTTTCTGTTTTTTCATTTTTGTTCGGACTGAGCTTTTACCTGCATTTCCGAAAAAATAAATCTAAATCTGGTTATCTGAAAGTTTATAGCTGGCGCTTGTTCCTGCTTTTTCTTATAGGAATTGTGCATCATATCGTATGGCGCGGGGATATCCTGGCGATCTATGCTATTTTGGGAATGATACTGCTCTTTTTTCGGAATCTTCCCCCTAAGCTGCTTCTGGTACTTTCTCTGTTGCTAATCATTAATCTTCCCACTCATATTTTTGAGCTTTTTTTGACGGAACAAACTAATGCCGATGTGAGTCTACCAATGGAAGAGGAGGCACATAATTATTATGATCTTGTACAAAATGAAGGTTTTAGAACAGTATTAAAGGATAACTGGAATTCCTGGCCTGCAAAGATTGAGTATCAGTTAGAAAGCGGAAGGCTTTTAATGACCTTCGGATATTTTCTCCTTGGTTTTTATGCCGGCTGTACAAGACTGTTTACCGCTATAGAAAAAAATATTCCGAAGTTTGAAAAATGGAACACCTCAACTGAAAAAGCGGTTCTTTTCCTGCTGTTTATAGGAATGCTGATGTACCTGCTTGACTTTGTCACTATTCCCGGAATAAAAGTAATTCCCGAACTGAAATGGATTGCAAGTTTTTTATTTAGTACCTATAATGCCTGTCTCACCATTTTTTATATTACCGGGATTATACTTTTGTATAGAAGTAATTATTTTCAGAAACTATTGAAGCCGCTGGGAGCAATGGGTAGAATGGCATTGACAAACTACCTGCTGCAAACGGTATTTGGCCTGTTGCTCTTCTATGAATTTGGATTAGATCTATTTGATAAAACCACTCCTGCTGTAAATGTAATTCTTGCTATCGGAATCTTCTTTTTACAGTTAAAATTCAGTCAGTACTGGTTAAATTATTTTAAGCAGGGGCCGGTGGAGTGGTTGTGGAAGGGATTGACCTATTTCAGGTTTTCTTCTATTAGAAAAAAGAACGCTGCCAGTTCAGAATCGTAAAATATCACTTTTCAACTGAGAATGTAAAGGATTACGGAAACCTTCAGAAGAAAAAAATGTTTGCCGAAAATTGCTATTTTGGAGCACTAATCTGAATGAAGTATAATTTTCAGAATCGATTAGACTGTGCAATTTGAGACTATGGTGAAGATAAAGCTTCAATATCTTTTAATCTTTATTTACCTGATAATTTTAGGGTGTAAAGAGACACCTTCTTCCGAAGGGCCTGTTCAGAAAATTGATTTATCTGAATCAGAAAAACAACGGCAACAGGAAATTATAGAAGAACATTTAAAGAACGGCGCCTGGAAATACCAGATTTATTCGCAGGAATGGCAGAGGGAAATAGATAGAGGTCTTGCCAAAGATTCAACAATTGCATATCTGTGGCAACAAAAAGCAATGCCTCTTATTAAACAAGGGAAATATGAGATTGGTCTGCAATATTTAGATAAAGCAGTGAAATACGACAGGCGGAAATGGCAGGATTACAGGGCTTTTACTAAATGTATTTTTGCAAATACCTATAGAGATGCCATAGAGGATTTTGTAGATTATAAAAAAGAATATGGTTATGGTTATGTAATGGATCATTCTTACGATTTTTATATCGCACTTTCATATCTACAACTTAACGAATTCGAAAAAGCAGAAAAGGTCTTTAATTCAGATTTTGATTATATTCTGAAGGAGAAAGGGGAGGACTGGCTACATCACCTGGATTTGTTCTACTTTGGTTTAAGTAAATATGAGCAGGAAAAATATGAGGAGGCCATTGAAATATTTGATTTAGCTCTTAAAATTTATCCTGAATTCTCAGATGTACAGATTTATAAAGCAGTATGTTTAAGAAAACTTGGAAGACCTGAGGAAGCTAAGAAATTTGATGAACTGGCAGAGATAAATGGAAAAAAAGGCTACACCATAAATGAAGCTAACGCCATTTATGAACGGTATCCATATCAAATGCGATGGGGAAATTAAAAATAATTAGAAAAGTTTGTAATAAAATGGATTATCCCGTCACTTATTCAGTATAACTAAATTTTAGAGATTATGGAAAAGTATTTAAAACCACTAATATTCAGTGCTAATCTGAAGAGTCCAGGGAGCAAGAAAACAATTTTATACTGGATTGTAATTTTAATTTTTCTTGGGGTCGTTCTTTCAATGGCCGGATATTTTACCGGTAAAGCTCTGTATTATTTCACTCATTAGTTTTTTTGGGGAGCACGAAAGCCTATATGCCGATAATTGGCATTTTTGGGGCATCGTCTTGCGATGATGCGTTACATTAATCTGAATATTCGTTTGTCATTTCGATTTTTTCAGAAACGATTAATTTTTAACTGAAGAAGATAGCTTAAATGTGGAGCATAAAAAATGCCGGAATTTCCATTCCGGCATTTTTAGTTTTGCTAGTAGCGAGAACGAGATTTGAACTCGTGACCTCCGGGTTATGAACTTGATGTTTTATCTATGCAATTTCAACTAAAACCATGCAAAATATTTGATTTACAGTGCTTTATATAATACCTGATCTTAATTAGAAGGTATTAAAATCAAATTATTCTGTACTTATTCTGTACTTATTCTGTACTATTCTGTACTTATTCTGTACTAACTGCCTAAACATTTCACTATCTTTACTAAGTTTTAAATCAGATCATTATGGCTAATGTAAAGATTGTTTTACGGAAGAACATGATAAGAAAGGATGGCACAATTCCCCTTGCATTGAGGATTAGTGAAAATTATAAAACAAATTATCATTGGCTTGGACAATATGTTTTTGAAAAGGACTGGGATAAAACTGCTGGAAAAGTTAAGAGAACTCATCCCAATTATAGAAAATTGAACAATTTTTTGATGAAAAAGTTGACCGAGGTCAATGATATTTATTTTGAGTCGAAAGATCGTATTACTCCCAAACAAGCCAAACAAAAATTAAAAGGTCCTGGAGGCTTAAAATCTTTTTTTGCATTAGCAGCTGAACGTATAAAGGACAAATATGAAAGGGGGACATTCTCTGTAGCCAAATCTGAATTGTCAATCCTCTATAATTTAGAAGAATTTTTAAATCTAAAAAAATCTAAAAACAAATCTACAGTTATCAAAGAGATCAAAGAACGACGTAGAGAGCGTATAAGTAGGGCAAAAAGGGCCGAATATATGTGGATGGATGGAGTGAACTATTTTCAAAAAAGTACAGCTTTACGATTTCAGGAAATTGATGAGGCATTTATAAATAAATATAAAACTTTTTGTCTTTCTTATTTAAACCAAACAACTAGAACTGTTACGAATCAGCTTATTTTTATTAGAACACTTTTTAATCTAGCAATAAAAGAAGGTATTATTGATCAAAAATATTATCCTTTTGCAGGGGAAAAAGAGAAAATTCGAATTGGTTCTGGTAATAAAATCGGTCTAACTATAGAAGAGGTTGAAAAAATAGAAGTTCTAAAATTTGAAGAAGGTGCTTCAATTTGGCATACTCATAATGTATGGTTGTTTGCTTTCTATTTTGCAGGCATACGTATTTCTGATGTGGTTAAACTGAAATGGTCTGATTTTAAAGATAATCGTCTTTATTATGTAATGAATAAGAATGAAAAGGCATTGAGCTTAAAAATTCCTGATAAAGCCGAAAAAATATTAAGCTATTACAGAAAGGACAAGATACTTTATAATGGATATGTATTTCCTTTTCTAAAAAATGTCCATCCTAAAGATGCTGAAGAAATTTATATTAAAACAAAAAATGCTACCAAACTTCTCAATAAATATCTAAAACGAATTGCAGAGGAATGTGGTATAGATAAAAATTTATCCAATCACATTGCAAGACATAGCTTTGGGAATATTGCAGGTGATAAAATTCATCCTTTGATGCTGCAAAAGCTCTATCGACATAGTAATCTAAAGACTACTCTGAATTATCAGGCCAATTTCATTCATCGAGATGCTGATGAAGCTTTGGATAGTGTGATAAATTTTTGATTAGGTGAGACTTTCCCGTAACGTTTGAAAGTTTAAAAAAGTGATTTTAGACACTATCCCTTAAAGCGTGGAAATTTAAAATAAAAGTGTTTGACTTTAAAATCTAAAACTGAACTCTTTCTTCGTAGATAGTCAAGAACTGATTGAGGACGATTCCCGAGTTTCTAATAGGCGTTGACCATTTTTTAATTGCTTCCTTCGGAGCTAAATATACAGATTTGATTACAGCATCATCGGTTGGTGAGGATAATTGGTTGTTGGTGTACTTTCTGATCTTCCCGTTCAGGTTCTCAAAACGATTGGTGGAATAAATAATTCGTCTGATCTCCAGCGGAACTCATAGAAGACGGTAAGGTCATTCCAGTTGTCTCTCCAGCTTTATTAGCATAAGAGTATGTGGAGTTCCATTTGTTGACAAAATCCTCCAGAGCAGCTTCTGCTGCTTGTTGGGGAAGTGCATCATAAATGAGCTTAATGTCTTTGGTAAAGACTTTTTTATATTTCCAAACTACATATCTACAGGTATTTAAAGGATGATTTTACCCGGCAACGATATCACTGCTGATTCGGTCTGTAATTCGGGAGTAGAGACATCAAAACCATTAACCTCAGAGATGTGTTCCTCAAAATCGCTATTGCTCATTCCTTGATATTTTCGATGGCATCAACCATGTTCTGTCCCTTGGGAACAAAGGATCCAACCCGGTCTCAGGAACCTTTACAGTGCCTTCACCAAAAGAACTCCAGATCTAGACTTCTAGTGCTTATCATAATCGAAATGGTCATCCAATTCACACTCAAGCATTTTCTCCAATCCACGTTTTTAAAGTTGATTAAAAAATTCCAAGTTCTTCTCCTGATTTAAACTCTTTTAAAAATTCATCATCGAATAAATCTTTTTCATTGTGTAAATATTATTGTCTGGAATTTGCAGGCAAGATTTAAAAGACTTGGAGGTTGGCAAACCTACATGTTTTACATTTACACAGTTTATGAGATAGTCCTAATTTTTTATTTATTGGATGTCCGCTAAAGTGAGTACTTTTGTTCATAGTATTTGATTTTGTGGTAAAAACCAAATTACTCTAAAGCGGGAAACCCATCAAGGGAATCCCGCTTTTAAAAATTTAACCGGACACAAATGTTTTTAAATATCCTTCTTCCTCAGATTTAGGAGTTAATTTTTCAATGTATGTATTTGAATATTTTTTGCGGTTAGAATTCTAGTTTTTACGATTTCCTGGTTTTTGTTTCATCTTATCTTTCATTTTTTGCATCATCTCTGGATTTTCCATCATCTTCTGCATCATTTTTTCCATCATCTCGGGGTTTTCCTGCATCATTTTTTGCATACTTTGTGTCATCTGTTCACGCATTTCCGGATTTTTTCGCATCATTCCGTGCATTTTTTCCATTATTTGCTTACGCATTTGCGGATTTTCCTGCATTTTTTCCATCATCTTCTGACGCATTTCCTGCTTATCCATCATTTTTTTCATCATCATTTCCTGCATTTCAGGATTTTCCTCCATCATTTTTTGCATATGCGATTTCATTTTTTCTTTCATTTCGGGATTATTGGCCATCATACCTTTCATTTTTCCCGATTCCATCATTTGCATGTGTTCCTGTATCATGATTTTTTTAGCCTCTTCACTTTGCTGAGCCTGGCCAATAAATTCCTTAAAATTATTCGGATTCGATATAATTTCCTGATAGACCGCATATCGATTTTCATTTACATCCATCGTTTCGGCAGCATTGAAGGTTGATTTACAGCTAAGTAAAGTGCTTGCTACTCCAATAATCATTAAAGTTTTTACTATTGTTCTCATATTCTAGTTTTAAAAATTATTAAATCGGTTATTTAAATTTATAAAAAGTTTATTTTTTCTGGTCCTGTTCAACTCATTAAGGATATTAAGGAGCTTTTATAAAAGTAGTTTATATAATATCTATCCCTTTTCTTATGAAAGGCTTTATTTTATGAGGAAAATTCTCATCATTCCCATATCCTCATGTTCCAGATTATGGCAATGATATACAAAAGACCTTTAAAATCGTTGAAATCCATTATCAAACGAATTTTCATTCCGGGCATTAATAAAACCGTATCCTGCCATCCTTCGTGAATTATACCTTCTTTGATAGAATTCCAAATCGATACGGTTTTCCGGCTTTCAGTATAATTCTGAGTTTTAGTTTTTTGAGTTCGTTTTTCTTTCTCCAAATTCTGGAAAATTTACTCGATAATCGAGATTTAAATACTCCGAAGTTGTTTAATTTAAACGTTATCCACTATTTTTTGTAGTTTATTTCCAATTTCTGTGGCGATCTCTTCTAAATCTTTGTTTCCTACCGCCTGCATAGATGCCGAAGGGTTTACTGCAGCGATCGCAATTTTACCCTTTGCCACTTCCTGAACAATTACATTACAAGGCAACATAGTACCGATCTTATCTTCGGCTTTTAGTGCTTTGTGTGCGTAGGGAGCATTGCAGGCACCCAGGATTTGATATTTTTTAAAATCAACATCCAGTTTCTTCTTTAGGGTAGCTGCTATATCTATTTGGGTGAGCACCCCAAAACCTTCCTTTTCCAATTCATTGGTAACTTTTTTAATTACTTCTTCAAATTCTCCCGACACTGTTTTGGCAAAATAATATTTCATACATTTTTCTTTTTAAATGATTAACTCATGAAAATAAATTTATATAAAGAGACTTTCAGTAACAATTGTTACATAAGATTTTAAGCTTAATCGTCATCTGCGGCTTTTCTTTGAAAAAGTTCAAGTTATTAAAGATGATACCCTCGAAGAACTCGAAGTAGTGGAAATTGGTATTTTACATGATTTTCTAACTCAAAAGAAATTTTATTTAAATGTATAACTTAAATAGTTAGCAATTTAATTAGTTGAAGTATAAACCATAGGAGCTAAGGTTCTTGTGGTTTACTATTTTTTCTCAAATCTCTGTGATAAATTACTACTTTTGTAGTCTGTGCGTACAAAATCTCAAATAAAAGCTTTATTCCTCCTTGGTATCTTTATGCTGATGTCTCTTCATCAGATAATTCCACATGCACACCATGCACATGGGCAGGAGAAGAAGGAGGTTGCGCATCATCATCATTCCGGTGAAGATCATCACCACGAAAAGAAGCAAGAAGATAAGCAGGGGGGATTCTTGTCCTATCTGTTGGCCATTCATTCGCATACGATTGCTTTGAATGAAATTCCGGTTATTAAGGAATATTCCGAGGATGTAAGATTGCAAAAGACAGAAGCCAAAAAGAAAGCCTCAAATAAATACTATTCAGAGAATTGGGTTTTAGCTGATCAAGATTCAGAAAGTTTTGAAATTTATCAGCCTCCCAATGAATATTTCAACCCTTATTTATCCATACTCTCACTTCGGGGACCTCCCGACTTAGTTTGATTAACTAGTCAGGCCACTATTTAAAATAGCAGGCCGATCTTATCATATAGATTAAACTAAAATCAAAAATTATGTTCAGATATATAGTTTCCGCTTTCTGCGGATTCCTTATCTCTACCGGCTCATTTGGCCAGAATACCGGAAGGAATGACATTTTAAAGGAGATAAGCCAGAATAACAGGCAGCTACAGGCATATCAGTCGTTTATTCGCAGTCAGAAGCTTGGAAACAAAACTGAAAATAATCTGCCGGACCCTCAGGCTTCAGCATATTATTTACCATTTGGGGAGCATGAGACAGAAGATTATTATGAATATCAAATATCTCAGCGCTTTGAATTTCCGACGGTCTATGCGGCCCGCAGCAAACGGATTGACAAACAAAAGAAGCTACTCGAACTAGAGTACGACGCCATGCGCCAAGAAGTCCTTCTGCAGGCCAAAAAAGAGCTTTTCGAGCTTCAAATTCTGCAGCAGCGAGAAGAGCTGGAGCAACAGCGCTTGGAACAGGCACAACAGGTGTATAAACAGATCCAGCGATTATTCGATGCGGAACAGATCGGGATCCTGGAGCTGAATAAGGCCAAAGTTGCCTGGCTGCAGCAACAATTTGAATTGGACCAAATAGAGATTGAAATGAAGAACACCTTGATGGAACTTCAGAAACTGAATGGGGGAAATCCGGTTCAGGCAGATGAAATCCTGTTCATTGAAGACGCTGAAGTTGCCGAAATGCAGGTGCTTTGGAACGAAAAACTTTCCGCAGATGCCGAGGTCCAAATGTTGACTGCCCTGGAGGCGGTGGCGGAACAACAGGTGAAACTGCAAAAGAATAAAATTTTGCCAGATCTTACCATTGGATATAATTATCAGGGAGTGAATTCGACCAATTATTCCGGCTTTTTAGGGGGACTTTCCATTCCGCTATGGAATAGTAAGAATAAAGTGAGAGCTGCCAAAGCTCAGTTGGAATACGTGCAGGCTAATGCCGGAGCCGAGACTGCCCAATTCTATACCCGATTTCAGGAAAATTACCGGCAATACCAGTTAATAAAGCAGAAATACGAGGAATACCGGGATACCTTTAAAGACCTGAATTCCGAAGAACTTCTATTTAAAGCCTATGAGCTGGGAGAATTCTCGTTTCTTGATTATTACCGGGAAGTGGAATTTTACCGGCAGGCGCATAACAAAATGCTGGAAATGCAAAAAGAGCTTTTTCAGCTAAAAGCACAACTTTTAAAACATCAATTGTAATTTAAAATTAAACATTATGAAATTCAGGAATTTATTTTTCGCAGCAATATTAGTATTTGGTTTTTCAGCTTGTAGAGATACAGCTAATGAAGATCACGGGCACGAACATGAAGAGGGAGCCGAAGCTCACGCCCATGAGGAAGAGGAGCATGGCCATCCACATGATGAAGATGGCGGGCATATGCAAGAAGAGTTTAAGGTGGGTGAGGATTCGCTGGATATCCAGGAGGAATCTGGCCATCATACTCATGATGACGGAACAGAGCACGAAGCTCACTAAAATTAAAATTCAGATATGAAATATGTTTTTATAATATGCATCTCGCTTTTTCTTTATTCCTGCGGAAATAACCCGGAAGAAGACCATGCGCACGATGCCGAAGGAAACCACCTTACAGGTGATGTTCCGGCCATAAGCAAAACCGTGTGGACAGACCAGACGGAGCTTTTCGTGGAATATCCGGCTTTGGTGGAGGGAAAGATCAGCAAGTTCGCTGCCCATTTCACCTCGTTGGGCAAACATAAACCGATTCGTGAAGGATCGGTGACAGTAAGTCTTGTAAGAGGTGATAGCGGTATTCGTAATACTGCGGAAGCACCTTCTTCACCCGGAATTTTTTCTCCCGCTTTACAACCGAAAGAGCCGGGAACTTACAACCTGGTCTTTGACCTTAAAACTCCTGAATATTCAGACAGGATCGTGATCGAAAATGTACGGGTTTACTCTTCGGTGGCGGAAGCTGCAGAAAATATAGAGGCTGCAGAAGAAGCCGGAATAAGCTTTTTGAAGGAGCAGGCCTGGAAAATCGATTTTCAGACAAAACCTGTGACTAAAGGTGAAGTCTATGATATCGTTCATACTTCGGGAGTATGGCAGGCGGCACCGGGAACTTATAAAACCGTTGCAGCCGGCGCTAACGGAATGGTGAATTTTGTTTCCGAAAATTTAACGGAAGGCTCCGAGGTGAACAGAGGTCAGTTGTTGATGACTTTGAGCAGTGAAGGACTTTCTTCCAATAATATTCAGGCGGAGATCGCCCAGGCGAAAGCCAGGTACGACCAGGCGAAAGCCGAATATGAGCGAAAAAAGGAACTTTATCAAGACAGAATAGTTCCCAAAGCGGAATTCGAAAAGGTAGAAAGTGATTTTCGCGTAGCCGAAGCGAATTACCGTGCGCTGGCTTCTAACTATGGAGCCGGCGGAAAGCAGATTCGCGCTCCTTTTGACGGTTTTATCAAATCCATCAATACCTCTAACGGAGATTATGTGGAACAGGGAGCAAATTTGATTACTATAGGTACTGACAAATCTCGACTCCTGAAAACCCAGTTAAGTGCGACTTATAATCCAAGTAAGGAATCCATCGCCAATGTCTGGTACAGGAATGATCAGGGGGATTGGGAAAGTGCATTAAATTCTGATGGATCCATTGTTTCTGTGGGCAAAGAGGTGCAGGATGGAAAGCCAATGATCCCGGTCTATGTCAAAGTAAATGACGTGGTTGAAATGCCCGAAGGCAGTTTTACCGAAGTACAGATCGCCCTGGGAGAGGCTGAAACAGTAGTTGTAGTTCCTGAAGCTGCCTTGCTGGAGGACTATGGCAACTATTCTGTCATTGTACAAACCGGCGGCGAAAGCTTCGAGAGACGGCCGGTAAGGATCGGAAAACGAAATGGGAAGAACGCACAGGTTTTGGGCGGACTCCAAGAGGGGGAAGTCGTTGTAACGATTGGGAATTACCAGGTAAAGATGGCTTCAATGTCAGGTGAAACACCGGGTCACGGTCACGAACATTAATCCTGAAACAAAAATTAGATGTTAAATAAAATATTATCAATTTCCCTTCACAACCGGCTTCTTGTGCTTCTGGCGGCGGTAGTGCTAAGTGTTACAGGATTCTACTTCGCACGTACTATGAACGTGGATGTCTTTCCCGATCTTACTGCACCTACTGTGACTATACTTACCGAAGCTCACGGCATGGAGAGTGAAGAGGTAGAGAAACTGGTGACCTACCAGCTCGAAACCGCCATGAACGGTTCCCCTAATGTGAGAAGGATCCGTTCTTCTTCAGCTGCGGGAATTTCTATTGTTTGGGTTGAATTTGACTGGGGTACCGACATATACAGAGCAAGACAGATCGTTAGTGAAAGGATTCCGATGGTGCGTGAGAACCTGCCGGGTGGAGTAGGGGCTCCTACCATGGCACCTATTTCTTCTATTATGGGAGAGGTAATGCTCTTGGGAGTGACTTCAGACAGTCTGAGCCCAATGGAACTAAGAACACTTTCTGACTGGCAGATCCGACCACGGATCAAAGCCATTGGAGGGATTGCAAACGTGGTGGTGATAGGCGGGGATTACAAGCAATACCAGGTTTTTGCCGATCCGGCAAAAATGAAGTACTACGATGTGAGCCTTGCCGAACTGACTGAAAAAGTGCAGGAGGCAAATATGAATGCACCAGGTGGTTTTTTGAATCAATACGGGAATCAATATATCATCAAAGGTAGCGGTAGAGCATACGCCGTGGAAGACCTGGAGCAAGCTGTAGTCAAACAGGTAAACGGTCAGAGCATCAAGATAAAAGATGTTGCTGAAGTGCAGATAGGTGCTGCCGATAAGATCGGGAATGGTTCCTTAAATGCGAAGCCGGCCGTTATCCTGACTATTTCAAAGCAGCCCGACGTGAATACGCTGGAGCTTACCGAAAGGTTGGATGAGGCCATCGCCGAACTGGAAACCAGTCTGCCGAAAAGTGTCGAGATCAAAAGTCAAATCTTCCGCCAGGCCGATTTTATTGATGCTTCGATCAGCAACCTTAATATGACCCTGCTCGAAGGTGCCTTTTTTGTTGTTATCGTGCTTTTCATTTTCCTTATGAACTGGCGAACCACCTTTATTTCACTGCTGGCTATCCCAATTTCCTTACTGGTGTCCATCATCACTTTAAAGTGGTTGGGTTACACCATCAATACGATGAGTCTGGGAGGTATGGCTATTGCCATTGGGGCACTCGTAGATGACGCCATTATTGATGTGGAGAACGTATATAAACGCCTGAGGGAGAATGTTCGAAAACCGGAAGCGGAAAGACAATCTGTTATTACGGTGGTGAGAGATGCTTCGGTGGAAATTAGAAGTTCGATTATCATTGCTACGCTCATCATCATCGTATCATTCATTCCGCTGTTTTTCCTGGGCGGAATGGAAGGCAGACTGCTGAAGCCTCTTGGAATTGCTTTTATTACTTCAGTTTTGACCTCATTGGTGGTTGCAGTTACTGTTACTCCTGTGTTATGTTCTTATCTTCTAAAAGATGAAAAAATGCTGAAGAAGCAGGCTCAGGGAACCAAAGTTGAAAGATGGTTACAGCAGCGTTACGCCGCAACTCTCAACCGGGCACTGAAGATCCCTAAAACGGTAGTTGGAGTGACTGTGATCGCTTTTTTACTGAGTATCGCCCTCTTCACACAGCTGGGGAGAAGTTTCCTTCCGAAATTTAATGAAGGTTCCCTGGTGATAAGCGTGGTTGGTCCGCCGGCAATGTCACTGGAAGAAAGCAACAAGACCGGAAGACAGGTAGAACAGCTGTTACTGGAGATGCCGGAAGTAGATGTGGTCACTCGAAGAACGGGGAGAGCAGAACTTGACGAACATGCTCAGGGTGTAAACGCCGCCGAGATCGATGTGCCTTTCACACTGGAAGATAAATCAAAGGAGGAACTCTTTGAAGAGGTAAGGGAAAAACTTAGTATTGTGCCCGGAGTAAATATCACTTTAGGTCAGCCAATCGCTCACCGTATTGACCATATGCTTTCCGGAACCAGGGCAAATATTGCAATCAAAATTTTTGGCCCGGACCTACAACAGCTGTATGAAATAGGGAAAAACGTTGAAGAAAGTATCACCCCTATTAGCGGATTAGCCGATGTAGCGGTTGATCAGCAGATCGAGGTGCCGCAGATCAAGATCACGCCAAAACGCCAGATCCTCTCTGCTTACGGCATGACTGTCGGCGAATTAATGGAACAGGTGGATGTTGCCTTTGCCGGTCACGAGGTAGGGGAGATCTATGAAGGTCAAAAATACTTTGACCTTGTGGTGAGATATGGTGAGGAGTTCAGAAACAGTATTGAGAATATTAAAACTGCTTTAATAGGACTTCCGAACGGCTCACAGGTGCCATTGGAACAGCTTGCCACAGTTTCCTCAGTAAGTAGCCCCAATACCATTAGCAGGGAAGATGTACAACGTAAAATTGTGGTGGCTGCTAACGTGCAGGGCCGGGATCTGCGAAGCGCGGTGGAAGAGATTAGGGAAACGGTGGATTCTTTCGTAGATATTCCTGAAGGCTACAGAGTTGAATACGGCGGACAGTTCGAAAGTGAATCCAGAGCCTCACAAATGCTGTTGATCACAGCTGTTATGGCAATACTGGTAATTTTCCTGTTGCTGTATTCCGAATTTAAAAACGTCAAACTTGCTTTCATTGTGCTTATTAATCTGCCGCTGGCACTCATAGGCGGAATCCTGATCGTATATTTTACTTCCGGAGTAGTAAGTATTGCTTCAACAATCGGTTTCATCAGTCTCTTTGGAATTGCCACCCGTAACGGAATCCTGCTGGTTTCGAGGTATGAAGATCTTCGTAAAGAAGGTTTGAGAGGTTTTGAACTTATTAAATCCGGCGCACTGGACAGGTTAAATCCTATTCTGATGACAGCCTTTACCACAGGTCTGGCGCTTATTCCGCTCGCCTTAAAAGGTGGTGAGCCGGGAAGTGAGATCCAGAGTCCGATGGCTGTAGTAATACTTGGCGGATTGCTTTCAGCAACCGTTCTAAACTTGGTTGTGATACCTTGTGTTTATGATCTTTTACTAAAAAACTTTAGTACTCAAGAGTAATTTTTAAGAATCCCGAAAGTAAAATTTCGGGATTTTTTATTCTTGATGGATTGAGGATTTGATCCTGAAGTTAATCCTTTCTGTGGTAAATTTGGAAAGTGGCCAAAATCCATTACCATCAACATCTTTGAAGTCGAATCCGCTTTAATTCTATAACGGAATAATCTATTTTTATAAGTCGGTCAGCACATTCCCACTTCATTCCGCAGAAAAAGCTCCATTACGGAGAAAGCGCTTCTCTATAAAAGTCTTGGACACAAGCAAAAATTATTCTTCCATTCCACTATCTCCGCAAAAAGACGGAATAACTCCATTACTTGAATAAGTTTTTTGCTTTAGTCCGCTTTAAATCCTACTTCAAGAGGGTAAGCCGTTTTCATAAGCCGGTCAGCACATTGCCGCTCCATTTCGCGCCCGCCTGCAGAAGGGGCAGGAATCGCTGCATTCCGGGCAAAGAGCTTCCCGAAAAAGGCCTTGGAAACCATCCCCGATTTTTCCTTTCCATTCCGCTAACCCATTCCGCTGTGCCGGAACGGGACGCTTCATTCTCACTCTAAAATCGGAAATGGAGTCCGCTCAATCGGATATCCATCCCTGTTTTTGGCCCCGCTTCCAATGTTTTTGTATTTCACATAAGAACTTTAGACCCACTTCCGCGCCGTCACTGCCGCTTTCCTTTTTTGGGTAAGCAAAATACCAACATTTGGAAGTTGAACGGACTGCATAAGCCAGTCGTACCTCCTTTTTATAAGTCCTTATCAATTCCAAATATTGAAAATGTATCAGCAACAAAAAAAGGTAACAGCGACGGCACTACGGGAAGTAAATCTAAAATGAACATTATGAAATCTCACAAAAACATCAAAAAGGAAGCGGGGCCAAAAAAACAAAAAAAGGAAAACGCTCAGGATACAATAAGTAAATCGCTTCAAAAAAAAGTAAACGAAAACGTCCTGAAGGGTTCAGGTAGTGTATTAATTAATCTTTAATTCTTTTATTATGAGTACTATTAAAAATCATGTACAGCTAATCGGAAATGTTGGTCAGGAACCAACCATTACAAACCTTGAGAACGGTAAAAAAGTAGCCCGTTTTTCACTTGCCACCAATGAGTATTACAAAAGCGAAAAGGGCGAGAAAGTGCAAAATACGGAATGGCATACCGTAGTCGCCTGGGGAAAAACTGCAGAAATCATCGAGAAATATGCAGGAAAGGGTAAGGAAATCGGTGTAAGCGGAAAATTGAAATCCCGTAGTTACGAGGATAACGATGGTATTAAACGCTATGTGACCGAAGTGGAAGCCAATGAAATCCTTTTGTTAGGCGTAAAGAACGGCAATACTTCAGCCGAGTAAATTTAAACAAAGAGGGCGTCTCTGTGGAAAGTACCGCCCTCTTTCATTATTCACCTTCTAAATCAGATCATAATGGAAATCAAAGTTAACGAAATAGCGATAAGTTACAGTGGAAACCTTAAAACAAATCAGCTTCCAAAAATAACTTCCTCTCAAAATGCAGCCGAACTCCTTTACGGACAATGGAACAAAAACAATATCGAACTGCACGAAACCTTTAAAATAATGTTGCTGAACAACGCCAATAAAGTAAAAGGTATTTATGAAGTATCCACAGGAGGCATTACCGGCACCTTGGTAGACCTAAGGATAATATTTGCCGTAGTACTCAAAAGCCTTACCACGGCTGTAATCCTTGCTCACAACCATCCTAGCGGAACCTTGAGACCGAGTGAACCGGATAAACGCCTGACCCAAAAAATTAAAAAGGCAGGGGAATTATTTGATATAAAGGTATTGGACCATCTGATCCTGACACCTGATGGAAATTATTTCAGTTTTGCAGATGAAGGAATGCTTTAAATGCAAAGCTTGAGATCTATACTAATCTTTCAAACCTGAACGAAGAAGCCCGAAGACCAACTTTCGGAGAATTTCATAAAGGATGTGGTGCGAAAATTTGGGGATGATATCCGCAAATATACAAAATAAAATTATACCTGCTTTGAGACGATGGTAGAAGAAACCTGTCCTGTGTGAATTGGAATGGAAGTATTTCAAAATTTATACTTTAATCCTGTCATATTCCACATCTGATTTTATGAAATTTGTAGTAAAGCACCTCTAATTTTTGGAGGTGTTTTTTCGTTCAATTATTTTCAAGTAAAGAAAAATTACTATATTTATTTCGCTGAAATTCAGCATTTAATTTTATATAGGGTTATCCATTTTTTGACTTTCGCCGATAACCTTACCCATCGAAAAATTACATAACAGGAAATTGTTTCCCTGGAACTGGCAATGGGCTTTTTGACCAAATTGTACGGAATTTTTGTTCGCCTGTGGCGAACGAAAAAGGAGTAGCAAGAGGGTAACACGCGATGCGATGTTAAGCACTCCTTTTTGTTTTCAAAACGCTGATATTCAGTGACCTTGTAAAAAATGTAAATTCCCGGCCTTCTGCAATTTGCGACAAATGCCCTGTGAATGCCCATTTTTAGGGAAGGATTTGCGACAAATCGGCAAATTATGGACTCATTTATCGGTATCAGGTTTAAAAAGGAAACAGCAAAACGGTTTCAGGAATTTTCAAGAACACACTTCAAATCACATACCGAAGCATTAGAAACAATGCTTGACTTTTTCTTCTACAACGAAATTTCCCCAAAGGAAAAACTAGGACCAACGGGAAGGACAATCGAAGCTTCAATCAAGAAGCGAATCAATGCGGTGATTGCCATTATGAGGGATATGGAAAAGAGCCAGACCAAACCCACCGTCGCAATGTTGGAATCTCTTTTCCAAACCGAGGAACCCAAAAAGAAGCCCTTGATTCTGGAAAAGAAAATCCTTCAAGAAAAGAATGAAGTAGGTTTTCGGGAAAAGCTAAACGATAACAGCGAACTCTAATTTTTGAGCTATGTACATTACCATCACGCCCCAAAAATTAGGGAACAATTACTCACAAAGTTCAGCGGATTTTGTGGGCTATCTGGAGAAAGAAAACCAGGGCTTGAAACAGGGAGCTATGGAACATTTTTTCAATCAATATGATGAGGGAATATCAGCGGATGAAGTTGTAAAGGAAATTGATGGAAATGGTGCCAAGCTTAAAAAGACCGAGCCGAAATTCTATTCGATTACGGTCAGTCCTTCCAAATATGAACTGAACCGGTTACAGAATAACAGCGAGGATCTAAAGAGATACACCCGTGAACTGATGAAGGACTATGTGGAAACTATTCTAAAATCTGTTCTGACGTGTTCTAATTGCGGCCACCGCAAGCAAGAAGAAATGCCAACAGATGCCTGCCAGTTTTTTTATCAATGCGAGCAATGTAAAGAGATTCTAAGACCCAAAGAGGGAGATTGTTGTGTGTTCTGTTCATTTGGAAGTAAACCCTGTCCTCCTATTCAGGAGAATAAGAGTTGCTGTTGAATTCTCTTTTATAATTTGATTTCCACCCGGGGATATGTTTTTAAAATTAATAGTCTCCGGTAAAAAATCAAGATCGTTCCGCCAAAGGCAAAACAGCAAGAGAGAGGAAGTAAGACTAGGCTTTAATTATCTGATGCACAAATGATTATAGCGTAAATATTTTTTACAACAGGCTAATTATCAGCAGAATTTATAATGCTTTAAAAGCAAGCTGCATAATTGAAATTCCTCTTCAATGCCTCATTCATCAGGGATTTTAGCTGTTACCCATAAAAACCCGGCTACAGAGCATCAATATAGTTTTTAAGAGGGAGTAGAATTGTCGTAGCCTAGACTGTATATTGAGGTTCGCCGAGATGCCGCTCAAAAGAGTTTCAGTATAATGAAACTAAGAATGCTTATTTCG
>NZ_JAVRHM010000080.1:0-465 GCF_031846525.1 Autumnicola patrickiae
AAGTAACAGATCACGAATTTCTGTAGAACAATTTTTTTCCAAAAAAGAATACAAGTAATATCTATTTTCTGGTCTGTACAAAAAATTTAATTTTTCTAGGAACTCATTTTTTTCTTGTTTGCCAAGATTTAATTTCTGCTCAATTACAGTTCGGTTTCCACGAGTATATTCATTAATGAAATCTTCAGTTTGATGGATCCCTAATCTATATTTTAATTTTCCTTTAATAAATTTCAACGTAAAATTAGGAGTATCAAAATCAAACATACCGAAATTATAAACTTTATCTATACCATTTTCTTTGTCGAAAATCCTGATGGCGCTATGACCAAAGGCAGAGTAGATTTCATTGCCAGGTGAACAAGTTAAGATACTGATTTCAATAGAATCTTTTGCAGAGCATAACTGACTTACAAAAAAGATTAATATGAAAATTAGTTTTTTCAATATTTCCATTATTTAACT
>NZ_JAVRHM010000081.1:0-410 GCF_031846525.1 Autumnicola patrickiae
GTCAACATATGGTTGGATAAATGAGGTCTTAACGAGTTGTATAGATTGATAGCATCTCTGACCATTAACTTTTTTGTTGCCAGATCTATATCATAAGCAGCTATTGCAAATTCTTGTTTTAATATCCCGTTTACCCGTTCAGCAATAGCGTTTTCATATGGGTCGTATTTTTCTGTCATACTTGTGCTTATAGCATTATCATTTAAGATTTCCTGATATTCATTAGAGCAATACTGTAAGCCTCTGTCTGAATGATGTACCAAAGGTTGAACCTTGTAACTTCTTTTTCTTAAGGCCATTTCAAGAGCCCGTACTGAACCATTTACTCCCAAACTGCTGGAGACATCATACCCCATTATTTTTTTAGAGTAAGCATCGGTAACCAGAGCGAGATAGGATGGGTTTTTCCT
>NZ_JAVRHM010000082.1:0-402 GCF_031846525.1 Autumnicola patrickiae
ACTGTGAAGAATGTGGCGGCAAGCCTGAATCATGAAGAAACTACATTGAAGTTTGCTCCGCAGCAAGGATATACCAACGCAGGGACTTATCCTGTTACTGTTTCTACTGAAGAAACCGAGAATTATTTGTCGGCTTCAAAAGAAGTTTCCCTGGAAATCGAAAATGCAGAAATCACAGGAGTGGCTTTTGCTGGCGACACTTTCATTTACGACGGATCTCCGCACAGCATTTTTGTCACAGGACTTCCGGAAGGAGCGACAGTAGAGTATGCCGATAACAGGCAAATTAATGCAGGTACTTATCCGGTGACTGCAACCATAAGTCAGGAAAACTATAATAACAAAATCCTGACTGCGGATCTTATCATTGAAAAAGCTGAAGCAATAATCACTGCCGAGGCT
>NZ_JAVRHM010000083.1:0-342 GCF_031846525.1 Autumnicola patrickiae
CATGGGGTTAGGAAGCCAGTATAAGATTATTAAAAGTAAAAGTGTGAATACAACTACAGGAGAAAACCAATTGAAAATATTGATTTTATCTTTAACCAGCACATCGTTTAATACCTGTTCTGATTTTACCAGCTTTTTCCCTTGGAGAAAGGAATTCCCAACTTGTTTTTTCAGGAATTTTGGTAAAAACATACTCTGTAAAGTATTGGTTTTTTTATCCAATGATTTCCCCAACATCAAATTAATTCCGAACCTAAGCCAAAGCTTTTCTCTAAGGTAAGAATTAATCAATTCCCTATTTGTTTTTTTTATTTTATGATCAGGGAATTTAACACCTACTTT
>NZ_JAVRHM010000084.1:0-342 GCF_031846525.1 Autumnicola patrickiae
TATGGGGTTAGGAAACCAGTATAAGATTATTAAAAGTAAAAGTGTGAATACAACTACAGGAGAAAACCAATTGAAAATATTGAATTTATCTTTAACCAGCACATCGTTTAATACCTGTTCTGATTTTACCAGCTTTTTCCCTTGGAGAAAGGAATTCCCAACTTGTTTTTTTAGGAATTTTGGTAAAAACATACGCTGTAATGTATTGGTTTTTTTATCCAATGATTTCCCCAACATTAAATTAATTCCGAACCTAAGCCAAAGCTTTTCTCCAAGGTAAGAATTAATCAATTCCCTATTTGTTTTTTTTATTTTATGATCCGGGAATTTAACACCTACTTC
>NZ_JAVRHM010000085.1:0-332 GCF_031846525.1 Autumnicola patrickiae
TTTTGATCCTATTTCGGCTGGCCGCCATTGTTTGGGGGACTTTTTATATCAAAAAGATGATACACGAAGGCTATGCCAAAATCTTTATAATCTCTGCAGCATTTATATACGCAGGTGCATTGGGTAATTTGATTGATGGTGCATTTTACGGACTGATCTTTGAAAAAAGTGATCCAGTAATTCGCAACATTGCAGAAATATTCCCGGCAGGTGGTGGTTATGCTGGATTTTTAAATGGCAATGTGGTGGATATGTGGTTCTTTCCCATTATTGATACAAGGCTTCCGGAATGGCTGCCATTATGGGGAGGCAATGAATTTACTTTTTTCGAC
>NZ_JAVRHM010000086.1:0-298 GCF_031846525.1 Autumnicola patrickiae
CCATTATCGGCATACTTTACTGTAGCACCTTCCGGAAGTCCTGTAACAAAAATGCTCTGCGGAGTTCCATCATAAGTGAAGTTGTCGCCAGCAAAAGCCACTCCTGTGATTTCTGCATTTTCGATTTCCAGAGATACCTCTTTTGAAGCGGATAAATAATTGTCAGTTTCTTCGGAAGAAATCGTTACTTCATATGTTCCTGCATTGGTAAATCCTTGTTGAGGGGCATAGGTCAATGCAGTTTCTGAATGGTTCAGGCTTGCCGAAACATTCTTAGCAGTTCCATCATAAGTAAAAG
>NZ_JAVRHM010000087.1:0-286 GCF_031846525.1 Autumnicola patrickiae
TACCAATGAGTACGGCCAAAATCCATCCGGAATGTACGGCTACCACTGCGCGTTTAATTTTTATAGGTTTTAGAACACGGAGAATAATGAGGATAATCAGCAATGCTTCTAAGGCCTCCCTGATAAGGATTGATAATGCAGCACCATAAATAAATGCAAAGGAATAGTCCTTTTCTGCTAATAGAGTTTTAGCAGAGGTTATTTTTTCTTTAAGGGCATTATAATACTTTTCCGCACCTATTTTGTTGTTGTTTTGAAGTGCCTTTCGGTAAGCAATCATATCCCG
>NZ_JAVRHM010000088.1:0-286 GCF_031846525.1 Autumnicola patrickiae
CACCGATTAGTACGGCCAAAATCCATCCGGAATGTACGGCTACCACTGCGCGTTTAATTTTCATAGGTTTTAGAACACGGAGAATAATGAGGATAATCAGCAATGCTTCTAATGCCTCCCTGATAAGGATTGATAATGCAGCACCATAAATAAATGCAAAGGAATAGTCCCTTTCTGCTAATATAGACTTAGCCGAATTTATTTCTTTTTTTAGGGAATTATAATACTTTTCCGCACCTATTTTGTTGTTGTTTTGAAGTGCCTTTCGGTAAGCAATCATATCCCT
>NZ_JAVRHM010000089.1:0-268 GCF_031846525.1 Autumnicola patrickiae
GATGAAAGAAACAGGACCACTTCAAAAGCTTCCCTGAACACCACGATGAATGAGAAAATAAACAAGCCTATCCCATTTCCGGTTTCTGAAATGCGGTTTATTTTATTTTTTATGAAGTGTTTCCACTTCGATATTTCAGAATGGGAATGAAGCCAAACACCTGCAAAGAGCAACACCAGCACAGCCAGAATAGCTCCAACACCTTCCATCAATTCTCTTGATGCTCCGCTTAAATTGATGAGTTTATCTACAAAAAACCAACTCACCA
>NZ_JAVRHM010000009.1:0-177555 GCF_031846525.1 Autumnicola patrickiae
TTTAAAAAACTGAAAACCTTCTAAATTTATTTAGGAGGTTTTTTCTTTTGATGACAATTTTAAATTCTTCAACTTCTGCAAAAGCTGGTATCTTTAAGAAATAAGGGAAGAAAAAAGATTTTCAGAAAATTGAGCTACGAAAAGTGAAATTTTCCATGAGATTTTAATGTATACTTTTACCTTTGAGGAAACAAACAGGCATGCAAATTTCAGTAGAACTAACCCTTACTCCAATTCAGGACAACTATGAGCCGGCAATTATCGATTTCATCAAAAAATTGAGAGCTTCAGGATTGACTATTAAAGAAAATCCGTTAAGTACACAGGTGTACGGAGATTACGATGAGGTCATGCAACTTCTAACTTCCGAAATAAAAGCTGCGTTTGAAGCCATAGAACGCGGACTAATACACGTGAAAATTGTAAAATCTGATCTTAGCGACTATGCAGCCGATTTTTGATTTTTTCTTTGATCAGTATTACGGGATACCCACGCATCTGCTCGTTCTGGAGCTTATTGCGGTGTTTTTTGGGTTTCTGAGCGTTATCTACTCCAAAAATAATAATATCCTGGTCTATCCTACAGGAATTGTAAGTACAGCGATTTTTGTTTACATCCTTGCTGTCTACGAGCTTTTGGGAGATATGATGATAAATGCTTATTATTTTTCTATGAGCATTTATGGATGGTATATCTGGACAAGGAAAGTAGATGCGACCCATTTTACCCCAATTACAAATACCACTAAAAAGGAGAACTGGCAGGCGGTGTTTATTTTCTTGGGTACTTTGCTTTTTGTTTTTCTTGTTTACGAATATTTCGAGAAATGGAGTGACTGGACCGCTTACGTTGATACATTTACCACTGCCATCTTTTTTGTGGGGATGTGGCAGATGGCCAAAAAGAAGATCGAAAATTGGATTTTTTGGATTATTGGTGATATAATTTCGGTGCCACTATACTTCTATAAAGGCCTTACTTTTACTGCAATTCAATATTTTGTATTTACGATAATTGCCATTTACGGCTATAGAGCATGGAAGAAAGACTTGCGCAACGACCTTCGTCCTGCATAAAAATAGTATTATTTGGTCCTGAATCTACAGGAAAGACCACTCTTGCTTCCCAATTGGCAGAGCATTACAACACCCCTTGGGTAAAGGAATATATGCGGGAATACCTTCAGGAAAAATGGGATGAAGAGAGAAATATTTGTCAACCAGAAGATTTGCTTCCCATTGCAGAAGGGCAAATGAAACGAGAAAATGAACTGGCAGCAATTGCCGGTGATTTGCTGATTTGTGATACCGATTTACTGGAATTAAAAGTTTATGCTGAGGCGTATTACAACGGCTACTGCCCGCAGTTACTTCTTAAACCTGCGTTAAACCACCACTACGATCTCTATTTTTTAACGTATATTGATGTTAAATGGACGCCCGATGATCTTCGTGACAAACCCGATGATCGTATTGGGATGTTTGAACGGTTTAAAGCTGCACTTGAGCAGAATAATAAGCCGTTTGTGGTTTTAAAAGGCAATGAAGAGGAGCGTTTTAAAACTGCAGTTTCAATTATTGATAAACAACTAAATAATAAGAAAGTGAAACTTAGCGAAAAAGATACTGCTCAGATTAATAAAAAAGGAATCAGTGTACAGGAAGTAGAAGACCAGGTTGAAATATTTAAAAGAGGGAATATTAAGGTAGATATTAGCGAAGCTGCAACTGCCGGGAAAGGGATTTTTGCTTTTTCAGATAAGGAGAAAGAAGAATTTATAAAACTGTATGATTCCAAAAAGAAAGAACTGGATGTGATAAAATTTGTTCCTGCCTCGGGAGCTGCAACCAGGATGTTCAAGGCTTTACATAATTTTGTTGACGAGTTTGATCCGGGAAAAGAAGGCTTACGTTCTTACCTGGACAGGAAAGAAAATGAAAACCTTCAAAGGTTTTTTGAGAAAATTGACGATCTTCCATTTTACAGCCTTGCCATAGATTATGCAAGGAAAAACAATGAAAACTTCGATAAACTTTCACATGATGAAAGGCATCTGGTTATCGTGAAGAATATATTATTTGAAGAAGGCCTGGACCTGGGTAACTATCCAAAAGGTTTAGTTCCCTTTCATAAATACCGGTCTGGATTACGTACGGCTTTTGAAGAGCATTTAATTGAAGCAGCTGATTTTATTGCAGTGGATGGGGTTGCAAATGTGCATTTTACCATTTCTGAAGATCATCAGGATAGATTTAAAAAAGAATTCGAGAATATAAAAGAGAGAGCTGAAGAAAAAACAGGCGTAAAGTTTAAAGTTTCTTTTTCTTTCCAGGATCCTAAAACGGATACTATAGCTGTTGATGATAATAATGAGCCTTTTCGTACTACAGAAGGAGAATTATTCTTCCGTCCCGGAGGTCATGGCGCTCTTATTGAAAACCTGAATAATCAAAAAGCAGATCTTGCTTTTCTGAAGAATATCGACAATGTAGTAACTGAAGAAAATATTGCTGAAGTAGTTCACTACAAGAAAATGCTCGGAGGGAAGCTGCTGAAACTTCAGGAAAAATGCTTTGAAATCCTGGAGAAATTGGATTCAGGAAATATTTCTGAAGATGAAATTAAAGAAATTTCAGAATTCCTGCAAAATGAACTTTTCCGTAGTCTGGAAGCAAAATTCGACGGCCTTTCTTCCGAAGAAAAGATTAAATACTTAAAAGATAAAATCAATCGTCCCCTAAGAGTGGGCGGGATGGTTAAAAACGAAGGTGAGCCTGGAGGAGGTCCTTTTCTGGTAAGGGACGAAAATGGTGAAATTTCATTGCAGATTATAGAAGGTGCACAAATAGATCAGGATAATCCCGAGCAAGTGAAGACAGCCAGGGAAGCCACGCATTTTAATCCGGTTGATCTCGTATGCGGATTGAAAAACTACAAAGGAGAGTCATTCGACCTAAATGATTATGTAGATCCAAAGACGAGCTTTATTGCAGATAAAACCAAAGATGGAAAACCTTTAAAAGCCCTGGAGCGTCCAGGTTTGTGGAATGGTGCTATGGCAAAGTGGAACACCGTTTTTGTTGAGGTTCCTGTTTCTACCTTTAATCCTGTGAAGAGTGTTGCAGACCTTCTTAAGGAGTCGCACCAGGTAAGGAAATAGTAGTGGACCGGGAGCAGTTACTTAGAGAGGTTAATTACAAAGCAGTGAAAAGTTCTGGTCCGGGAGGGCAGCACGTGAACAAAACGGCTTCTAAGGTAGAACTTCAATTTGATGTTGAAGAATCGGCGGGGATTTCAGAAGAAGAAAAATCGAGAATTATTGAAAAGCTTGAATCCCGTCTCACGAAAGGAAATATCTTAATTCTTCAGAGTGATGAGTCCAGAAGTCAGCACAAAAATAAAGAATATGTTTCGCAACGTTTCCTGAACATTGTAGAGGAGGCTTTAAAAAAGCCGAAAATTAGAAAAAAGACAAGGCCCTCTAAAGCATCAAAGATGAAACGTTTAAAGAAAAAGAAGATGAATGCTGAGAAAAAAGCTGGAAGGAAGGATCCCCTAAAGTAGAAAAAGTGTGGATGTTTTCTACAGGTTTGTAGAAGCTGAACCATATTTCCACATATTTTTTTCTATGACGTAGTTTAAAGAAAATTGTAAATCCTTTACTACTAAAGGGGTCATGAGAAAAATGGATGAATGGGCGCAGATGGTACGGTCTTTTCATTTCAATATTAGGTTAGATAGATAAATTGATTTAATTAATTTGAACAACAAGATTGTTGAATTATTTAGATTTTCGGATTAGAAAGAGGCTTCAAAAGAGCCTCTTTCTTTTGTTGAAGTGTTTTTATTGTGGAGTTTTTTCTACATAATTTTTTCTTAATCCTCAAGCAGATCTACATTTTATCTTGGATTCTTTTAGTTAAGACTCTGATTTGCAGACTATTAATTAGTGTCTGAATTGTGGTATAGTTTTTACACTACTAAGAGCAGAATAACAATTTAAATATTGAATTATGAAAAAGCTAGGATTAAGTTTAATTGCAGCCGCAGCATTTTTAATCTCAACTAATGATGTACAGGCGCAGGCCACTGAAACGGAAGAAATTGTTGCAGTAGAGCAGGAGCAGCAAAATGATGATTATCAAAAAATTGAGATAATGGCTTTGCCACAAGCTGTAAAAGTGGCGGTTATCAAAGATTTTGAAGGTGCGACTACAGAAGAAGCGTGGGTTAAAACTGATGCTGAAGGTAAAAAAACATACAAAATAGCTATTAATGTAGATGGCGAATCCCAAAATGTTGTCGCTGATGCTGATGGTAACTGGATCGAGGAGAAACAGGGATAGAAGTAAAAATTCATATTAAATGCTGGAATTTAAGAGAAGCCGACTCTTTCAGCAACGAATGAACAGAGAATAGCAACAACAAAAGTTGCTACCCCAACAGAGGAGAAAAAAAGAAGTGTTCTCTCCGGATTTACTCCGGGAATCAATACTAACAACTAACCCCAGGAACACTTCTTTTTTAGGTGAACTGCGAGAGGATTATTCTCATCCCTTTATTCGTCAAATGGATACTAACAATTCTAAGTTATACTATAATTTACAATTGTAGGAAAGAGGTCTTTCATAAAGACCTCTTTTTTTATGTCTGATTTTAAAATCTATTGATCCAAAGATTGTTAACTTTGTGCGTATACTCCCGACATAACTATGGCAAAAATTCTCCTGGTAGAAGACGATGTGGCATTTGGAACGATGCTAAAAACTTTTTTGGTAAAAAGAAACTATAATGTAGAACTTGTTTTTTCTGCTACAGAGGCTTACAAGAAGATTTCTTCGGCTAAATTTGATATGATCCTTACAGATGTACGTCTTCCGGATGACAGCGGACTGGATATTTTAAAAGAAGCAAAATCTGCCAGTCAAGAGACAGAAGTTATAGTGATGACGAGCTATGCCGAAATTAGCATGGCTGTACAGGCAATGAAATTTGGTGCGTTTGATTATGTTTCAAAACCTTTCAGACCGGAGTCTATTCTACAAACTATCAAAAATGCACTCGAACATAATTCTGTACAGTCCGTCCAGCAGGAAGAGCCTGTGCGCACTGCTGAAAAGAAATCTACAGAAAAAGCTTTTAAAGGCAATAGTTTTATAAAAGGAGTGAGCGATGCTTCAAAGAAGCTTAATGATTATATAGAGCTTGTAGCACCTACAAATATGTCGGTGCTTATCATGGGAGAGAGCGGAACCGGTAAAGAGCAGGTAGCAAAAAGTATTCATAGCCAGAGTAAAAGAAAGGGAGCGCCATTTATTGCCGTAGATTGTGGAGCTATTCCAAAAGAAATAGCTTCAAGCGAATTCTTCGGCCACTTAAAGGGTTCCTTCACAGGGGCTATAAACGATAAGACCGGGCACTTTCAGGCTGCCAATGGTGGAACTTTATTTTTGGATGAAATAGGCAACCTGAGTTATGAATTGCAGGTACAGCTCTTACGGGCGCTTCAGGAAAGAAGAATAAAACCTGTAGGCAGTAACAACGAAATTGAAGTAGATATAAGGGTGGTAACCGCGACTAATGAAGATCTTTCACAGGCTGTAAAAGATGGCGAATTCAGAGAAGATCTTTATCACCGTCTAAATGAGTTTTCCATACAGGTACCTTCTTTAAAAGAACGTACAGATGATTTGATGATCTTTGCAGAGCATTTTCTCGATGAAGCAAATGCCGAACTGGAAAAAAATGTATTAGGTTTTAGTGACAAAGCGGTAGAAGCTTTTAAAAATTATAGCTGGCCAGGCAATCTAAGGGAACTTAAGAATATGGTGAAAAGGGCGGTTTTACTGACGCAGGAGGATTTGATTCCTCTAAAAGTTTTGCCTCATGAAATCTCTACTGCAGAGAAATCTGAAGACGATTACAGTTTGTTTAGGAATAAAAACGAAGAGCAGCTTATTCTTGATGCCCTTGAGAAATCGGGTGGCAACAAAAGTAAAGCAGCGAGAATGTTATCCATAGACCGCAAGACGCTTTACAACAAATTAAAACAATACGGAATTAAGCTATAACTTCCGTTTCCAGATTTTTCATTAACTGCTTTAATTTCTGGATGGTCTCATTTACTTCTTTATCTGAAGCGTTCTGATTCCTTTCAAGTTTTTCCAATGCAGGGATTACATGAACTGCCTTCATTTGCTTTAACATCGGGAGCATTTTATGAGCAATTTTGCCCATGGTCTCTTTATCTTGATTCTCTAAAGCTTTTTCCAAAGCAACTACGTTTTCCTTGGAACTATCAAGAAATGCTTTGATAATAATTGCCATTGCGGCGTCATCACCACCCGAAAAGAGATAAATTTCTTCTAAATTATATGCTGTAGTAATATTCTTTTGCTGATGTTTTTTGTTCTTTTTCGCCTGGATTTCGACTTTAAAAATTTCAGCAATAGTGCTAAGCAGATCTGTGGATTGGTACGGCTTTAAAAGGTTTTTATTAAATCCTGCCTCACGATAGGTTTCGGAAGAAATTTCCCTGCGCCCGGAGAGTGCAATCACCGGGATGTCATTGATTTGAGGCGTGTTCCTAATTTCCTTTATAAGTTCAAAACCATCCATCACCGGCATCTGAATATCGGTTAATACAAGGTCAAATTTTTCTGTCTTTAATTTTTGCAATGCCTGTTTCCCATTTACACTGGTATCACAGCTAAAGCCAATAGATTTAACCAGTTCACTGGTTAAAGCCAGCTGGGAATTCTCATCATCTGCCACCAAAGCTTTTTTGCCGCTCAGGTTTACCTTTTCCGCTCTTATCTCTGGTTTTAAATCTTCTTTTTTTTCTTTTAAAACAACTTTAGAAACGGGAATGGAAACTATAAATTCACTTCCCTCACCAGGTTTACTCTTTAATACTATTTCTCCTTTTAGTAGTCGTGCAAGGCTTTTGGTGATTGTAAGCCCAAGACCTGTTCCTCCATATTGTTTTTCAATTTTACTGTTCTCCTGGGAAAATTCTTCAAAAATCTCTTCCTGCTTTTCTTCAGAAATTCCTATTCCTGTGTCTTTTACGGAAATCACCAGCCAGTCCTCTCCTTTATTAATAATTTTTGAAGTTACCCGAATTTCACCCTCTTCAGTAAATTTATAGGCGTTGGTCACCAGGTTTGCAATAATTTGTTTGATGCGGAAAGGGTCACTAAGTACATCGATGTTAATTTCTTCTGAAGCTTCCACAATCACCTCAACCTCGTCTTTTGTTTCTGCAGGAATGTTGTTGTATACGGTATCTTCGATAAGGTTCTTCGGATTAAAAGGCAAGCTTTCTACCAGCATTTTACCGGCTTCCAGTTTTGAAAGATCCAGAAGGTCATTTACCAGGTGCAGTATAAAATCTGAAGACTTCCTGATCTGTTCCAGGTAACGGCTCTGTTTACTATCCAGCTTCGTTTTCTTCATCAAATCTGAATATCCTATTACAGTGGTTAGTGGTGAACGCAAATCGTGAGTTATGGCAGCCATAAATTGCTCTCTCCTTTTTAGCAGGGTTTCCGCAAAAGTCTTGGCTTCTTCCAGTTGCATCCGGTACTTTTGGCTTTTTGAGATGTCCTTTAAAATCAGGATTAAAAAAAACAGAATGATAATAACGCTTATAATTCCTGCAAAGAAAATGATCTGAGAAGTGTTTTCCAGCATTGCCTGGGAGTTTTCTGTGCGTGCTATTGCAGCTTCCCGCTCTTCCTGCTCAATTTTTGACAGCAAGCTCCGCAGTTGCTGGTTAAGGATCAAATCATTATCCAGTAACTGGTCTTCTTTCTCCAGTACGGTTTTCCGAAATTCCCTGTTGGCATATTCCAGTTCGCTTAGTACCCGTTTTACAGAATTTACCAGTGAATCTGCTGTCTTGTTCGTAAGGGTTTCGGCATTATCTTCTTTCGCATATTCCAGCCAGCTCACAAGTACTTTCCGCTGGTGAGGCTCCAGATGCCTGAATCGCCGGTCATAATCATCTTCTGCAAAAGACTCATCGACCCTTCTTAGCTCACTCAGGACCTGTGTGTAATAATTAGTATTGCGATCCTGTTTTCTAAGTTCCAGCAGCTCCTGAAGGTTTTCTGTCTTTTGCGTGAGCAGTTTACCAATGCTGTCCAGCTCTGTCTGCATTAGGGAATCTGAGTAACCTCTTTTAAGTAATTGTATATTTTCTTTTATGCTGTCAATGTGGGCACTGTAAATTTCCACATCTTCTTCGTTTCCTGTCTGTATTAGCCGGCGGCTTATATTTTCTGTTTCGTAAAGATCGGTAGTGATCTCACTCACCATAAAAAGCTGTTCGTTATTGCTGTTATTATTCTGAGTAAGATTGGTGAAGGCTAGCACCTGGGTATAAACAAACCAGGTAGCCGCGCCAGCGAGCAGGGCTAAAATAAAGTATCCGGCGACTACTTTAAATGTTATAGATCGTCTGGTGTTGCGCATAATTATTATCTCTGCTAAATTACATTATTAAAATCAAACGGAATAAATTATTGCTTATTGAAAAAACCTGTTTACATTTGCCGCAAATCTCATAAGGGGTGCCGCCAAAAGGTGGCTGAGATTATACCCAATGAACCTGGGCAGGTAATGCTGCCAAGGGAAGTGCAAGAAATTGCGCAGTGTATCGTACTCCTGAAAATGCCAAATATTATAAGGCAATTTCAGGATTTATTTTTTTAATTTATTTATCAAGGAATAATCGCCCCTTTTATTCGTAAAACTTTTATTACGGATGAAAAACGTATTATTTTTCCTAGGCTTGCTTTTCTTTTCAATACAGGCTTTTTCACAAAATCACACTTTACAGGGTACAGTGACCGAGGGTGAAACACCCCTGCAAGGAGTTAGTGTTTTCGCTAACGGTACAAGTAACGGTACCCAAACAGATGAAAATGGAAATTATTCCCTCACTTTGCAGGAAGGGAATTATACTATTCTTTTTTCCTTCGGAAACAGGAAACGTGTCCAGGTAAATTTAAACCAGGACAAAACTCTTAACGTGGACATGAGTACTGCAGAGGAGGTTCTGGATGAGGTTTTCCTCTCTTCGGTAAGGGTCACTTCACAAGAACCTATTACTTACAGTAACCTTTCCAATGAAGAAATTGCAGATCGTAACCTGGGGCAGGATATACCTGCTCTTATGAGTTACATGCCCAACGTGGTTTCTACAAGTGACGCTGGTGCCGGCGTAGGCTATAGCGGGATAAGAGTTCGTGGTAGCGATGCTACCCGGGTTAATGTAACTGTAAATGGTATTCCTATAAACGATGCTGAAAGTCAGGGAGTATTTTGGGTCAATATGGGGGATTTCGCTTCTTCAGTAGAAAATCTTCAGTTACAGCGGGGAGTAGGAACATCAACCAGTGGGGCGGGAGCTTTCGGGGCCAGTCTGAATATTCTAACAGATCGATACCAGGAAGAAGCTTCCGCAGAGTTGGCGAATAGTGTAGGTTCTTTTAATACATTTAAACATACGCTGGAATTTAGTACGGGTCTTATAAACAATCACTGGGAAATTGCCGGAAGGGCTTCAAAAATCAGGAGTGACGGGTATGTCGATCGGGCAGAAAGTGATTTAAAATCCTACTTTCTCCAGGGAACTTATGTAGATGAGAACACTCTTGTGAAGGCGATATCCTTTGGTGGTACCGAAACTACTTATCATGCCTGGTATGGCATTGATGGGGAGACTTTAAAGGAAAATCGTCGTTTTAATCCTGCGGGAATGTATACTGACGAGGATGGTAACGTTCAGTTCTACGAAGATCAAACCGATAATTATTGGCAGGATCATTATCAATTACTTTGGAATGAAGATTATACCGAGAACTGGTCTTCCAATATAGCACTGCACTACACCAAAGGGAGAGGGTATTATCAGGAGTATGAACAAGATGCCGCTTTAACCGAATTCGGGTTGCAGCCTTTTATGGCTGATGGGGAAGAAGTAACTACCTCAGATCTGGTTTCACGGGAATGGTTGGATAATGATTTCTACGGGACTGTTTTTAGTTTCAATTATGAGGATGATATTATAGACGCTGTTATTGGCGGTGGCTGGAACAGGTATGTGGGAGACCATTTTGGAGAAGTGATTTACACCCGGTTTGCCTGGAATAACGGTCCTTCTGATACCTATTATGATAATACAGGTAAAAAAACGGATTTTAACATTTACGCTAAAGCAACCTTTTCTATTACTGAAGAACTGGCTGCTTACGGGGATTTACAATTAAGAACCATTAATTATGAAACCGAAGGCAGACTTGATGACGGGAGAGATTTTAATGTGGACGATTCTTTTGAATTCTTTAATCCCAAAGCGGGAATTACTTATCAGCCTAATCAACAAAATCAGCTTTACGCTTCTTATGCCCGTGCGCATCGGGAGCCTACCAGAACTGATTATAAAAATGGCGATCCGGAACATGAAGAATTAAATGATTTTGAATTGGGCTGGAGATATAATACCCCAAATGTCCAGATCAATACTAACCTGTACCTTATGGATTATCAAAATCAATTAGTATTAACGGGTGGTATAGATGATGTAGGCGCGTTTGTACGGGAAAATAGCGGTAACAGTTACCGTTTAGGTCTGGAAGTGGATGCTACGATAAGAATCTCAGATCGATTTAATGTAAGACCAAATATCGCTGTTAGCCGAAATAAAAATGTCGATTTTGTATCCACTTTAAACGGGGAGCTGGTAGAATTTGGAGATACCGATATCTCTTTTTCTCCGGAAATTGTTGCAGGTAATATTATAGGCTTTACTCCTGTAGAAGGTCTGGAGCTTAAATGGCTTTCAAAGTTCGTAGGCGAGCAGTATATGAGTAATATTGAAGCCGAAAATTCTAAGCTGGACAGCTATTTCATAAATGATTTCAATATTCAGTACACCTGGAGGGATGCACCTCTTTTTGAAGAGATCGTGGTTACAGGACTGGTGAACAACATTTTTAATGAAGAATATGTTTCCAATGGATATTACTATACTTTTAATATTGAAAACCAGGACTTTCCAACAGGAGTGGAAACTTTAGATGGCGCAGGATATTATCCACAGGCGACAACAAACTTTTTAGCCGGATTAACACTAAGGTTTTAATCTTCTTTTCTCCCGAAGGCTGAAAAGCTTCAGCTTTTGGGATTTTTATTTGTCAGTGGATTTAATGAGGGACGAAAATTGGCAAATTTCAGCCTTCACTTTTTTTTCAGCTTTAATTATAAACTTCAATTAAGCTTCCGCGACGCTCAATCCTGTAAGGTTTCATAGCATATTGTCCGGTTCCTTTGGTCATTTCTCCCGTGACAATATTGTATTCATTTCCATCGTCACAAGGACATTTTGCTGTAATTCCTTCTACAACCATTGCTGAACAGTCAATTGGCGGGTGATTTGGATCACTAAGTTCAAAAGCAGTGTACTGCGTGTTGTTAATATTGTAAATCACAACGCCTTTTATTCCGTTTCTGTAGGTAGTGTAACTGTTCCCCGGAAACTGAAGATTATTATACTCCGGTAAATCCAGGTTTAACTGAATTCGGAAATTCAGGTTAATAAGATTCGGGTTATTTCTGTATTCATCATCATCAGATGTGCAGCTAAAGAATAACAAAATACTGAATATGCCGAAAATTGCCTTTTTTATCATGTCATTTAAATTTGAGTAAAGCTTTTTCTGCGGAAAAATGAATTTCTACAGAAAATTCTTTAAGATGCGAAAATAATATAATTGTTCCGAAGCTTTATATTTATTACATTTGTTAATATGAAATCCCGCCTAAAAATGGGATTTTTTCTATTAAATAATGAAGCTATAGTTTATAACGGCAGCAAAGAATTAAAAACCGTTTGATCCCGCCCTTCCGGGAAGTAAAGAAAAAAACATTCATTATTATAAAATTTTTTAAAAATGAACGAGGTTTAAAAACCTCAATTGTAGATATAAACGTATAAGTTATGAGCAAAGTATCTTATTATACAGCAGAAGGGCTCAAGAAGTTAAGAGATGAGCTAAATCAATTAAGGGATGTTGAGCGTCCTAAAGCTTCAGAAGCCATAGCAGAAGCCCGGGATAAAGGGGATTTAAGTGAAAACGCCGAATATGATGCGGCCAAGGAAGCCCAGGGGCTGCTTGAGATGAAAATTTCAAAAATGGAAGAAATTGTGGCCAATGCCAGGGTTATAGACGAATCTCAATTGGATACTTCTAAAGCTTTAGTACATTCTTACGTTAAAATAAAAAACCAGACCAATGGTGCTGAGATGAACTATAAGCTGGTGGCGCAAAGCGAAGCCGATTTAAAATCGGGTAAAATTTCTGTAGATTCTCCTATCGGGAAAGGTCTGCTCGGAAAAAAAGTAGGTGACACAGCAGAAATACAGGTGCCCAATGGTACTATGAAATTCGACATTCTGGAAATCTGGCGGGAATAGTTAAATTCTCATCCAAAATTAGAAAATCCTTTTCATGTTCTTTAACTAAGAATTACGGAAAGGATTTTTAATTTTATAGGAACTAACTTTAAAATATAAAATTATGGCCAGTTTATTTTCAAAAATTGCAAAAGGAGAGGTTCCTGCTTACAGAGTTGCCGAAAATAGTCAGTTTCTGGCCTTTTTGGATATTAGCCCCAATGCAAAAGGCCATACCCTTTGTATTCCAAAAAAGGAAGTGGATAAACTTTTTGATCTGGAAGAAGAAATGTATCAGGAATTAATGCGCTTTTCCCGAAAAGTAGCCATTGGGCTGGAAAAAACCGTTCCCTGTAAAAGAGTGGGAATGGCTGTTGTTGGTCTGGAAGTGCCGCATGTACACGTTCATCTTATTCCGCTGAATAGTATGCAGGATATGGATTTCTCCAGAAAGCAGGAAATGACTGAAGAAGAGTTCCAGGAACTGGCAGATGCTATTAGAGAAAATGTAGTGCTTTAGTGGATTTACGAGATTATAAACTTAGCCTGGAAATAAGGATAGACTGGAGCGACCTGGACCTTTATCAACATGTAAACAATGTTTCCTTTATGCGCTACCTGCAGTCCGGTCGTGTAAACTTTTGGGAAGCTACGGGTATTTACGAGAATTATAATAATTCAAATCGTGGTACTATGCTCGTTTCTACTCACTGTAATTTCAAAAAATCACTTTATTACCCCGGAAAAGCTATAGTTAAGACCAGACTGGGTTATATAAAAAACTCCAGTTTTAGTCTGAATCATTTAGTCCTAAACGAGGATGGTGAAATTTGTGCTGAAGGTGAGGACGTGGTTGTATGTTATGATTTCGATGAAAATAAAACTTTTAGGATTCCGGAGGAGCTAAGAGCAATTCTGAAAAAGTTCTAAATCTTCCGTAGCGAAATTTTAAAAGTAGTCCCTTTATTTATTTCACTCTGCAGGACTTTTATTTTGCCTTTGTGATACTCTTCAATAATCCGTTTAGCGAGTGACAATCCTAAGCCCCATCCGCGTTTTTTAGAAGTCTGCCCCGGTTCGAAAATTGTTTTAAACTTGCTTTTTTCTATTCCTTTTCCGGTATCTTTTATTAAAATACACACCCATTTAGGCTCTTCCTTAATTTCAATATTCAGCTTTCCTTTACCGCGCATGGCGTCTATAGAATTCTTTACGAGGTTCTCAATGGTCCAGCTATATAATTGCTGGTTTAATTCCACTTCAATTGCTTTTTTTGGTGCTTTTATCGAAAAATCGATGAGGTTGGAGCTCCTCACCTGCAGATAATCGAAACTTTCCTGGGTAGCGGTAACAACATCTGTAATCTTCAGCAAAGGAGCAGAGCCTATTTTTGAAAAACGCTCTGTAATTGTTTTGAGTCGGTCTACGTCTTTCTCAATTTCAGTAATATAATCTTTATTGACGTTCTCGTCCTTCAGAATTTCTGTCCAACCAATAAGCGAAGAGAGGGGCGTGCCAATTTGATGTGCGGTTTCTTTTGCCATTCCCGCCCACAATTTATTCTGTTCACTGGATTTTGTGGTGGTGTAGAAAAAATAGACCACACCGATAAAAAGGAATCCGATGAGGGTAATGCCAATAGGATAGTATTTCAGTTTATTTAAAGTGGGTGAATTTCCGTAGTAAATATACTGTTCCTGCCCTTCGCCAAGATTGATAATTATGGGTTCATTTTCTTCCATCATCTCGAGGAGCAGGTCGTTTAGTCGTTCCTCATCGTCCAGTATCTTAGGATCTATATTGGTAGTATAATCTACTTCCCCTTTATCATTGGTGTGGATAATAGGAATGGTGGTATTATTGTTTAAAATTTCCAGAATAAGTGCTGCATCTTCATTCGGACTCATTTTCTCAAAATCCTGAAGAGCGTGTGCCCAAATGCTCATTTTCGAGCGCTCATCTTCCTTGAGCCGCTGGAAAAAAATTGTGGTATTCCAAAGAACCAGGCTTACAACAACAAGACAGGAAATAATGATAAACCAGCGGCTAAAATTGCGCTCATCTGTAAAATTCATGAAGGACATCAACGTTTAATGCGTTTTAAAGATAAGCGTTTTTAAAAGAATATTATTGTGTGTCCGTTCTTTTCATTCCCTTGCTGTTTCGTTACCTTTGTTGAAAATTGGAAAATGTTAAGTATAGCACCTAAGGAGGTTAGTACCGGCGAGTTGCACCAGTATTTACAGGGAGCAGTGGGGCCGAGGCCTATTGCTTTTGCCAGTACTGTAGATGCGGAAGGAAGGCCAAATCTATCCCCTTTCAGCTATTTTAATATTTTTAGCACCAATCCTCCAATCCTGGTTTTTTCACCTTCCCGAAGAGGCAGGGATAACACAGTGAAGCATACTTTTACAAACGTAAAGGCAACAATGGAGGTGGTGATAAATATTGTAAATTACGATATTGTGCAGCAAATGTCCCTTTCCAGTACAGAATATGAAGAGGGAATAAATGAATTTGAAAAAGCCGGGCTTACTATGCTGAAGTCAGATCTGGTAAAGCCTTTTCGAGTAGCGGAATCTCCGGTTCAGATAGAATGCAGGGTAAATGAAATTGTAGAGCTGGGAACCGAAGGAGGAGCTGGAAACCTGGTGATTTGTGAAGTACTGAAGTTGCACATAAAAGAAGAAATTCTGGATGACAAAGGAGCTGTAGATCCGCTGAAGATCGATCAGGTAGCGAGAATGGGAGGTAACTGGTATTCCCGCGCAAACGCGGGGCTATTTGAGGTAAAGAAGCCGCTTAGGACAGTGGGAATTGGTGTGGATGCTTTTCCGGAGGAAATAAGGAACAGCGTGGTACTTACAGGTAACGACCTGGGGAAACTCGGAAATGTGGAAGCTTTACCTTCAGAAGAAGAAATTAAACGATACATGGAAGAGCATCCAAAAATTGCCGTAATTGTAAAAAAAGGAGATAAAAAAGGAATTCATAGGCAGGCTCAGATTTTAATTGATGAAGATCAACCTGAAGAGGCCTGGAAATTATTATTAGCAAAATAGAAGAAATGGAAGTACAAGGAAAGATTAAACTGATTGGTGACACGAAAACCTTCGGTAACAACGGATTTAGAAAAAGAGAAATTGTAGTTACTACAGAGGAGCAATATCCGCAGCATATTATGGTGGAATTTGTTCAAGATAAAACAGATTTACTCGATAGTTACAAAGTTGGACAACCTGTAAAAATCGGAATCAACCTTCGTGGCCGGGAATGGGTGAGCCCTCAGGGCGAGACAAAATATTTTAATTCTATCCAGGGCTGGAGAATAGAAAATCTTGCCGCGGGTAATACTCCGGGAGGGCAGGATGTGCCACCACCGGATAACTTTGAACCGGCAAACGATTTAAATGATGAAGATTATGATGATTTGCCTTTCTAGGTAGATCTTCAATAAATAATAGGAGGCTGTTTAAAGAGGTACAATTTGTAGTTACTGATTATACTTCAGTAGGTCGAAAATTGCCATTTTTGGACAGCCTCCTTTCTGTGTAAAAGAATCAGATTATCAATTAAGCAGCTGAATGTATATAATCAGGCAAAATGAAGATTTTCCTCCCATAGAATATGCCAGCGAAGATGGTTTACTTGCCATTGGTGGGGATTTGTCGCTCAAACGGCTCACTGCGGCTTACCAAAGAGGTATTTTCCCCTGGTACGATCCTTCCCAGCCGATACTTTGGTGGAGTCCGGACCCACGGATGGTGCTTTTTCCTGAAAAGCTGAAGGTTTCTAAGAGTATGAAACAGGTGCTTAAAAAAGGCAATTATCGGGTTACTTATAATGAAGCATTTGCTGAAGTTCTTCGCAATTGTGCTTCAATAAACCGCAAAGGCCAATCGGGAACCTGGCTTACAAAAGAAATGATCGACGCTTATAAAGGATTGCATCAGTTGGGAATGGCAATTTCTGTTGAAGTTTGGGAAGAAACCGAGCTGGTAGGAGGTTTATACGGAATTAATCTTAAGGAAAAGCAGGTGTTTTGCGGGGAAAGCATGTTTGCCAAAAAAAGCAACGCCTCAAAATATGGATTTATTCATCTGGTTAGAAAATTCAGCGCCGAGGGCGTAAAACTTGTCGATTGCCAGGTATATACTAAACATCTGGCCAGCCTGGGCGCCGAAGAGATTCCTAGGGAGGAGTTTCTGAAGTTTTTAAAGTAAGATTGCAGCAAATTTTTCTTCGAAGTTTATAGCAGGTCGATAATTGCCATTTTAAGCAGTGCTCTATAAATCTTTAACTTCAGAATACCTGAAACAGGAAATTTCATGATCATTTACCATTCCGGTGGCCTGCATATGGGCATATACCACAGTAGATCCAACAAATTTGAATCCGCGTTTTTTGAGATCTTTGCTTAGTTTATCGCTAATTATAGTAGTTGGAGGTGCTTTTTTGTAATCTTCAACTTCATTTTGAATAGGTTTACCATCTACAAAACTCCAGATATATTTACTGAAACTTCCGTATTCCTTCTGAATTTCAATAAATAACTGCGCATTGGTTACTGCAGAACGAACTTTTAATTTATTCCTTACTATTCCTTTATCTTCAAGCAACTGCTGAATTTTTTCTTCAGAATATAAAGCAATTTTCTTATAGTCGAAATCATCAAAAGCAAGGCGAAAATTTTCCCTTTTCCGAAGAATGGTGATCCAGCTTAATCCCGCCTGAAATGTCTCCAATAACAAAAATTCGAAGATAGTTTTGTCATCATAAACGGGAACTCCCCATTCTGTGTCGTGGTACGCTTCATACAAGGAGTCGCCCTCGCACCAGCCGCATCGTGAAATTTCAGACATAATTCTAAGGTTTAAATTGATAACTAATCGTTCCCGGCTGCGAATCTCTGCCGGCTAATCTGCTAAATCTTGCTCCCGCGGCATATTGCAGAGCCATCTCCTCCAGGCAGGCGTTAGATGAGGTAGAACTGGCCTTGTTAATCCTGGTATCCTGCACCAGACCTTCAGCATTCACAGTAATATTTACTACAATTTTTCCGGGAACATCACAGGTATAAATCGGGTTTGGAATCTCGTATGCGGTCCTTCCTTTTAGAGAATAGGTTATCGAACTATTATCGATTCCGCCGGATTGGGTTGAGGTGTTTTCACTGCTGTTATTCCCGTCTGATCTTTGTTGCGGCCGATTTCTTTCAGGTTTGCTTACATTAAAATCGCCGTTGGAGGCCTGGCTTTCTTCTTCAGAAGTTTCCTCTCTGGAAGCACTATTCTTTTCAAAGATCTCGTTAAGCTGACTATCGAAATTCTGTTCCCGTGCCTCCTGGTTTTCGTTAAAGGCCCGATGTGTTTGTGGTTGCTGACTTTGCTGCTGTTCTGTCTCTTGCTCTTCCTGCTCGACCTCCTCTTCAGACTCGGTTTCGGGTTTATATTGATCCAGATCTACAAGAAATTCCCGTGTTTTTTGGTTGCTGTTGGATAAATTGAAATTATAGAGCCCAAGCAATAAAATGGCAAATATAAACGATGTTATGATCAGGGCTTTATGTTTGTCGAAAAAATCCATAGGTAATTAAAACTGCACTTAGGCAGGTTTATTCTCCCGGGAAGGTAGTAATTTTTCAAAAGATTCGATATTTAAAGATTCTTCTGCTTTAAAATCTCCTATTCTCGTTCTTTTTAAAGCTGAAAGATGCGCGCCGCTGCTTAATTCCTGTCCAAAATCGTGTGCAAGGGATCTTATATAGGTTCCTTTGCTGCAAACCACTCTGAAGTTTATCAACGGAAAATTATCAGTTCCCACTTCAAATTCAGTAATACTAACTTTTCTGGATTTAATTTCTACATCTTCGCCTTTTCTGGCGTATTCGTAAAGTCGCTTTCCATCCTTTTTTAATGCTGAAAAAACTGGCGGAATTTGCTCTATCTCACCTTTAAATTTTTCTGTTGCTTTTTGAAGATCATCTTCAGAAATATGATCTGTGGGAAAGGTTTTGTCAATCTCGGTTTCCAGGTCGTAAGATGGGGTGGTTGAGCCTAAAGTGAAGGTTCCGGTGTATTCCTTTTCCTGGCCCTGCAGTTCAACTATTCTCTTGGTGAATTTTCCGGTGCAGATTATTAGTAATCCTGAAGCAAGAGGATCTAAAGTACCCGCATGCCCTACTTTTATTTTTTTGATTCCGCAGCTTTTTCTAATCAGCCATCGCACTTTATTCACTACCTGGAATGAGGTCCATCCCAGCGGTTTATCAAATAAGAGTATTTGTCCTTCTTTAAAATCTTCTGCGGTAAAAATTTTATTGAGCATATTCAAAGATAATTGCCACAAGTCCTACGACAAAACAATAGATTGCAAAATAAGACAGTTTACTTTTCTTTACCAGGGAAATCATCCAGGTACAGGCGACGAGGCCCGCGAGAAAAGCAGCGACAAAACCTATTAAAAGAATGGAAGTTTCTGTAGTAGATGCTGCAATATTGCCATCCAGCAAATCCTTCGCAATTTTTCCGAAAATCAAAGGAACCACCATAAGAAAAGAAAACCTTGCGGCTTTTGTTTTATCATTCCCCAACAAAACTGAAGTGGAAATTGTAGCACCACTTCTTGAAATACCAGGTAACATTGCGATGGCCTGAGCTACTCCAATGACAAAAGAGTTGCTGTAACTTACACTTTTGCCAGTATTTTTCGCTTTGTCTGCGAGCCATAGCAAAAGAGCTGTGATGAGTAACATAAACCCGACGAACATAATATTACCTCCGAACAAAATTTCCAGCTGCTCTTCAAAAAACAGCCCCACAAGGGCCGCAGGAACCATTGAAATAATTATTTTAAGTGAAAATTTTGCTTCATCATTCCATTCAAATTTGAATAAACCCTTAAAAATATCTATTACATCTTTTCTGAAAACCACCAACGTACTTAAAGCGGTAGCAAAATGCAGTACAACTGTAAATAAAAGGGATTCTTCAGGAACACTGGTGTCACCTAAAATTGCTTTACCAAGTTCAAGGTGACCACTGGAAGATACGGGTAAGAATTCTGTTAATCCCTGAATGATACCAAGAATAGCGGCGTCTAATGCGTCCAAATTTATTTCGTTTTATTAGGGTTTGGATTTACCAGTATGGCGTAAACTTCTATGGCAAAGCCAATAAGAACAAGAGTTGGGGCGAGTCTGATCCTCTGAAAGTTATAAATTGCAGGATTAAAGGTGTTGGGATCTTCGCTGCCGCCACCGGCCATTAAAATAAAACCAAGGGCTATTACTCCCAGTCCAATAAACATCATGACATAATTTTTCTTTCCGAAGATGAAAGCTGTCTGTTGCTTTGGTGATGGATTACTTTTTTTACTCATATAAATGAATTTTTTGCGCTTATTCAGAATTCTGTAATTAATACGAATATGCTCTTAAAAACAAATGTCTCGTTCCGATAGCTATCAGAACCGCTCGACGTGACATATTTTAATTTTATGTTAGTTACTTAGCTGAAAAATGGATTGTAGTAACTTGTAATAATTTCTTCATCAAAATTTTTCATCCCAATTTCGAAAAAGATAATATAAACTTCTCACTTAATAATATAATTCATCTGTCTTCAAGTTAAGAAAACGCGAAGTTGCAATATATGTGCTTATCCAGGTAATAATTACCCCCATTAGAAATATTCCTATAAAAAGTGCCGCCAGTAATTTTACATCTCCAAGCAGATTGAGTTCTCCGAAACTTTTATTCAGGTAATAAAGAACTGCAGCCATTCCTATAAGCGCAAGTATAGCTCCAATAATACCCAGTTTCACACTTTGCCAGATAAACGGCCTTCTTATAAATCCCTTGGTAGCGCCAACCATCTGCATGGTTTTTATAATAAATCTCTTGGAATAGACTGCCAGTCTTATGCTGCTGTTAATAAGCAGTACTGCAATAAAAGTGAAAATTCCGCTCACTACAAGAACCCAGAAACTAATCTTTTTTACATTCTCGTTTAGCAGAGCAATTAAAGGTTGGTCATAGATAACTTCATCAACAAAATTTTTGGCAGTGAGCTCTGCAGCAATTTCGTCCACTTGTTCCGAAGAAACAAAATCGGCGTTCATATAAACATCAATAGAATTCTGAAGCGGGTTATATCCCAAAAACTCCATAAAATCCTCCCCAATTTCCTTGCTGTGTTCTTCCGCAGCCTCCTCTTTGGAAACATATGTGGTAGATTTTGTATAATCTGCCATAGCCAGGCTCTTCTTCAGCTGCTCAATTTCGACTTCCTTAGCAGTTTCTTTAAAATAAACCGTCATCGCGATCTGCTCCTTAAAATGATCGGCTACTTTTTTGGTATTTAGTACCAGTAAGCCTAAAATTCCCAATAAAAAAAGTACTAAGGAAATACTGATTACTACAGAAAAGTAGGAAGAAATCAGTCGGCGTTTTTGATACCTTTCAAAAGATGTGCTCATACAGCGGACTCAGATTTTTGTGTAAAAATAAGAAAGTTAATCATTCCCGTTTCTTTAAAACGTTCAAACTTTTAGATTTATTCTAAGAAGCTTAAATTTGAAAAAAACAGCTATGGAAATACTTGTATATGGCATTGGTGGAGTTGGAGGTTATTTTGGAGGAAAACTGGCAAAAGCCGGATATGATGTGACTATGATTGCCCGCGGAAAACACCTTGAAACAATCAGAAAAAACGGACTCGAAGTAGAGAGTATCAACGGAAACTTCACTGTGCATCCAAAACTAGCAACCGATGATGTATCTGAAGTTGCCACTCCCGATCTGGTGATTCTCGGAGTCAAATCCTGGCAGATTACTGAAGCAGCAAAAGATATAAAGCCGATAATTGGCAAAAATACGATGGTACTTCCTTTACAAAATGGAGCCAGTAATGCTGAAAAACTAATGGAGGTACTTCCAAAAGAGAACGTTTTGGGAGGATTATGTCGGATTATAGCTTTTAAAGAAGGTCCGGGAAAGATAAAACACCCTTCTATCGAGCCTCATGTGACTTTCGGGGAGCTGGACAACTCAAAATCAGAACGGATTCTTCAGTTGAAGGATATTTTTGACAATTCTAGCGTTAAAACTGAAATTCCGGAGGATATTCAGCTGGAAATCTGGAGAAAATTCCTTTATATCACTACGGTAAGTGCAATTGGAGGCCTTACCAAGGTTTCTATAGATAAAATTCTGCAAAGCGATTACCTCAGGGACATGATGCGCAAAACTGCTGAAGAAATTTTAGCCGTTGCCAACAAAAAAGGCATTGCTTTAACCCGGGAGCATGTGGAAAAAACCCTTAAAGTTGCAGAACAGCAGCCAAAAGGAACTACGGCTTCTACGCAAAGGGATATTATGGACGGGAAACCATCAGAACTGGAAAATTTTAACGGCTATATTGTAAAGGAGGGCGAAAAATGGCAAATATCGACCCCTGTTAACCGATTGCTTTATGAACTCGTGCTGCCAATGGAAAAAGAAGCCAGGAAAGCATAAGAATCTCTCCGCTATTGCTTACCCCAGCAAGTATAAAATTGTAAATTTGCAGGCATTTAGTGATTAATGTCACTGTATATGAAATGAAGCAGTCTGAGATTGCCACGTCATTTCATCCCTCGCAATGACCTATAATTAAAACAAGAAGATGAATTACAACTTCAACGAAATTGAAGCCAGGTGGCAAAAATATTGGGCCGATAATAAAACTTTTAAAGCCTCAAACACTTCCGAGAAATCTAAATTTTACGTTCTGGATATGTTCCCTTATCCTTCGGGAGCCGGACTGCACGTAGGGCATCCGCTGGGTTATATTGCCAGTGATATTTATGCGCGTTACAAGCGCCACAAAGGTTTCAACGTCTTGCATCCTCAGGGTTATGACAGTTTTGGACTTCCGGCAGAGCAGTATGCCATTCAAACCGGTCAGCATCCCGCTGTTACTACAGAAAATAATATAAAACGTTACCGCGAGCAGCTGGATAAAATCGGTTTCTCTTTCGATTGGAGCAGGGAAGTGCGCACCAGTGATCCCGAATACTACAAATGGACGCAGTGGATTTTTATCCAGCTTTTCGAATCCTGGTATGATCATGAGCAGGATAAATCCCGTGCAATTTCAGAACTTGAAGAAATTTTTGCTTCGGAAGGAAATACAAGGGTAAAAGCAGCCTGTGATGATGATATTGAAGATTTTACTGCGGAAGAATGGAATGCATTTTCTTCTGAAGAAAAACAACAGGTTCTGCTCAAATACCGACTTACTTATTTAGCCGAAACTGAAGTAAACTGGTGTCCGCAGCTGGGAACAGTGCTTGCCAATGATGAAATTGTTAACGGCGTTTCAGAACGTGGCGGCTATCCTGTTGTCCGGAAAAAAATGACACAATGGAGCATGCGGATTTCTGCTTTTGCAGAACGTTTGCTTCAGGATTTAAATAAACTGGACTGGACAGAGAGTCTTAAGGAAAGTCAACGTAACTGGATAGGAAAGTCTGTGGGAGCGATGGTGGAATTCCCCATCCTATCCTTCCCCGAAGGGGAAGAGAAAGTTCAAAAAGCTCCCCCTTCGGGGGCTGGGGGGATTCGTGTTTTTACCACCCGTCCCGATACGATTTTTGGAGTAACTTTTATGACTTTGGCGCCGGAGCATGAACTGGTGAAAAAAATCACGACTCCGGAGCAGAAAGAAGAAGTTGAAGCGTATATCGCGGCCAGTGCAAAGCGCAGTGAACGGGAGCGCATGGCAGATGTTAAGTCGATAACTGGTGTTTTTACCGGTGCTTATGCCGAGCATCCTTTTACCAAAGAGCCGGTGCCAATCTGGATTGGTGATTACGTGCTTGCCGGCTACGGTACGGGAGCGGTTATGGCTGTACCTTGTGGCGACCAGCGGGATTATGATTTTGCAAAGCATTTTGACTTGCCAATTATCAACATTTTTGAAAATGCAGATATTTCGGAAGAAGCTTTTTCGGGAAAAGAAGGAACGGTCATCGCAAATTCAGATTTTCTTAGCGGACTAAAATATAAAGAAGCGCTTCAGAAAGCGATCCTGGAACTGGAAAAACTGGGTCTTGGCTACGGAAAAACAAACTATCGACTTCGCGACGCCGTTTTTAGCCGACAAAGATATTGGGGAGAACCTTTTCCTGTTTATTATGTGAACGGAATGCCGCAAACAATAGATTTGGAGCACTTGCCGCTAAAACTTCCCGAAGTTGAAAAGTATCTTCCAACCGAAACCGGCGAACCTCCTTTGGGAAATTCAGCTGAATGGGCTTGGGACACAAAAGATAATAAGGTAGTTCCTAACATGGAAATTAATGAGGAGACCATATTTCGATTAGAACTGAACACTATGCCTGGATGGGCGGGAAGTTCCTGGTATCTCTTTAGATATATGGATCCGCATAATGAGAAGGAATTTGCTTCGAAGGAGGCTCAGCAATATTGGGAAAACGTAGATTTATACATCGGTGGAAGCGAACATGCCACCGGACATTTACTATATTCCCGTTTCTGGACGAAGTTCCTGAAAGACCGCGGATATCTTTCAGTTGAAGAGCCTTTTAAGAAGTTGATTAATCAGGGGATGATTTTGGGGACGAGTGCTTTTGTGTACAGGCTGAGCTTGTCATGGCCTATAACTGAAAAAAATAAAGATCAGGAAAAATATTTGAAGTGGTTTTCACTAAAATTTCCACAAATTTATTGTTCCGCGAAATTATATGAAAGGTTTTCGGGAGGTGGCATTACACTAAAAGAAATAGTGGATAAACATCCTACTAAAAAACTAAAAGAATTCTACCAAAACTTGGATGCAAATAAAATTGATAAAGATCAATTAATGGTTTCAGAGAGATTAATCCACACTGATGTTTCTTTTGTAAATAATTCTGATGAGCTTGATATTGATCAGTTTAAAAATTGGCGTCCTGATTTTCATAATGCTGAATTTATAACTGAAGAAGACGGTACATTTTCTGTTCTGCGAGAAGTCGAAAAAATGTCTAAGTCCAAATATAACGTGGTAAATCCGGACGATATTTGTGAAAATTATGGTGCCGATACTTTAAGGATGTATGAGATGTTCCTTGGACCTTTAGAGCAGGCAAAACCATGGAATACCGCCGGCATTACCGGCGTGCATAACTTCCTTAAAAAACTCTGGAAGTTGTATCACAACGGAGAAGAATTTCAGGTTTCTGAAGAAAAAGCTTCAGCAGAATCTTTAAAAACCTTACACAAAACCATTAAAAAGGTGACTGAGGATATTGAAAATTTCAGCTTTAATACTTCGGTTTCCACATTTATGATCTGTGTAAATGAGCTTTCGGCTCAAAATTGTAATCAGCGGGAAGTGCTGGAGCCGCTTGCGGTTTTAATTGCACCCTATGCACCACATATTGCAGAAGAATTATGGTCGAACTTGGGCAATTCTGAGTCTGTAATTACTGCGGAATATCCTGTTTACGAAGAAAAATACCTGGTAGAAAGTACCAAGAATTATCCGATTTCCTTTAACGGAAAAATGCGTTTTACCATGGAGCTGCCACTTGATATGAGTAAGGACGAAATTGAAAACACGGTATTGGGAGACGATAGAACTAAAAGTTATTTATCTGATGTACCCCCTAAAAAAATAATAGTTGTTCCGGGTAAAATTGTAAATATTGTTATTTAGCCCCCTTAAAAATTACGATAGGAATAAAAATTATACACTTTTTAGTATGCGCCCCCTGCATATGAATATTTTGATTTAATTTGCGTCAAAAATATTCTACTTATGGAAATTGGTGTACCTAAAGAAATTAAAAACAACGAGAGCCGCGTGGGAATGACTCCTGCCGGCGTGCTGGAACTTACTAAACGCGGACACAAAGTTTTTGTGCAGTCTACTGCCGGTGATAACAGCGGATTTTTAGATGAAGATTATTCAGCTGCCGGAGCGCAAATGCTCCCAACGATTGAAGATCTTTATGCGAAAAGTGAAATGATTGTAAAGGTGAAGGAGCCTATTGAGAAGGAGTATCCGCTGATAAAGGAAGATCAGGTGATTTTTACTTACTTTCATTTTGCTTCCAACCGGGCGCTTACTGAAGCCATGATTAACAGCAAATCTGTTTGTATTGCTTATGAAACCGTGCAGGAACCTTCGGGAGCTTTACCTTTATTAACTCCAATGTCTGAAGTTGCCGGAAGAATGGCTATACAGCAAGGAGCCAAATATCTTGAAAAACCAGTCAAAGGAAAAGGTTTGTTGTTGGGCGGAGTCCCTGGTGTTCGTCCGGGAAAAGTTCTGATTATTGGAGCCGGGACTGTTGGTATTCAGGCAGCAAAAATGGCTGCAGGACTAGGGGCACAGGTCACAATTATGGATGTAAATATGGATCGTTTGCGCCATGTAAACGATATTATGCCCAATCATGTTGTAACTGAATTTTCTAATGAATATAATATAAGGAAGCACATTAAGACACATGATCTTATAATTGGTGCGGTTTTAAATACCGGCGCAAAAGCACCAAAGCTTATTAGCAGGAATATGCTTAAGGAAATGGAGCCGGGTACAGTAATAGTTGATGTGGCTGTAGACCAGGGAGGTTGTATAGAAACTTCAAGGCCGACAAGCCATGAAGATCCTGTTTATATTATAGATGATGTTGTGCATTATTGCGTTGCAAACATGCCGGGTGCGGTACCGCATACTTCCACGCTTGCTTTAACCAATGTAACTTTACCTTATGTACTGAAGTTGGCTTCTGGCTGGGAGACAGCCTGCCAACAAGATGCAGTATTGGCTAAAGGATTAAATATTGTAAAAGGTAAGATTGTATATGAAGCCATAGCCGAAGCTTTTGGTTGGGAGGAAATCCTTGCGTAAGATTTCTAATTTACTTTAAACAAATAAATGCCGTTGCCTGTTGGGAGCGGCATTTTTTTATACCAGGTATATCTCCCTCGACTATGTCAGATAATAAACAATGAAAATAGTAACGCTTTTAGGAGAGGTAAATATCCACTAGTCCTTCGGGAGTGTTAAGATATATGGTTTTATTTTCTTTATCTACTTTTTCCAGAAATTCATCGTTCATTGGGATAAGTATATCCTTGCCGTCTTTCTTAATTTCAAATAGGGCCTGTGCGGTATTATCGTTTACAGATACTATTTCACCAATATCACCATGGTGAGCATCTATTACTTTAAAGCCAATAATTTCATGGAAATAAAACTGATGGTCTTCCAACTCTGGGAGCATGGTAAGTGGCAGGTAGAGTTCGCAGCCTATGATGTCTTCGGCGTCTTCTTCGGTATTAATATCTTCAAATTTGGCGCGAAGTAGAGTGCTTTTATGAAGAGCACTTTTTTCAATAAAAAATGGAACCAGATTTTCGTTGTATTCAACGAAAACCGATTCCATTTCTGTGTAAGTTTCAGGTTCGTCGGTGTCAAGTTTTATGAGCACCTCCCCTTTAAAGCTAAATTTGCTAACGATCTTTCCTAAATAGAAACATTCTTCTTTAGTCATCGCCGGCTGTTGAATTAAGCGTCTTTTTTCTCTTCTGTAGCTGCTTCTTCAGCAGTTTCAGTAGCAACTTCTTTTTCAACGTTTGCTTCAGGTTCGCTTCCTTCAGTTACTGCAGCACCTTCGTAATTTTCGTCGGTAGCAGCAGTTTCTTCCTGAGCAGCTTTTGCTTCAGCTTCGCGTTTAGCGTTGGCAGCTTTTTCAGCTTCCAGAGCTTTAGCTTTTTCAGCTTCCTGCTCTTTGGTTAAATTTTCTTTTTTAGCGTCAATTTTACCTTCTTTTTCCTCTAACCAAGCCTGGAATTTCTTCTCAGCTTCTTCTTCGGTCAAAGCACCTTTTTTAACTCCAGCAGCAAGATGTTTCTTTAGCAAAACGCCTTTGTAAGAAAGGATAGCACGGGCAGTATCTGTAGGTTGTGCACCGTTCTGTAACCATTTTACCGCACCGTCAACATCTAATTCGATAGTTGCAGGATTAGTGTTTGGATTATAGACACCTATTTTCTCAAGGTATTTACCGTCCCTTTTTGCACGCGAATCTGCGGCAATAATCCAGTAAAAAGGTTTTCCTTTTTTACCGTGTCTTTGTAATCTTATTTTTACAGGCATAAAAATTAATTTGTGGGGTTCCCGACCCCGATGATTAATAAGGCTGCAAAGATACTACATTTTTCTAATTTACAAGTTTTTACAAAATTAAATTCTTTAGAAGATTATGGTGGCGCTTATGCCATTTTTAAAGCGGGAGCGGTGGTAATTGTGAAGTTTTTAAAGGAAAAATTGAGATCGTTGTTAAAAGCAGTTAATTAGTGCTAAACCCTGTTAAATAGATTGATGTCAAGGTTTTAGCATAGTATCTTTAGATAAATGAAAAAAGAAAAACAGGTATGAAATATTCAGAAAAAGTTGCAAGAAAATTGAACGAGCTTCTTAAGAAGAATTACGATTCTGAAAAGGGATTTAAATTTGCTGCAGAAAATGTAAAGAACGATGAGCTTAAATCCTTCTTTAAGGATAAAGCGCAACAGCGATACGATTTTGGACATGAATTAAAGTCGGAGATTGCCAATTTTGGAGAGTCGCCAGATAAAGGTTCAAGTTCAGCGGGAGACGCTCACAGGACGTGGATGAATTTGAAGACAAGTCTTTCGTCAGATAAAGAAGAGGCTGTTCTGGAAGAGGCAGTAAGAGGAGAAAAAGCGGCAGTTGAGGATTATGAAGATATTCTTAAAGACCCTGATATTCCCGCATCTACAGGAAACATATTGTTGAAACAAAAAAATGCTATTATGGCTACTTTTAATCAGGTAAAAAGTCTTGAAAAGCAATTCGATTAATAGGAGAAAAAAGATGCGAACAAAGGTTGACTGATGTAGTAGTAGTTTAAAATGTTCGTATCAGGCCTCACAAATAAGTACCTTTATTGGTTACTGTTTGTGAGGCTTTTTTTGTGTCCTAAAGTGGTTGATAATTTATAAAAAGTTTCTTTTACCGAAAGTCAATTTATCTTTAATTTAGCGGGAAAAGCCGGAGTGTTTTTTTTGTAATACTATTGCCTGCCTAAATTAAACCCGAATCACATGTACCTTATCTTCGATACTGAAACCACCGGATTACCAAAGCGTTGGGATGCGCCTTTAACCGATACCGATAACTGGCCCCGATGCATACAAATAGCCTGGCAGCTGCATGATGATCTGGGAAATCTAGTGGAAAGTCAGGATTACCTGGTAAAACCGGAAGGTTTTAATATTCCGTATGATGCAGAAAAGATTCACGGAATTTCCACAGAACTTGCCGCGCAAAACGGAATTACTTTAAAGGAGGTTTTGGAAAAATTTCAGACCGCTCTTGATAAATCAAAGTTCGTCGTTGGTCAAAATGTAGGTTTTGATGTGAATATTATGGGGGCGGAATTTTTTCGTCTTCAGATGGAGAATTCATTGCTGAATTTGCCAATTCTCGATACCTGTACCGAGGTGACTGCAGAAATGTGTAAAATTCCCGGTGGGCGTGGTGGAAAATTTAAGCTTCCCACACTTACTGAACTGCACGAATATCTCTTTGACGAACCTTTTGCTGAAGCCCACAATGCGACTGCCGATGTGGAGGCAACCACACGTTGTTTCCTGGAGCTTATCAGAAAACGGATGTTCACCAAAGAACAATTAGATGTTCCTGCAGATTATTTTGAGAATTTTTCAGAAGCTAATCCGCAGCCGATACAACTTATCGGACTAAAACATATCAATCTCAAAAAAGCTTCCGAAGAAATAAGGAAACAGCTTCAGAAGGAACAACCTTCCGAGGAGATTACTACCGAGGAAATTGAGGAAAATCTCGAAAAGCTGGATGAAGTGCCGTTTGCACATTTGCATAACCATTCGCAGTTTTCGGTTTTACAATCTACCATTAGCATTCCCGATCTGGTAAATGCAGCAGGAGAAGAAAATATGCCGGCCGTTGCACTTACAGATCATGCCAATATGATGGGCGCTTTTCATTTTGTAAAAGAAGTTGGCGCCTATAATAAAGCTGTTAAAGCAAAAAATGCTGAAGCTCTTGAAAATAATTTACCTGCGGAAGCTAAAGAATTAAAAGCTGTTTTAGGTTGTGAATTTTTTGTTTGTGAAAACCATCGTGACAAATCCAGAAAGGATAATGGTTACCAGGTGGTTTTGCTGGCAAAGAATAAAAAAGGTTATCATAACCTGGCAAAAATGTCTTCCATCGCCTATACCCAGGGATTTTATTACGTGCCGCGGATAGATAGAGAAGTAATTCAGAAATATAAAGAAGATATTATTGTGCTTACAGGAAACCTCTACGGGGAGGTTCCCAGTAAAGTACTTAACATGGGAGAAAAGCAGGCTGAAGAGGCTTTGCTTTGGTGGAAACAGGAATTTGGCGATGATCTTTATATGGAGATTATGCGTCACAATCAGGAAGATGAAAATCGGGTGAACCCGGTTTTAGTGGACTTTGCCAAAACCCACGACGTAAAACTTATTGCCACCAATAACACCTATTACTGGAAACAGGAAGATGCCAATGCGCACGATATTCTGCTTTGTGTAAAAGACGGTGAAAAGCAGGCCACGCCAATAGGTCGGGGTAGAGGCTATCGCTATGGTTTGCCAAACCAGGAATATTATTTCAAGTCTGGCGAAGAGATGAAGAATCTCTTTAAAGATTTGCCCGAAGCGATTTCAAATGTTCAGGAGGTTGTGGATAAAATTGAACCTTTTGAACTGGCGCGGGATGTACTGTTACCGGCATTTACAATTCCTGAAGCTTTTTTAGTTGAAGAAGATAAAGTAGATGGTGGAAAGCGGGGCGAAAATGCCTATTTAAAGCACATCACTTTTGAAGGGGCGAAGAAACGGTATGCAGATCTTACTCCGGAAATTGAAGAACGTCTTAATTTTGAGCTTTCGGTTATTGAAAATACCGGTTATCCCGGTTATTTCCTTATTGTGGAAGACTTTATTCGGGAAGCACGTAATATGGACGTATCGGTTGGGCCCGGCCGTGGATCTGCCGCGGGAAGTGCCGTGGCCTACTGCCTTGGAATTACAAATATCGACCCGATTAAGTACGATCTGCTTTTTGAGCGTTTCTTAAACCCGGATCGTGTAAGTATGCCCGATATTGATATCGATTTTGATGATGAAGGGCGTAGCCGTGTTATGGATTATGTAATCGAAAAGTATGGAGCAAATCAGGTGGCGCAGATTATCACGTACGGAACCATGGCTGCTAAATCTTCAATTCGGGATACTGCAAGGGTTTTGGATTTACCTTTAAGCGATGCCGACAGGATTTCGAAGCTCATTCCGAATACCAAACTGGGTAAAATCTTCGGAATGAACGAAAAGGAACTGAAAAGCAAATTCCGAAGTGAAGAATTAGAGAATATCAATGAACTCCTTAATATAGCTGAAGGAGACGACCTGGAGGCGCAAACCGTTAATCAGGCTCGTATTCTGGAAGGTTCAGTCAGGAATACAGGAATCCATGCGTGTGGGGTTATTATTACTCCCGGGGATATTACAGATTATGTGCCGGTCTCGGTCGCAAAAGATTCCGATTTATATGTTACGCAATTTGACAACTCTGTAGTAGAAAGCGCCGGCCTGCTGAAAATGGACTTTTTGGGCCTTAAAACCCTGACTTTAATAAAGGACACGGTTAAAATTGTAAAAGGCCGACATGATATAGATCTGGATCCCGATAATTTCCCGCTGGATGATGAGGAGACTTACAAGCTTTTCCAGCGAGGGGAAACGGTAGGAATATTTCAGTATGAATCGCCGGGAATGCAGAAGCATATGAAGGATCTTAAGCCAACGGTTTTTGACGACCTTATTGCGATGAACGCCTTGTACAGGCCGGGCCCGATGGAATATATTCCGAGTTTTATTGCCAGGAAGCATGGGAGTGAAGAGATCGCCTATGATTTACCTGATATGGAAGAATACTTGCAGGAAACCTACGGAATTACAGTTTACCAGGAGCAGGTGATGTTGCTTTCGCAGAAACTCGCAGGATTCTCCAAAGGTGACGCCGATATGCTGCGGAAGGCGATGGGTAAAAAAATCTTTGCTTTACTGGAACAACTTAAACCGAAGTTTCTTGATGGAGGAGAAGCCAAAGGCCATCCAAGGGAAGTCTTGGAAAAAATATGGAAAGACTGGGAAGCATTTGCAGCTTATGCATTTAACAAATCCCACTCCACCTGTTATGCCTGGATCGCTTACCAGACTGCCTATTTAAAAGCCCATTATCCTGCGGAATATATGGCGGCGGTGCTATCCAATAACATGAATGACATTAAGCAGGTCACCTTCTTTATGGAAGAGTGCAAACGCATGAAACTGAATGTACTTGGTCCTGATGTAAATGAATCTTACTACAAATTCTCTGTAAATAAAGATTACGCAGTTCGGTTTGGTATGGGTGCCATTAAAGGTGTCGGGGCAGGAGCAGTGGCCACTATTGTCGAAAATCGTAAAACTGAAGCAGGTTCTTATCGTTCCATTTTTGATATGGCAAAGCGTATTGACCTTCGTGCAGCCAATAAAAAGGCTTTTGAAAACCTGGCGTTAGCCGGTGGTTTTGATGGATTTAGCGATACTCATCGCGCACAATACTTTCATGATGAAGGTGACGGAATGACGTTTCTGGAAAAAGTGATAAAATTTGCCGCAAAATTTCAGGAGAATGAAAATTCTTCGCAGGTGAGTCTGTTTGGCGAAGCCAGCGATGTACAAATTCCGGAGCCTACTGTGCCGCCTTGTGAACCCTGGGGCACGATGGAAAAGTTAAGAAGAGAGAAAGAAGTGGTGGGAATCTACATTTCAGGGCATCCGCTGGATGATTTTAAAAAGGAACTGCAATATTTTTGCAATGCCACATTAGCTGATTTTAATGATATGGAAAAGTTCGTTAACAGGGAACTTTCTTTTGGAGGGATAATTAGCGATGTCCAGCACAGGACCTCGAAAATGGGCAAAGGATGGGCGACGTTTTTTGTGGAAGATTACGTAGAGACTTATGAATTCAGGATGTTTGGGGAAGAATATCTCAAATTCCGGCATTTTCTGGTTCCAAATTCTTTTGTGCATGTAAAAGCTTTTATTAAAGAAGGCTGGACCAATAAGGAAACCGGGAAAAAGAGTGATCCCAGGATTCAGTTTAACAGTTTTCAGTTACTTCATGATATTATGGATAGTTATGCAAAGAAACTTACCATTCAGCTGGATATAAATGATCTGAAAGAGGAGAAAATTGCTGTTTTAAAAGATATTTTCAGATCCCATCGCGGGGATCACAAATTAAATTTTGTGGTTTATGAAATGAAAGATCAGGTGAAGCTGCACATGCCGAGTAAGAGGCAGAAAATAAAGATTTCACAGGAATTACTGGAAGCGCTGGAAGAAGAACAGGTGAATTATAAGCTGAATTAGTTGGTGGTTTTTTGTTCGGGGTTTGGAATTTTTTCGAAGTAAGAAAGATGAGGTTTCTGTCGGTCGAAAATTGCCAAATCTGGGTATAAGCTTATTGTTGTCTGTGTCTGTTGTCCGTTTGCTGTTGAGCGTGGAGATAGGTCGATAATTGACAATTTAGGGCACCCTCCTGGGGGTTTAAGATTGAGTTTCCTGTTGTTGTGGGGCGAAAATTGCCAAAATTAAGCAGTGGCAAAAAACAGAACAAGGATTGAATTAACTGCTACTGTAAACTGTGTCACTGCCCGCTTATTTTCGGTTAGGGATTGGAGCAAGCTACCTTATAGCGCGAAAAGCCCGGCCCCGCGCCACGAGCGCGGGGAAACCGCCAAATAAGCCGCGTAAATGAGGATATAGCCAAATACAATCTTGCTTGTGTAAGAAAAGCAAAAATATTTGACTAATTTTACAGATTATATAAAAGAAGCAAAACTTAAAATAAGATATTATGGCAATTGAAATAACAGATGCGACTTTTGAGGAAAAAGTTTTAAAGAGTGATAAGCCTGTAATGGTGGATTTTTGGGCTGCATGGTGTGGACCTTGTAGAATGGTTGGACCAATCATCGATGAGATAAGCGCAGAATATGAAGGTAAAGCATTGGTTGGAAAGCTTGATGTGGATGCAAACCAGGAATTTGCTGCTAAATATGGTGTGAGAAATATACCTACAGTACTTGTTTTTCAGAACGGGGAATTGGTAGGTCGCCAGGTTGGTGTGGCTCCTAAAGCTACTTATGCTGAGGCACTTGACAATCTTTTATAGTATAATTATTAAATAACGATTATAGAAAGGCTTGATGAAAATCAGGCCTTTTTCTTTATATTACTATCTGTTTTACAAATAAGCGGAATGGATTTACAGGAGCAGGTACACAAGGCGGGCGGATTTACAAATCTGGAATTATTGGCGCGGCAGGTGGTGGAAGGATATATTTCGGGGATACATAAGAGTCCGTTTCACGGATTTTCTGCAGAATTTGCTGAACATAAAATTTATAATAACGGCGAGAGTACCAAACATATTGACTGGAAGTTATTTGCCAAAACCGACAAGCTTTATACGAAGCGTTATGAAGAGGAAACGAATTTGAGGTGCCATTTGATTGTGGACAATTCGGCTTCTATGCATTATCCAAAACTGGCAAAGCAAGAGGTGAGTTCGCTGAATAAGATAGGTTTTTCTGCTTTAGCTTCGGCTTGTATTATGCAGATTATGAAGCGGCAGCGGGATGCCGTTGGTTTGAGTGTTTATAGTGATGAATTTGAATTTTATGCACCGGAAAAAGGAAGTGAGCGGCACCACCATATGCTCCTGAATACGCTGAATGATCTTGTGCGGAAAGGGTCTCAAGGGAAAGCAACTGATACTCATAAATATCTGCACCAGATTGCTGAAAAACTGAAGAAAAGGTCGCTGGTATTCCTTTTTACCGATATGTTCCAGGCAGATGCAGAGGAAACGGACTTATTTGAGGCTTTACGGCATTTAAAATATAATAAGCATGAAGTAGTGCTTTTTCACGTGATGGATGAAAAGAGGGAACTTAGCTTCGATTTTGACAATGTTCCAAGAAGGTTTACCGATGTGGAAACGGGTGCGCAGGTGGATTTGTATTCTGAAAATGTAAAGGAAAACTACAAGCTTGCTGTTGAAGATTACATAAATACACTTAAGCTGGAGTGCGCGAGATATAAGATTAATTATGTGCAGGCCGATACTAATAAAAAGCTGGATAAAATTCTGACGACTTATCTTGTTGAGAGACAAAAGATTGGTTGATAAGTCGAAATTATTTTGAAAAAAATGCAAAAAAAGGTTTGCAGGATTGTAAAACGGTGGTATATTTGCCCTCGCAATAAAGCAACGGTCTGGTAGTTCAGTTGGTTAGAATACCTGCCTGTCACGCAGGGGGTCGCGAGTTCGAGTCTCGTCCAGACCGCTTTTTAAGCATTAAATTAAAGCAAAAAGCCTCAAAATCAATGATTTAGAGGTTTTTTTTATTCCCCGAAACATTAAAATAACCCAAATAAACCTGACTAATTGGTGCTGAATTCGGTGCGTCTTTTTGCGCGAAAAAAAGACGCACCGAATTAATCTTAAAGTACTGTTAATAAAATGGTTGCAGCGTTTCTTTAACACTTTTGGGCACCCTCTTTTTGTACCTTTCAGGTGAGCATTTTAAAAGACGCACCTATGTCAACTTTACTAAGCATTTTATTTTTCCCTAAAAAAGGGAGGTCTACACCGGATGATCAAGCTGTGTTGTACACCAGAATTACCTATAGAGGTAAGCGAGCGGAATTTAGTACTAGCCGGAGAATCAAAGTCCAGCTATGGAACACCAAAAGCGGGAAGGCCAAAGGAACTTCAGAGGAAGCAAGAACGGTTAATCGGTTTCTGGATCATACCCGGTCTTCCTTATATGAAATCCACGATAGGCTGTTAAGAGAGAACCGGCGCATTTCGGCTACAACAATTAAAGAGATTTATTTAGGCAAAGAGGAGAAGCAATATATGTTGCAGGAGATTTTTCAGGATCACAATGATGATATGGAAAAACTCATTGGAAAAGGATTTACTAAAGGAACTTTGCAACGTTATAATGCCTGCAAGAAACATATAGAGGATTATCTGGAGTTCCGTGGAAAAGCAAAAGATATTCCAGTGGAAGATGTGGACCACAAATTTATCACCGGATTCGATCATTTTTTAAAATCAGAAAAAGATTGTGCCCACAATACTGCTCAGAAGTATATTGTAAATTTCAAGAAGATCATCCGTATTGCCTATGCCAATCAACGGATAGATAAAGATCCTTTCTTTCACTGGAAGGGAAACTGGAAATCTTCTGAGCGGGAATATCTAACGGACTCTGAACTTAAAGTCATGGCTGAACAAAAATTCGATATTCCCCGTCTTGATATGGTAAGGGATACCTTCGTATTTTGCTGCTATACCGGACTGGCATTTGCCGATGTCAAAAAACTTGTTGCGGATGACATCATTGAGCAAAACGGTAAAAGATGGATAAAAACCAAAAGACAAAAAACGAAATCTTTAAGCAGTATTCCGATACTAGAAATCCCAGGGAAGATTTTAGATAAGTACGCTGATCATCCGTACGTAAAAGCAGGTAAAGGAGTGTTGCCTGTATTGACCAATCAGAAGTCAAATTCTTACCTAAAGGAAATAGCGGACGTCTGCGGTATTAAAAAAAATCTCACCACCCATTTAGCCCGGCATACCTTTGCGACTACTGTAACGCTTTCTAAAGGAGTTCCAATTGAGAGTGTGGGCAAGATGCTTGGGCACAGATCCCTTAAAACAACACAGATTTATGCAAAGGTGTTGGATGAAAAGGTGGAGAGGGATATGGAGATGCTGGAACAAAAGATGAAAAATAAACAGTAAAAAATTTCAAGCTATCTGTGCTGAAGCTGCTGAGAGTAAGAGATTTATAGAGGACTGATCTTGATGTATCTCTTAAAGGCGGACAAAGATCAGGAAAATAAAAATTAGTCAAAATTTCAGCAAAAACTTTATATTTCAGACAGTTCAGAAGTCGATATAAGCTCAAACCATCTGGACTCTAATTAATAAAATATGTTCAATTGGAATCACTAAACTAAAACTGCAATTTAATAGCAGCCGCCTTGTCTGAAAGTGAACTTGAGGTTATAAAAATAATCTGAAACCAGCTCTTTAAAAAATACAGAAGATATTTCGTGACCAAGATAAGGATATACTTTTATTTCCAGTTCCTTTTGCTGTAGATGGTCCTTCAAAAAAGTTAAGGTTTCCCGAGGATCTACAACTTCATCCTTTGCACCTAATACTAAGTACTTAGGACCTTGAACGATTTGAGGTGCCTTTGAATATTTATAATATTTCATCAAAGGGGGATTGAACAGCAGAGCGGGAGTGCCATTTATATTTGAACCTATAAAACCATTTACAGCACCCAGACCACAACCAATAATAACATCTTTTCTTGGATGAACATATTTTACAATGGTTTTAAAAGAAAGAATTTTCTCCTTTGAGTAATCAAAATTTGGAGCAAAGACATTTCCATGTTTCTCAAGGATCATCCGTTTCTTATCACTTAATTTACTATTTACGTCGTGTAAGTAAAGTATGTTCATTATTTTATTTTTTCTTAGGTTAATAAAACCAAAGAGACTGAATTACTGTGACAGAAGACGTCGTTACATGAACTGATTTCAAGTATCGCAGATGAATTTATGATAGGTGTGGAGTAAATACATAACCTCCTAAAAGGATGATGTCTTACTTATTTGGTTCTGCAATAGAAAATTCCTTTATGCATCTTCTAACTGTGCATTAGCATCTGTTTCAAAAAAAATATAATTAGGCTAAACGAGAATATTAATTGGGAAAGGTGTAGTCAGTAATTTTATCTGAGAACCAAGATCATCAATTTATCACATTAAATGTTTTCCAAAACTATTTTACCTGCTCTTTTTTCAAAATCAGAAGCTCTTGTAATTTTTCTTTATTATCGCTATTTAGAAAACTATTGCTCAAAAGTTCCCTCCAGGCCCTGGAACCTTTGTCGATTCTCCTCCATAAATTTTCAATTGCTTTTTCAGGTATGCCGGCATTAACCATAGCTGTATCAAAATCAGGCTTTTTAAGTTTTTTCTTTTTCCCGTTTAGAGTGAGAGCCAGTTCCTCGTCATCCTCAGGCATTAGAAGTTGTACGGCTAGCACATCGTAAGCCGGTGCCAGTTCATAAGAGCCGTTTTTTTTTGCTATTAAAGAAAAGTTTTTCAGATGCATATCATTATTACCAATGAGATAGGAGACAATTACCTGCTCATAGAAACGAACCACATCAATAAGGCGATTTCCATTGTACTTTAAAATTGCTTTTGCAATTTGCTCATATGAACCTCTGTATTTATGCTCCGTTTGTTTTTCTGTGAACTGACAGGCATCTTCCATGGCGTATTTATTACCATTGTCGTCGCGGTCTATTCTTCTGGTTAAATAGGCAAGTTCCCCATCCTTCAGGGGTATTAATAAAAAAGGAACTGTTGCTATTCCACAAGCTTTGGCCATATGCATAGATAAAAACTCTATTTCCGGCATTTGAGGATATTGTGGATAAGGTGGTTTCAGAATATACCTGCCATCAAGAGCTCCTACTATCGTTAATCTCTTGTGTTCCTGATGATCAGTAAATCCTAAAGAAAGTTTGGGCTGTACTCCCGGTACTATAATACGCTGAGCTATATTTTCTTTTGCGAGCTCTTCCAGATCTGAAAGGGAATAGTCTAATTGAAGTACAGGTGTATCCTGCTGCCAGAAGTCTGCAAGGCAGGCAGGGTGATAATTAGTCTCATCTCTATGTAAAGGCTGTAAACAGGCGAGGCAATTTTTCATAGCGGTCTTACACTTATGTTTCCTATACAATCTTTACAGGTAGCTAGAAGCAATCCCATTCGATCCCGCGGATTAAGTTTCCAGTTCTTATGAACGATATCGAGCAACCAGCCTTCAGGAATTAAACCATCGAAAAACGGAAATAGAATCTCGGATTTAAAAGATTCTTTCTGCAGAGGCAGGGTTAAACTCACAGGTTTTGGAGACTTACTTTTTAGATAATCTTCATCATATTCGAAAATATAGGCCTCTTCGTTTTCTGTGAGAATTCCGGCTAAACTCTGATCTATAATAATTTTTGCCTGCCTCATTAGTCAATAGGTTGTGGTTTTAATGTAGATCCAAAGAATAGCAAAATTTGATTTACTTTATCTGTCATTAGATTAGGTTTGCCTTGTTCCAGGTCACGAACAAATCTGAGTCCCACACCGGTTAGATCTGAAAGTTCTGTTTGGGTCATTTTACTGGCTTTCCTTTGCTCGCGTACGTATTCCGCAATTGGATTATTTCGGTTCCACTCTTCCATAGATATACCTTTACGGGTGCAATATAGCAAAAAGTAATATACCTATACCCAATGAGGTATATTTTAGTTTCTACACCACTTTTATACCTGTTCGCGTATAAAATTTTGTTGCAAGAGAGAGAGCATCAACTAGTTCAAAAAATGAACAAGTAGGGAACAAGCTGCGACCCGATGCTGAACAACCTCTGGTACAGTTTGCTGTACATTATTAAATAGCTGAATGGGAACTGAAATTTTCGAGGTCATAATATTTAAATTAAAATACCCCCTGCTTTTTCAGTGACGATTTATAAATGACTGGATGTCCTTTAAACTGTAATAGATCTTTCCTTTTACTTGTGCGTAATCAATAAGCCCTTCTTCCCACCAGCTTTGGGCAGTTTTCGCACTTATCTTGAACATCTGGATAAAATCATCATTATCCAGAAGGATGAGACAGGATCCTTGGTCTGCCTGATCCTGAATTCCCTTGTTAGCTGCTCTATTTTAGCTTCCAGGGAATGCATAGTTACCATAAATGGATGAGTGTTCTCTTTCATAATGATCTCAATTTATTAGTCCCTATTGACTTTTTAAAAATTATTATTTGCTCCATTCTTAATTTTATGCCAGCTAACACATCCGGGAATTGATCCTTTTCCAAAATCAGCGGTTTGTTCGCTTTGGTTTCTGTTCGCTCAAAAAGATACAATAACATTCCTGCTGTTGGTTTGATCTGGGTTTTTCTATATCCTTTTTAAATCGTAATAATCCTGCTATTTAACTTTTGCCCCAAGAGCAAAAATTTCAGAGAATATTGCGTTGACCAAAAAAAAGAATAGCTATTACAGCGCTGATTCTTTTCTTGATTAAAGCGTCCAGAGTGTCCATATACGGACCTATTATTTCATGTGGAGATACTCCATTTCGTTCAAAAAACTCAATCATTAAGAGAAGCGTCATTGACTGTGACTCAAATAATTCCTTACAATAGCTTCAAAATTTTTTGGCTACTGAAAGTTTGATCTTTAAAGTTTCAAATCTTTCTTTTCTGTATCTGGAATCCATTTTTTAGTAATTTTTAAACGGTTTTACTGCAGCGGCAAAGCACTTTTAGTAAAAAACCAATTGGAAATTTAATTTTTCTCTATCTTCAAAAATTGTAAAAAACTGTATGTCAGTAATTTATTAATAGAATAGGTATCCTTAACACCGCTCTGCGTGTTACCCTCTTGCTTTACCTTTTCGCTTTACCTTTTCGTCCCCCAGGGACAAAAATTTCAACTATTAAATAGAATTTAATAGCTCTCTGTTTGTGGAGGTAATAAAATCCTCTTTTTAAGATTCGAAAAAGAAAATCTTTGAAATTAATTATGAAAATATGGAGAAATAAATGAGAATATTTTAAAAAGGAATAATGGGCATAGATCAAAATGGAAAGTGATGCCCGACACCGAGGTCTGAAATAGTTTTCTGTGAGAAAAAATCATTATAGAATTGATTGCAAATAGCTAAAGATTCGCGAGAAACCGCAGTAATGAATAAAAATTGAAAATTTAAATTAAAGTAAACAGTTGTTAAACAATAGGGTGTTTTCTAATATTTATAGTTGTTTGTTGTAAATTACCCAATTATTAATAATAAACTGTTTAGTACAGTTCCTAGTAAATAATGTTCTATGAAAAAATTTTTAAAAAAATCTAAACTTACAGGTTTGTTTACTGCAGCTATGAGTGCAGCTTTACTTATTTCTTGTTCTGAAGATGCTGTAGATTCCGTTCAATCAGATATGGATACAACGGCAAAGCAGGAATTTGAATTGCTTGCTCCACAGGATGGAATGATTCGAATTGATGCTAAATCAAATATTGCTAAAAGCAATATTAGTAAAAAAAAGGCTACAGATGCAGCAGGAGTAGATAGAGGTCGTTTTAATATTTCGATTAACTATTTGGTGCCTGTAACCGATAGACAGCGTGAAGTCTTTGAATCTGCTGCTGCTCGGTGGGAACGAATCATTATTAAAGATGAATCTTCGATACCGGAAGAAGCAGTTGCCGGAGCAATACCATCGGCTTTTGTAGGTTTTCCGGCTCTAAATGCTGATGGTCCAGTTGATGATGTGGTAATTGAGGTAGTTCTTGTACCTATAGATGGACCTGGAGCGGTTCTCGGCTCCGCCGGTCCTAGATTTATTCGTACAAGTAACGGTTTAACCATAAGTGGTGTTATGCAATTTGATACTGCTGATCTTCAGTTCCTAGATGATTTGGGTTTATTTGAGAACGTTATTGTTCATGAAATGGGACACGTTTTAGGAGTAGGTACGTTATGGAATGTGGGAGATAAAATGCTTAGTCAGGGACCTGCGAGTAATCCATACTTCACAGGAAAAAAGGCCAATGTATTTTGGAATGCTGAGGGTGGTGAATTTGAACTTCCAATTGAAAATATTGGAGGTCCCGGTACAGCTGGTGGGCATTGGAGAGAATCTTTATTGGGTAATGAACTGATGACTGGATTTATCAACTTAGGAGAAAATCCATTAAGTCGAATAACCGCTGGATCTATGAAGGATCTTGGTTATGGAGCTGCAAGTGTTGGTGAACAATATGATCTAGCTAAAGGCACTCCAGGAGTAGATATAAGCGAGCTTGATGCAATGAATGCCAATGGTAGCCAGGGAATCAATATTGCTGAACATGAGGTATTACTTCAACCAATTGGAGAAGTTGTAGATAAATAGTAAGTAATTTGGACTTTTAAGAAAATTAAAAGTATGAATATTATACAAGAGCCTGATTCATTTATAAAAATGGATCAGGTTTTTTATTTATAAAGGTTTTTTACCAATAGGGAATTAGTACCATTCTAGAGGGAATTATTCTATGTCTTTGATCTAGATAAGGCATATCGAGGAACTTTAATACCAGGCACTACTCTGGTGTTATGAAATGCGGAAACAATTAGAGAGACATTTAAATTTACAAGTGAGGAACCGGATTGTTAGTGACCCACATCTTTACTGTTTCCTTATATTTCGATTTTTAGAAGACTCAATGATTTGATTTCGATCCAGCGGACTTGAGCCTAAAAGCTTTTTCAAACTATCTCATTCATAATTTTATTTTTATAGCTTTTTGGCTGGTGTCCAAGAGAATTTGGAATGGGATATTCGAACTCCTGATATGGTCTACGGCCAGTCTGAAGCAGGAGATTTTGTGGTGGTTAGAAGCTATGATGAGTTTATAAAATACGTTCGGGAAAAAGGATTGTCCGATATGATCAGCTTTGATAATGATCTGGGTCTGGATGAAAATGATCTAGTTGCACCCAATGGCTATGCTGCGGCCAAATGGCTGGTTTATGAATCTGGTTTGAACCTTATTGATCTGAAATTTAAGGTTCATTCCGCCAATCCTGTTGCGACAGAACAGATTCGTGGTTTACTGAGTAATTATATTAAATTCTTGAAGATAAATACCTAACCATCTATTAGCATAGGAGAAATACAGAAAAAAAATGGAGTGGTAGACATAAGCTTCTTAAGGTGGCAGAACTTATAGAATGTATATTGGTATCTTGTTTTACGATTTCCAAATCCACTTTAATGAACCTGAATAATTTCAAAAGTTTTTCGAAAATACTATTCACTATTATTTTCCTTTTTGCAGGAAGCAATTTCCTGCTTGCGCAGGTAAAGATCTGTTCCTGGAATCTTCAAAACCTTGGAAAATCGAAGAGCGATTTTGAAATAGAGATTATGGCTCAGACTATAAAGAATTTTGATGTTGTTGCGATTCAGGAAGTAGTGGCGGGTTATGGCGGACCACAAGCCGTTGCCAGACTGGTAGATGAGCTAAACCGTACAGGAGCGAAGTGGAATTACCAAATAAGTGAAGCAACCGAGAGTACTCCTTATGCTACTGAGCGTTACGCTTTTCTCTGGAAGACCTCTAATGTTCAGTCGGTAGGGCGTGCATCCTTGATCAAAACTATGTTAAGGAGATCGATCGGGAGCCTTTCTTTGGAAGCTTTAGGTACAACGGGGAAGAATTTACTTTAGTAAGTTTTCATGTAATTCCAAAGAAGAAACAGCCGGAAACAGAGATTAAATATTTTAAATTTTTCCCGGAACTTTATTCTGATAAGAACCTAATTTTTTTGGGAGACTTCAATGTACCTCAAAATCATACTGTCTTTAATCCGCTGAAGAAGATGAGGTATGCTCCCGTTTTCCGGGATCAGAGAACAACTATGAAAATGGAATGCGCAGATAATGAATGTCTTGCTTCGGAGTACGATAACATTTTTTACAGTACTAAAAGCATCAAAGTGTTAAAGTCTGGAGTTGTACTTATTTATAAAAACTTTACTGATATGAAAGCTGTAAGGCGTATTTCAGATCATATTCCCGTATGGGCAGAATTCAACTTTGGCGGTAAATAGGAGCCTCCTAAGAGGTCACCTCCCTAAGAAACTCCCTAATCATCACCATCGCCAGGGTATCTAGTTCGCAATATCTAAGGACCGACTGCTTTATCGCCAGCCGCTCTTATACCAACAACATTGCTTTCCTTCCCAATGATTCTGCAAGATGTGCTACTGGATAAGACTTTAATTTTATCCTCCTGAAATTCATAGAAAAACACTGAAAGCTGATTTTTAATTTATATCTTCCAAGTGTAAAAAATATCATCTTGTCTGAGGTTATTCCTATGGAGAACCAAATATTGCTTATTACCGATTTTTCAAAGGCCTCCTGGAATGCCTTGATTTACGGAATGGAAATCTATAAGAAAACCAAAGCAAAATTTTTCATTCTGCATTGTTATAAAAAAGAACTGCTAAAGCAAAATAAAAAGGAAGAAAAAGCAGAATCTGAAATTGGTTTGCAACGAATTATGCAGGGAATAAGTTTTCGGAAGGAAAACTTTCCGCATCAATTCGAATCTATTTCTTCTCAAAAAAAAGTTCAGGATGCGGTGCACGACATTACAGATTCAAATAAAATCGATCTTATCATATTAGGCTCCCCGGGTGATTCTGCGGGTATTAATCATGCCTATCATAATTGGGTTTCCGAAATACTTCAAAGTCTGGACAGCTTTCCCATTCTGGTGATTCCTGAAACCTGTAAGTTTACTCAAAAGGAATTCTCTGAAATAGTTTTTCCATCCCCTTTCAGTAATAGCTATAAAAGCCAGGAATTAAAAACTATTATACATCTGGCAAAACTTACAAATGCAAGCATAAGAGTATTAGAAATCCAGGAATCTAATGGTACTTTAAATAAAAAGCAATTAGCGAATAAAGAGGAGCTGGACACTTTACTAGAGGGGGCGAAATTTACTTTCCATAAGCTCACCGACACCACAATTTCCACAGGGATTAGACTTTTTATTCAAAGTCGAAATAGTAATATGCTAAGTTTATACCGTAGAAAAAAGGGTTTCTTTACCCGTCTTTTTAATCAAAGTATGGAAAAGGATATCGATTTTGATCCGTCTGTTCCGGTATTGGTAATCCCGGAGTTAAATAAAAATGAATAACCGTACCTGGCCTAATAAAAAGGTGAGCGGAGTTTGATTTTTTCCGTCTCAAGAATCCTTCATTTTTTAAAGTAGAGCTTTGACAATACAGTTGAGAATGTTTAAAAAAGAGATCTGTTATTGTTTTTAAGTCCCACCCGCAATGCCTTTGGTCATATTGGCATTGTTTCCAATGGAAATGGGAAAGAAAGCGATTTTATTCACGCTACTATTGAAAGTAGTGACTACAAATCTCTCCAAAAAAGGTTACACCCGCCGGTTCCTAAAAGCCATCCGGGTGTTGTAAAAAATTACGTCTAATTATTTCTATGAAATCCTCTATTCTAAGAAAATGCGGGTTAAATTTTCACCGCAATGTCGCAAAGTTTTACGCAAAGGGCGCAAAGCTTTTCTAATGATTTATATACAAGGTAGTTACTAAAACTCCTTTAAACCCGGGGTGTTTAATAGATAATAGCTGTTTTACTTCTTTGGCCTTAAAATTAAATGGTGGCTCTAATATATTCACCCCACTTTGCTTCTTTAGCCTTATTCCCTGCCCGGAGATAATATCTTTATTGGCTTCAAAATCCTTCTCCGGTAGATGCTCGGTAAGAATAACATATTTATACCGGTATAATTCTTCAACCACGCTCTTTATTTCTGCATTAGATAAATGTTGTAACACCTGCCTGAGAATGGCACAATCGCCCAACGGTAATTCCTCCGCTGCAATATCCAGGACGTGAAATTCTAAATTCTCTGCCCCGAATTTTTTCTTGTTGTGCGCTATAAGATCAGGCACAATGTCTATGGCGATATACTTTTTAGAATGCTGCACCAATTCCTTCCCAACATTAAAATCCCCGCACCCAAGATCGCAAATTACTGGCGGAGTTTTAAAAGATCTTAAGAATGTCGATACTGTTTCCACATAACGATATACCAGCTCAGGATGATGGGAGCCTAAACCGGAGTAAAATTCAGATTCATTTCCACCCCGCAAATTATTTTCATAGATCTGCACCATGGCAGCTTTTGTTGGCCAGGGCTGCTTTATTTTTTTCTTTTTTGTCATTTAAAAGGTAGAAACTGGATCATCACTCAAAAGTAACGGATTAAATTCTGGAACATACAATGGTTGAAGAATCAAATTTTAATTTTGAAAAGTGGACATAAAGCAGAGGACGGTATAACGAAACCACCACAATGAATAATGACAATTTATTCCGTTTCGCTGAAATTTTCGAAAGATCCTAATTCCGCTTTTTTCAAAACCGCTCTGGCATTAAGGTCAAAGTAAATATCCGGATGAAGTTTTTACGCTACTTTTGTCGCTATTGAAATAGTATGAAAAGAGCTTTAGTAAGATATAGAAAAAGTGCTTTTGGAAGGTATGTTATTCGCAATCAAAAGTACGCCCCTATTCTTTTTTTTATGGGTGGCTTTATTTTTGACACGTTGACTTTAGGGCGAATAGATCGAACTTATGATACGGTGGTACTTTGCTCGCATATGACCTTATTATCGTTAACGCTGTATTTTTTCAATTTGTCGGATGATGGTAAATGGAAAAACATTTTTATCGATCGTTATTCCGAATATTTTCCGCTAGCCATACAATTCTTCTTTGGGGCACTATCAAGTGCTTTTGTCATCTATTTTTTTAGAAGTGTGTCACTGTCAAAAACTATGGTTTTTTTCATACTGCTGGTGCTGCTCTTATTTGCAAACGAGTTTCTTAAAAAGAAAATCTCCAATAAATACCTCCAGTTCAGTGTTTATTTTTTTATAAGTTTTACCTTTTTCACCTTTATGGTCCCTACGCTGATAAAGGAGATGAATACCTTTGTTTTTATTATTTCCGGACTTCTGAGTTTAGCTTGTACGCTGGCTCTTATCCTGTTTATTTACACCTCCAGCCCAAGCACAAGAGCAGAGATAAGTCTAAAAAAACTGATCAGTGGTATCCTTACTATCTATTTAGTTATCAATGTTTTTTACTATTTTAATCTTATTCCGCCGGTACCATTAGCTATGGAAACCGGGTTCGTGGCTCATGATGTCGGGAAAAAAAATAATGAATACATCGTTACTTACGAGAGGGATGAATGGTATATATTTTGGCGTACACATAACATCAATTTTCATCGTCATGCTGGTGAAAGGGTTTATGTGTTCACTTCTGTTTTTGCACCTACAGCTATAAAAAAGTCAGTTTTTCATCGTTGGCAATGGTACAATCCCGAAACCGGGAGGTGGGAAATAACCGAGGACATTGGCTTTGAAGTTACCGGTGGGCGTGATCATGGTTATCGTGGATTTACTTATAAAAACAACCTTAAGGAAGGCAAATGGGAAGTTCATATAATTACACAAGAGGAGCTATTACTTGGTGTTGTAGGTTTTGTTATTAAAAACACTTCTGAACCCAATATAGAAGGAATGGTAAAGGAAACATTTTAATAACTGTTTCCTCAATACTATTTCTTATCATTAAAGACGGCTTGCAGTTCATTAAACCTCCATTCCACCTCTCCCAAATCTATGGTGCTGGCAGTTTTCAATTCCAACGTACTTCCGAAGAATGGGGGGATGCCTACCTGAAGACATAGCTCATGCCTCCAAATACCCCTTCTGAAAGGTGATTTCTGTTGGTATACTTTATCTCCTCCTGAAGGTGTTGGTACTGTACCTCTGAAAGGGTGATTTCAAGTTTTCTCATCTCCTTTTCTTTTGTAGCACTAAGAGAAGAGGAGCGCGCGACAATAAGTGACGCTTCGAAAGCTGATGGTATAAAGTCTAAGGGAAAAAGAGGTTACTCTCTCTGACACTGATCACGAACCATGAAACTACCTACTAGGAAATTCTGCTTATCTTGTAATAACACGAAGAAGAGATCAATAAAAAAATCATGTAATGCCAATTATCGAGTTAGAAACCCACATAAAAGCCAAACAGAAAATTGTTTATGATTTATCCAGAAGTATTGATTTCCAATCAGAAGCTGTGAGATCTTCGAACGAAAGGGCGGTTGCAGGAAGAACCAGCGGATTAATAGGTTTGAATGAAACGGTTACCTGGCATGGAAAACATCTTGGGGTATGGCAACATCTGACTACCAGGGTTACAGACTTTGATCCGCCACTTTTCTTTGCGGATGAAATGGAGAAAGGTGCTTTTAAAAGTATCAGGCATGAACATTATTTCTCCACAACCATAGAGGGAACACTAATGAAAGATATTTTTAAATTCCAGGCTCCTCTGGGAATATTAGGTTGGCTGGCAAATAAATTATTCCTTAAAAAATATATGACCAATTTTCTAAAGGGGCGCAACAGGTTTCTTAAAGAGTATGCAGAAAGTGACAGGTGGCGGGAAGTTTTACCGGAAAATGACTCTTACTTCTAAAAACTAATTCCCACTCCGATATTTAATTCGGACGTATATTCTTCGGTATTTAGCGGAGTCTTACTATCAAAATAGTAATTATAAGTGGTAAATACCTTAAACCAGTTAGAAAGGGGAATATCCAGCCGAAATTGTTCCAGGATTCTGTAGTCGTTCAAATCTCTGTAGAGCGGTTGATAATAAACAGTATTGGTAACTGAAAATTTATTTGATTCGGCAGTATATGATAAAGTTACATAGGTGCTGTTGCGGTGATTATAGTTAGTAGTTTCTGCCCTGTCGCTGGATTCCATTTCATACATATAGCTGTTGCCGGCATAACCGTTGAAACGTTCTCTGTCCATCCATTTCACCCGAAGCCCTGCGCCTATCAGGTTGCGCTGTTCTACAACCAGTAGTTGATTGTACTGCCCCTGGAGAAAAGTTTCAAATCTTAATAATTGATTTAATTCATAGTTAAACCTCCCGTGAAGAAACCATGCGTTCTGCAGGTTTCCTTCTTTTGAATCTATGAGTTTGTAATTTCCCAAAAAGAAATAGATTTTCCGAAGGTCCTTTGATTTTAGCTGTGTGGTCAAAGCAGCATCTATCTGATTCACCTGAACCCCATCATTATTGGTATGATTGAAGGAAAAGTCGGCATTTAAAGTAAACCTTATTGAATCGGTTTGCATACGTTTAGACTCAATATTCACCAGTTGCGCAGAAAGGAGACTTGGCAATAGGATAAATAAACTTAAAAGAAGAATTCTGTTCATAATTTTCAAAAGTAAAAAACATCCTTCTGAAATGCGGCTTTAGGCTTCAACAACTTTTTTCGGGGATACTTCTTTAATAATTGATAGGGAACGACCTGAATATATCACACACAATATTTAATTTGTAGAAGAAGTGAATAACAGGACTTTATAGAAATGAGACGATTACTTAATTTAATTGGCTCAAAAGAATGTTCCCAGTGGCTGCCCGAACTACTAGCTTTACTTCTATTCAAAGGATCTTTTAAAGGAGTTCCAATAGAGAGTGTGGGCAAGATGCTTGGGCACAGATCCCTTAAAACCACGCAAATTTATGCAAAGGTTTTGGATGAAAAGGTGGAGAGGGATATGGACGCCCTAGAAAAACAATTGCAAAAGCAGCCCTTGAGCAAAAAATAAAAAAGTGATCGCTTTTTAAAGAAAAAGGGAGACCCTTTAGGAATCTCCCTTTTTAAAACATAATAACAGATTAAAATTAATTAGCTCTGCCTTATTCTAGGTGCTTTTATTATTCTTCTATAGGCAATTGCTCGTTAGGTGTAGATATAGAATCTTCTACTTCAGTTACAACATCGATAGAATCAATACCTGTTTCAGCGGAAGTCTCAAGAACTTCTGCCTGAGTTGGGGTTGTAGACTCAATAACTTCAGTTTCCAATTTGTTTTCAGCAGAAACTTCTTTGCAAGATGTAAAACTTAAAACTAATGCGATTACAGCAAGAGTCAAAAATGATTTTTTCATTTAAATGAAAATTAATTGTTTAGGCAGCGAATATATATCATTTTTGAATTCAAAAATATTCAGCAAAATTTATTTTTAGTTAAATTTTTATCCGATAAAATCTAAACTTATTGCTTGTTTATATGGCAATTAAGTTAATTTTTGTAGCACATGATCAATTGAATAAGAACCCTTACCTGATGACTCATATTGCCAGAAAGACCTTTGCAAAAGACTTATGAGTAAAAAAATAAATGTTTGTTAGGACAGGTACTAGTCAGAACTTATTGATCATTACTGAGACAGCAGCGTCTCCAGATACATTTATTACAGTTCTGCACATGTCAAGAGGCCGGTCTACTGCAAAGATTAGAGCAAGCCCAGCCTCAGGGATACCGGCTTGGGCAAGAACGATTACTAACATGACCATACCTGCTCCAGGTACTGCTGCAGATCCTATGGACGCCAGGGTTGCCGTAAGGATTATCATAAGCTGCGCTTCAAGATTGAGATCCATACCAAAGGCCTGGGCAATAAAAACTGCTGCTACGGCCTGGTAAAGACTGGTGCCATCCATGTTTATGGTAGCTCCAATGGGAAGTACAAAACTGGCGACCTCTCTGGAAACTTTGAGATTATTTTCTACACATTCTATTGTAACGGGAAGTGTAGCCGCACTGGAACTGGTGGAAAAAGCAAGCAACTGTGCTGGAGCAATAGCTTTAAAAAAGATTTTTGGGATCTTGCGGGTAGAAAAATAAACAATTCCGGCATATACTCCAAGCATCAACAGAAGTCCGGTCAGTACGGTTATTGTATATAGGGCAAGTGCAGAAAATAAGTTGGAGCTTGGAGATTCTATCACCAATGCTGCTAATAAGGCAAATACTCCATAGGGCGCTGCCATCATAATGAGATCTATCATTTTTAGGATAACGTCATTAAAACCCGCAAAAAAATCCCCGACAGGTTTAGCAATATCTTTTGGAACCAAAATGAGACTTACCCCAAAAAATACTGCAAAAAAGATCACCTGTAACATTTTGGTGTTGTCGCTGGCTGCAAAGAAAACATTAGAAGGTACAATATCCTCTAACGCCTGTAACGGTCCTGTTTCTCTGTGTTCTTCTGCCAGTTCAACCCGGCTGGAAATTTCCCCGGAATAACTCTGAAGTAAATTGCTTCGTGTTTCCTCAGAGATTGCATTTCCTGGTTTAATCACATTTACACAGAGTAATCCAATAGATACAGCCACGAAAGTAGTAAGGATGAATGTAATGATGGTTCTGCTTCCCATTTTGGACAATTTTGACAAATCTCCAAGGTCAGAAATTCCTTTTATTAACGAAGCAAGAATAAGTGGGACTGCAATGAGCTTGAGAGAATTTATAAAGATGGTGCCAAAAGGTTTGATCCAATCTTTAATAAAGTCTGCACCCCACGAAAAGCTTGAAAGTAGAAGAGCAAAGAGTACCCCTGCGGCCATTCCCAGAAGGATTTGCCAATGCAGTGCAATTTTAAGGTTTTTCACCTGCTACACATTTAAAATTTCTATCTCTCAAACTATTAAGCCAGTCCATTTACAGAAATAATGGTAACAATCCATACAATTACGCAGGACAAATAAATACCTACTGTATTGGCAAGAAAGGCCTGCTTTTTCTCCAGGCGAAATAACCATGCTGCGATTGTGCCGGCATATACACCTGTACCTGGGATTGGTACCATTACAAAAAGCAATAACCCCCAGAACCCATATTTCTGAACATTCTTGCCAGCTCCCAGTTTCGCTCTTCTGGCAACAAAAATTGCGGATTTTTTATAGAACCTCCACTTGAGCAAGTATTTATTGATATGTTGAAGAAAGAATTGCATAACCGGAAATACCATTACGTTAGCGGCAAAACACAAAGTAAAAGCCAGGTAATAGTTTACGTTATTATAAATGGCGTATGGGATTCCAACTTTTGCCTCCCCAAAAGGTGAAATGCTCCATAGCATTGCGGTGATGATATCGTTAAGCATTATTTTAATAGATTTCCTGGCTTACCAGGTAAAGTGTATAGATAATAAAGGTTGCTACCAGCAAAGCAGCAGGCAGTCTGCCCAGTTTTTTCTTTCCAAAGAAGAGCATTAAGAAAAGCAAGGCTGTTCCTCCCAGAAGTAAGAAAATATCCCGATTAAATATGATATCATAAGCGATAGGCCTTACGGTGGCACTAACTCCAAGAATAAAAAAGATATTGAAGATATTCGATCCTATAACATTCCCTATCGCTATATCACTATTCCTTTTAAGTGCAGCAACTACAGAAGTAGCGAGTTCCGGTAAAGAAGTTCCGGCGGCTATAATGGTTAATCCTATAAGTTTCTCACTTACGCCCATAGTAGTGGCCATAAAAACTGCACTATTGACTACCATCTTTCCACCGGCAATAAGAGCCACCAGTCCAATAATTATTAAGCCCCAAATTTTCCATACGGGTAAATCCACTTCTTTAACTTCCTTAGTTACAGGTACACCTTTAAGTTGGGTGTAGACATATCCCAGGAATGCCAGGAATAAAATTAATAAGATTACACCATCAGTCCGGCTAAGAATTTCATCCTGAAAAATAAAACTGTTAGCTAAAATCAGCAATAGTATTCCGGCTAAAAATGATACCGGAATCTCTTTAAAGAGGGTGCTGGACTGTACCGCCAAAGGAGTAATTAATCCGGCAACACCCAGAATAAAGAACAGGTTAAAGTTGTTGCTGCCAATGATGTTTCCAAAGACGATGTCCTGGTGATTTTCTATGGATGCGGTTACATTCACAACCAGTTCTGGCGCAGAAGTCCCAAAAGCTACAATAGTAAGACCGATTGCCAGATCTGAAATCTGTTTTTTTCGTGCAATTGTTGAAGCTCCATTCACCAACCAGTCTGCTCCCTTTATTAACAGGAGCAGACCAACTGCCAGTAAAATAATAGAAAGTATCATTATGCGGTGCGTTTTAGTACTGGAAGAGCATTTAAATATTTCTGTAGTTCGCCCACTAAATCCTTGGCATTTTTTAATTCATAATCCTGATTATAGTTCAGGTCGTGGTCAAATACCGTCACAATGAGAGGAGCAAGAGAATTGCAATTGTAAAATTCCAGTTCTATACGGGAGAGAATTTCTTCCAGCTTTCCCTGTTGCTTGACATTGACAGTTTGAGTGACCATTTTTATCTGACTTACATTACTTAAGTCAACATGATTTACTCTAAATCCAAGATCTGATTTTTGGACGAATAAAAATTGCTTTTTTAGAATGTCTATTCCTGTTAAGTTAGTATTCCAGCTAAGTTCATAACTTATATTTAAGCCTAGTCTTAATGCTTCTTCCTTAAACTTGTTTTTAAGTTTTTTTTCTTCCTTACTTTCAAAGAGGGGCAGAAGGATAAAGGGTAAAAAACAAATAATTGCCAGTGCACTGGAAATCAATATAAAATCTATTTTCATTTTTTCGAATTTAAAATATTAATCTGTTGTTGTTAATAACAGCAAGCGTTATCCCTCTGTGAGGAATTCCTGAAGATGCAGTTATTGCCCGAAGATTAAAAATCTCTAGAGAAAAATGTGAAAGGGATAGATAATATCAATGAGGCTTAGTCCCGGCTCGATAAATCGATGGACTAAAAAGTAAGCTTTAGATCTTGATTGTTCCCTGGAATTTTCTTCGCCAAGAAAGGCAATTGAATAATAAGATAATCTATTCTTAAAAAGAAAATTTGAGGTTGAAAGATAACTTGGAGATAAATCGCCAGGATCTTCTGAAAATTGAGTTTTAAGCTCGTTATTTATTTCAGGATGATCTATTTCTGAAGCAGACATGGTAAAACTACTGCCGCCGCAAAGCAACAAAAGTAAAATCAGAACCAACTTCAATTTTAACATGATCTCTTCCTAATATTGGATCAAATCTATGGAATAAAACTGTTAAGATTTCAACAAAATTTAATTCCTAAAAAAATATTTCAATTTTTAAAATCATTGCTTTTTGATGCTAAATTTTCTCAAACATTTGTAATACATTTACTTATTGAAATACAAAAACAAATGCTCAGAAAATACCACCAGCACTCGTCTTAATTAGCTTAGGAACCTGAAGAAGATTTCAAAACTCTCGATTGGGTTTAGAAAATATCTCTTCAGCATAAGCTTCATCCATATTTTCCATCTTTATTTCATTCGGATTTATGATTTCCTAGAACATTATATCAGACCGGGAAAAATTTCAGAGAAAATGGTCCCTTCGGAAAGAGCAGCAGTGTTTCTGCTCTAATTTTTGTTCCAATGTGAACAAAGAGAAATCAGTTTGTATAAGAAACGTTTTTTAGTAATGGATCATAAAAAAGAAGTTTGGGGAAGTCGTTTAGGGCTTATCCTTGCAATGGCGGGGAATTCAGTAGGTTTGGGGAATTTTCTAAGATTCCCTGTTCAAGCTGTCCAAAATGGCGGAGGAACATTTATTATACCCTATCTGGTTTGTTTTCTTTTAATGGGAATCCCTCTCTTGTGGATTGAGTGGTCTATGGGACGTTTCGGTGGCCGCAGGGGACATCACTCTACACCTTTTATTCTTGGATCCATGCACTCCGGCTCCTTATGGAAATACGTAGGGGTTTTTGGGATATTTACAAATATTGCGGTAGCAGCTTATTACTGTTATATAGAATCCTGGACGCTCTCCTATACCTTTCACAGTATCCGGGGAACTTTCACCGGACTTTCGCAAACAGAGGTTGCCGGATATTTTAATGATTACGTAAGCATGGGAACTAATTTTTTTGGTATTCCCAATGAAGCAATTTTTTTCTTTATCATATGTATACTTATAAATACCTACATTCTCAGCAGGGGTCTCGCAGGTATAGAACGTGTAGCAAAGATAGGAATGCCATTACTTATTTTGTTCGGGGGTTTTCTGGCTATTCGTGGTCTTAGTTTAGGAACAACTGCTGCATCTGAAGAATTTCCGTTGGCTAATGCCTGGGATGGACTAAATTATCTTTGGACTCCTCAATATGAGTCTTTGCTACTACCGGGGGTTTGGCTTGCAGCAGCCGGACAAATATTTTTCACCCTCTCTGTAGGTATGGGAACCATTCACTGTTACGCAGCTTATATGGACAGTAAAGACGATATTGCCTTAAATGCCACTTCCGCCGGTTTTACCAATGAATTTGTTGAAGTAGTCCTTGGAAGTCTTATCGTTGTACCGATTGCCGCCGGATATTTTGGTTTGGATTGGGTAAAGGAAAATATAGGTTTTGGAATGGCATTTCAATCTATGCCATTCCTTTTCAGTCAATGGGGGCCGGTTCTGGCTGCCCTGGCTGGTATTTTTTGGTTTGGGCTCCTGTTTTTTGCTGGAATCACTTCTTCCCTTGCAATGGGGACTCCCTGGATGGGATTTATGCGCGATGAGTATGGATGGGGACAAAATAAAGGTGCTTTATCTTTTGGATTTCTTACGCTTTGTTTAGGATTCCCATGTGTAATATTTTACCAGCACGGTTTTTTTGATCAGTATGATTACTGGGCCGGAACGGTTTCCCTCGTGATATTTGCCCTGGCCGAAACTATCCTCTTCGCCTGGGTTTTTGGAATAGATAAAGGATGGAAAGAGATTAATGACGGAGCGGATATAAAGATCCCTGTAATTTTTAAATGGGTAATTAAATACATCACTCCATTACTTCTCATTTTTGTCTTTGTCGGTGCACTGTTTACGCCGGAAGGAAATAATTGGGTAGGAGCTTTTAACCAGATATTCTCCGGACAAGGATGGCCTTTAGATCATAGTTCCCTGGTAATGCAACTGAGTAATTCGGAATTAAAGCAGAATCTTTCTGGGGCCATAAATGCTGACGAAATTAAGGATATTACTAATCGTATCTTTTTTGCCAATTTGGCGCGGATAATTTTACTTTTCTTATTTATTGGAATTGCAATATTAGTTTATATAGCCTACAGAAAAAGAACTAATAAAACTTAATATGAATACTGAGCCATTAATTATAATGCTTGTTGTACAGCTTTCTGTTACAGGGGTAATGCTCTTCTGTTTTTATAAAGTGATGAAAAGCCGGGAGGGAAAAAATTAAATTTCAGATTATCCAATCTGCCTTAGCAGTTTAAAAATAACAGGTAAAGCTTATATACCAATAATTCTATTGGTATATAAGCCTATAAAAAAACCTCCTAAAAAGGAAGATGTTATTATTTCTTTGATTCTGCAATAGAAACTTTTCGGAATTCTTTTAAAAGCTTTTCCAGTTCCAAAGAGGATTTCCTTGCTCTTGTCCCGGCGCTTTTATTGCCATCTTCTAATTGCGCAGTAGCATCTGTTTGGAAAGATTCATAAGTGCTCTGGATGTTTTCAATAAGTTTTTTCATGATAGTATTATTAAGTTTAAGAATACTAAAATAACAGAATAAACCGGGTCTACCTGAAAAATTAGATTTTTCTAATAAAATTTTATCAATTTTGGTAAAATTTCAAATTTCTCTGTTTTATAGAATTAGATGCTATTGAAGTTTTGGAAATAGTACGACACCTGAAATAACAGACTTTAATTTCGATAAAATTTTCGCGTTTTACTTAAGCTTCAGCGGAAACAATCTCTATAATCAATGTTTTCAGGTCTTTAATTATATGAATATCAGCAATAGGTATTTCCCAGTAAATGCAGTTTATAACTACCTGTTACACCTTTTAAACGGGCTGTAGTGGGTTTGTCTTTTTCCTGCCGGTTTTCCAGTTCCATAAATACTTCATCTGATACAATTAGGTTGTTGTTAAGCTCTTTAGTCAGAGCCTGAATTCGGGAAGCAACATTTACTGCGTGTCCCATTGCTATAAGGCGTTCGTGCTTTCCTAGCTGAATTTTTCCGGTTATTACTTTTCCAGAATGTATGCCAATACCCACTTCAATATTCTGGTCAAAGTGCGGAAGGAAGTATTCTTTATTAAGGGTCTGCAGATTCTCGATTATTTCCCTTGCAGTTTTAGTAGCTGCATTTTTAGCTTTTTCTGGCGTAGATGAATATCCAAAAATGGCATACAGGCTATCCCCGGCCGTTTCAATTAATCTTCCGCCATTACTATCTATTATGTTTTCGCAAAAAGTAAAAAGTTTCCTGATGACATGTATTACATCAAATGGCAGATTTTTTTCCATAAAAGGACTAAAGTCTCTAATATCAAGAAAGAATATAGATAGCTCACGTTCTTCTCCAATCTCTTTAGTGGCTTCTCCAGCCATTGAGCCTATATAAAGACCAAAATCTGATACGTCTTTAACGATTCGAGTTAACTTTACCGGGCCACCTGAGATGTAAGTTTGACATGCCAGACGAACATTTGGAGGGAATTGCATTTGTTTTTTTAAAGCTTTTTCCTTTTCATTTTCGGGTGAGAGGCTTTTCTCACCGCTATGTACCAGTACCCTGCAGGTAGAGCACTTACCCTTACCTCCACATACATGAACTAGAGGAATTCCGGCATCTAAGGAAGCATTCAGAATGCTTTTACCTTCTAAAGCCAGGATAGGTCCATCCTGGGAAAATTCAATTTGATGTTTTTTCATGAAATCATTTCTACATTGAATAAAAACCAAAAGTAGCCGATTTTAACCGGAAGAATTATAGCTGTTAATGGTAGAAAGTAATGAGTTTATATAAAAAATTTATAGTTAGATGCCCGTGAAGAGTAAAGTGATGTAGGCTATTTGAAGTTTGAAGCCAGAAATGCCAAATATCGACCTGCTTTAAAATATGAAGTACGAGGTTAGGGGTTGAAAAATCCGTACTTCGAGCTTGAAATATATTTATTCCGAAAAAACCAGTTTTTCGGAGTTTAATGTCGCCGCGCATAAGACTCCGAAATCCAAACTGATTAAAGTGTATGCCGAAAAATGCCAAATATCGGCCTACAGTAGCGCCGTGCACCTAAACACAGAACTATCGAAAAAGGATATGCTCAGAAATGCCAATTATCGACCTGTTGTGCCGTTGCGCACCCTATTTCCTGAACTCAAAATTCTCTAAAGACTCATTTTTAAGCAAAAATTGCAGTAATTTTAGAATCGGAAACAGGGAATCAATTTAAAAATTTCAGTAATGTTCGAAATTCTTCATAAAAAGGTAAATGAAACCATCACCATCACCGATGAAGAGTTTGCATATGCGAAAACCCTTTTTGTTCCGAAGAAATTACGAAAAAAACGCTTTTTACTGGAAGATGGTGAGGTTTGTATGTACACCACATTTGTTGAAAAAGGATTATTGAGGAGCTTTACTATAGACGATAAGGGGAATGAACATATTCTGCAATTTGGGATGCAGGGTTGGTGGGTAGGCGATCTTTACAGCTTTCTTACAGGCGAAGCTTCAGAATATAATATCGAGGCACTGGAAGATTCAGAACTTTTACTTATCACCAAACCCTCCTGGAATCTGCTTCTGGATGAGGTTCCTGCTTTTGAACGTTACTTCAGGATTCTTATTCAAAATAACTTAATTGCCACTCAAAGGCGCCTAATGTGTACAATAAGCGCCACTGCCGAAGAACGTTACAGTAAGTTGCTGAAGGATTTTCCCGATATCTCGCAACGGGTGCCGCAGCATATGATTGCTTCTTATATTGGGGTCACACGCGAAACGCTAAGCCGCCTCCGGAGCCAGATGATCTCCGGTAATTAAATGCCTGCATCTCTTGCCAGCCCTTTGTCCTTCTTAGATTAACTTATCTTTAATAAGATTGTGTGACATAGATCACCTCCATTTCTTATCATAGGTCATTGGCTATGGCGCGTTATGACTGTAAGTTTGCAGGGTAATTATTAAAACATACTATTATGGCAACTACAAAATGGGATATTGATCCAACACACAGTGAAGTAACTTTTAAGGTAAAACACCTTATGATCTCAACCGTTACCGGAAAATTTAAAGTTTTTGAAGGACAGGCTGAGACGGAAAGCGATGATTTTAAGGACGTAAAGAATGTCGAGTTTAAAGCTGATGTAAAATCTATCGACACTAATAATGAGCAACGTGACGAGCATTTAAGATCCGGGGATTTCTTTGCAACAGATGAGCATGCCGACATGGTTTTTCGTGCTGGGAAATTTGACGTGAACAGTGATAAGCTGGAAGGGGAATTGACTATAAAAAATACAACAAAACCCGTCACCCTTGATGTAGAATTTGGTGGGGTTGTAGTGGATCCTTATGGGCAAACAAAAGCTGGTATAACTGTAAGCGGTAAAATTAGCCGAAAAGAATTCGGTTTAACCTGGGATGCCGTTACAGAAGCCGGGAGTGTGGTTGTAAGCGACCAGGTGAGACTTAATGCCGAGGTTCAGTTTGTAAAACAGGCATAAATACTGCACTGGGCAAGGGAAATTTTCTGCGGAATTTTTAGAATAGAAGGAACAGGTGATGATAAAAACAGTAGCAATTTTAGGAGATACAGGCAATTTTTTTGCTGAACTGGTAAAGGCTTTGATGAAGCAGGATCTTCGCTTGCTCTTTGTTTCTGAAGATGAAGAACATGATTTAAATATAATAAATAACCTGGAACAAACTGAAGCCGTAGCTGAAGTAGAATTCACCGGTTGTGAACACGATGGCTGTTGGGAAGCTGATATTATCCTAATAAATCAACCTCAGAATATCTCCTGTTCTTTGATTGAAAGAATAAAAGAAGTAGCGACACAAAAAGTGGTTCTGTTGGTCTCCGGCAACAAATTACAATTCGAAGAGTTGGATTTTAAGAAGTTGCTGCCTCACTCAAAAGTTGTTGAGGTTTTTGTGGACTTGCAGAAGATGGAATTCTCGGTTTCTGGTAAGGATCCTGAAGCCATAGCCGGAGTGGAGGCGATATTTGCAAATGCATGTTTCGAAATACAACGATGCCTTTAAAAAATTGAAGAAGCAGAAAATCAGCAGAACCTTGAACAAATCAGCTATTAAAACTCGAATAATTTAAATAAACTATTACTAATTTTTAAAAATGAATATTATGAAACAATTACTTTCTTTATTATTTGTCGCTTTTTTAAGCGCCACAACATTTGCACAAACAACCTGGAAAGCCGATCCGGCCCATACGCAGGTTTATTTTGGGATTACCCACCTTACAATTTCTGAAATTGAAGGTAAATTTAATGAGTTTGAAGGTAGCATTACAGCTTCAGAAGAAGATTTTAGCGATGCACAATATAACATGGTAATCCAGATACCTTCTATAGACACCGGAGTAGAAATGAGGGATGATCACCTGAAAAATCCAGATTTCTTTGATGTTGAGAAACACCCTGAAATGACATTTAAAAGCACCTCATCCAGAAAAACAGGTGATGGAAAATATGAAGTTACCGGAGATCTTACTTTCCACGGAATTACAAAACCAGTAACCCTGGAGGTTACACATCGCGGAACAATAGAGCATCCTCAAAACGACGATATTATCTCCGGATTTTCAATTTCAGGTAATGTGAAAAGATCTGACTATAATCTGGGGCCAGATTTTCCTGAAGCAGTATTAAGCGACAATGTAGTAATTGACGTTGACGGGGAGTTTATAAAGCAATAAATTTCACCTTATTCAGGAGGAAGCTTAGAAGATTGAAGTAACTTTTGGCTTCCTACTATCCAAAAATGGAATTAAACGAAAAGTCCTGTCGTGCAACGGCAGGGCTTTTCTATTTTATAACAGGAGAAGATTGTTCTTAAGTGTTTAGAAAGAAATAACTTATTTGATCAGGATGTATGGCCAAATAGGAATGTCTAATGCTTTAGTAGCTGTGGATATCCATCATTACATTTTATTGCTTGTATTTGCTTAACTTAAGAAGTTGAAAATTCTAAATTATAAATTTCTCTATGGTCAGAATACTAGCTTTTTACCGTTCCATAAAAAGCAAAATAGCATTTTATCCCACGCTATTCGCTCTTTCAGGTCTTCTGTTTGCACTTTTAATGATGTATCTGGAGAAACGTGGAATGTCAGACTATCTTGTAGAACATGCTCCCCTCTTTGTAGTGAACAGCGGAGATACTGCCCTTACAATACTCAGTGCTTGTATTACCGGACTTATTTCTATGATGGTTTTCAGTTTCTCAATGGTGATGGTACTTTTAAATCAGGCGGCAAGCGATTATTCGCCCCGTTTGCTTCCAGGGTTAATTTCAGATTACCGGCATCAAATCATCCTTGGGATTTATATTTCAAGTATTTTGTACTGCATCTTTGTTCTTTTTTCCATTCAGCCAACAGGGGATAAGTATCAGATTCCGGGATTCTCTGTCTTGTTGGGAATCCTGGCTACCGTTATTTCCATCTATGCTTTTATCTACTTTATCCACAACATTTCCGAAACTATTCAGATCACGAATATTATGGAAAAGATATTCAACAATGCCAGTACTAGGCTTAATATCCTGTTGGAGAGGGAAACTTCAATGAACTGGAATTTCCCCGATAGTCACGGCTGGACAGCATACAGTAGTGATAAAAGTGGTTACTTTCAGGATTTTTCGGGAAGGGATCTTCTGGCCTTTTCTAAGAAAAATAATACTTTTTTAGAAGTTCTGCCAATTAAGGGAACCTTCGTCTTAAAAGGAACACCGGTATTTCGTTCCAAAGAAAAACTTAGTGAAGAAGCCGTAAAGGAACTTCTGGAAAATTTTCATCTGTCAAGAAAAGAGCTGGTAACTTCCAATTATGTCCTGGCATTTAAACAGATCACCGAAGTTGTGGTAAAGGCAATGTCGCCCGGTATTAATGATCCGGGTACAGCGTTAAATGCCATTGATTATCTCTCTGAACTCATAAGGTTAAGAATGCTGAAATCTGACGAAAGTTTTGTCTCCGATTCCGGTCAGGATTATGTAAAAATGAGAGCTGTAAGTTTTGAAGAATTATTATACCAGATAAATGCAGCGTTAAGAAAATACTGTTGTGGCGATATTGTAGTTGTTCAGAAGCTGGGATATATGTACCTGGCTCTATTAAAGCAGAAAGTCTTACGTCCATCTTATCATGATGTGCTTGAGAAAGAGGCAAAAAGACTCCTGACTGACGCAAAGGTGGCAATGACAAACGAAGCAGATTTAGAAACTTTGAACCTTCTTGCAAAGAAACTGCCTCTGCAGTTTTAAGACCTTCAGTTTCAAAGATGATTGTTCAGCAGAATGGCGTTTTATAAAAGCGCATTTATCAAGTCTTCAATTTGTGCAGGATTGGTTTTTACGGCTATTTTTTTCAATTTTTTCGTGTTTGCATTAGAACAGGTTTTTTAAGAATGTGTATTTCCCTCTCCTTCATCTGGAAGGCCAAATTGAGTATAAACATCTTTAACTGTTTCACTATCTTCAGAAAGTATAACCAGAGTATCCTGATCTTCTAATGTAGTCATACCGGTGGGAGTGATAAACTTACCCTCTCTCATTATCATCGCAATAATTGCCTTTTTCGGGAATTCCAGATCTACAATTCTTTTTCCTGTGCTGTTGTGGCCTTCTGGGATAGTAATTTCTCTCATAAGAGATTTTGCGCTATCCTCAAGAAAAGCATCAACCGGGGATCTTTGTTTGGCTTGTGATGGTAATGAGACATGTAGCCATTTTGCAACTGCCGAAAGTGTGGTACCCTGTATAATTACAGAAAGTACCGAAACAAAGAAAACGATGTTGAAGATCATGCCGGCTTTTTCAATTCCAGCAATTAAGGGGTAGGTGGCGAAAACAATAGGAACCGCACCTCTTAGACCTACCCAGGAGATATACCACCTGCGTCGCATTTTCATTTTAAAAAAGGACAGGCTAATTAAAACTCCTATGGGACGTGCTACCAGGATTAAAAAGGTGGAAACGAGAAGTCCAATTCCCATGACAGGGAAAATTTGAGAAGGGTTAACTAACAATCCGAGGGTAAGGAATAGCACAATTTGCATGAGCCAGGCGAGTCCGTCGAACATTCGCATTATAGCTTTTTTGTGAATGAGATTTTGGTTTCCTAGAAATACTGCGCACAAATAAACTGCCAGGAAACCATTACCTCCCAAAGTATCGGTAGCCGAGAATGTCAGGAACATCAATGCAATAGCTAAAACCGGATACAAGCCTTCGAAATCCATTTTTATCCTGTTGATAATCATCTTGCTAATCTTCCCGAAGAGAAAGCCCAAAAACCCGCCGATAAGGATCTGTTGAAGGAAAAGAGGAATTATACTCAACAAGCTCTGATCCTGGTGTACTACAAGCCCCAGAAAAGCAATAGTTAAAAAATACGCCATAGGATCATTACTCCCACTTTCTAACTCCAGGGTTGGTCTAAGATTTGTTTTTAGTGCAATGTTTTTTGACCTGAGAATAGAAAAAACAGCAGCCGCATCTGTAGAAGAAACAATTGCGCCCAGCAGTAATCCTTCGTAAATACTAAAATCTGTTACCAGCCATACAAAAGTTCCAACTCCGGTTGCAGTAAACAATACGCCAAGGGTAGAAAGGGAAACCCCTTGCCAAACCACAGGTTTGATGCTCTTCCAACTAGTGTCCAAACCACCAGAAAATAGAATAAAATTAAGGGCAATAATCCCTATGAACTGAGTTAAATGTGGATTTTCAAACTGGATCTTTCCAATTCCTTCAGCACCGGCTATTACACCTACTCCCAGAAATAAAAGTAATGTGGGTACTCCGAATTTAAAGGAGGTTTTTCCAGCTAATATGCTAATGAACAAAAGAAGGGATCCTATTAAAATTATATTTTCGCTTGTTAGATCCATATTCCCTACCTTTTTATCTATTGTAATACTGTCTTAATGTTTGAATTCTTAAGAACCAAATTGGTTTATGTTACAGATAATTGATCTTCTGTACTGGGTTAAAATTAAGGAAATTTTGTTCGGCTCTAATAACTATATAAATCTTCTTAGCTGAAGTAGATGGTCAAACTGAAGAAATTATATTTTAAGTCAAATGAAGCACAAATTACTAAATGCCCTTGCCAAATAACAGGTAGCGTTGATAATTGATTAATGTTTTAATTCAGAAGGAAGTTTCCCGTATTTTTCTTTAAATACTTTCCTGAAGTATTTTACATTATTAAAGCCAACCTCATATGAAGCCTGGGATATCGAGAAGTTATTTACTTCAATAAGTTTGGCAGCTCTTTCAATTTTTACATTTCTAATGTATTCATTGATACTATTTCCTGTAATAGCTTTTAATTTTCTGTACAATGATGTTCTGCTCATGCCAACTTCTTTGGCGATCAATTCCACATTATCTTTTCCTGTGCCCATATTTTTTAAAATAACCTGATCGAGTTCGTGGAGAAATTGCTTTTCCTGGTTTAGAATCTTTGAGGTTTTATTGTCTATTGTGGAAGAATCGGTATTTTTTAAGAAGTAGTTTTGTAGTTGACGGCGGTTTTCAAGCAGGTTTTTTACGCGGGTCATGAGCAATTGGGGATGAAAGGGTTTAGTAATATAATCATCCGCTCCTTCCTCATAACCGGTACTTATACTTTCTATATTGTTTTTTGCAGTTAAAAGGATAATGGGAATATGGCTTGTTGAGGTTTGCTTTTTTAATCCGGAGCATAAATCTATACCATTTTTTTCCGGCATCATCACATCAGAAATAATGATATCCGGAACATATTTGGAAGCCTTGCGTATTCCTTCATCACCATTGGTAGCATGAACTATATCATAATCCTCTTTAAATATTCCATTCAGGAAAACCAAAATTTCAGGATTATCGTCAATAATAAGGATCAAAGGCCGGTTCTTATCTGAAGTAATGCTTTCATTCTTTTTGCCCGGTGTACTGCCTGGTACAAAATTTTCTTTCAGATAAATTTCCCCGGAAATTTCCTCAGGTATTATGGACAGTTTGTTAGAAACAGAATTTTTTACGATTGGGATGCTAAGTGTGAAAATAGTTTCTTTCTGAGGGACACTGCTCACCATTATATCTCCATTGTGTAATTCTGCAAATCGCTTAGAAAGTGCTAATCCAATGCCGGTTCCATTTTTCTTAACGGTGGAATCAGATCGATAATACCAATCAAAAATGTGGGTGAGGTCATTAGAAGTTATGCCTGTTCCTGTATCGGAAACCTGAATTTTAAAGTTTACCTCTTCTATAGATAAAACCACTTTTACCCTGCCTCCTTTTTTGCAATATTTTATAGCATTGGAAAGGAGGTTGTTTACAATAACTTCAATCTTTTCAAGATCGATATAGGCCAATATTTTTTCCTGAGGTAAAGAATGCTCCAGGGATATATCTTTTTCTTTTGCCAGGGGCAGATAGTTTTGAACCCATTTAAGAAGATTCCCCGGCAGATCATGATTACTACAATTTAATTGGCTTAATCCTTCTTCAGCTTTCCTAAACTCCAATAATTTGTTGATTGACTGAAAAAGTTTTTTTGCATTTCTCCTGATGAAGAGCAGGTTCTGTTTTAGGTCTTCATTTCTTTCTTTTGAAATTAAGTTTTCAACAGGTGCGAGTATAAGAGTTAGGGGGGTTTTTAGTTCATGTGAAAATGCTGTAAAAAAACGTAAGCGTTCTTCATTTAAATCATGTTCCAATTGCCGCTGTTTTTTTTCAAAAATTAAGGAATTCCTAAGGTGAACCCTTTCAGTATAATACCTCGAACTTAACCATAAAATAATGGCAATTATCAGGATATAGAGGATATATGCAGGTAGGGTCTTCCAGAAAGGAGGCACGATGCTGATCAATAAATTCTGAAATGCTTCTTCTCCCATCCCAGAATTTGTCTTTACCACTAAGTTATATTCTCCCGGAGGTACACTGGTAAAATTTGCCACACCAGAGCCTTGAGTGTCAATCCAAAAATCATTGTAATTTTCAAGTTTATAGGAGTAGTTGATGTTTTTTGCTTCAGGATACTTTAATGCGGCAAAATCTACGGAAAAAGAATTCTGGTTATGTTGCAGAACTATTTCCTTTTGAAAAGGAATAGCTTCTTCCAAAATGTAGCCTTCCTTTTTACTACCAATAGGAGCAGATTCATTAAGAATTTTAAGTTCTTCGAAAACAATGGGATAAATACTATTTTTTGTTCCGAAATCCTCTGGGTTAAGTATGTTTAAGCCGTTGTTTCCGCCAATATAAATTTTGCCTGTTGCACTTTTAATAGCCGCACCAATATTAAATTCGCCGTTCTGAACGTTATTCATGGAAGAAATGTTCAAAATCTCATTTGTCTGGACGTTATACCTGCAAATTCCGTTGTAAGTGCCCAGCCATATAAGATTCTCATCTTCCATTACCATGCTGCTTACCGTATTGTTGCTCAAGCCTTCCCTTTCCGTAAAAGTTTTCACCTCTTTTTTTTCAGGATCAAACCGTAGCAATCCTCCATACCGGGTGCCGGCAAGGATATCTTTATTATTTAAAACAGTAATAGAAAAGACGACATTTGTACTAAGTCCTTCCAGGTTATCCTGATTAAAGAATACCACAGTATCTTTAATGGGATCATATTTTATAATACCTGAGCCAAAGGTGGCGAGCCAAAGGTTACCTGCACAATCTTCATCAATATCCCGAATATCTATTTTTCCGAGGCTCTGTATATAATCAAACTGATCCTTATAAGCGTTATATTTATAGAGTCCGCCCCTGTTCGTTCCCACCCAAAGGCTATTGTTACGGGATTCAAAAATCTCACGCACATCACTACCTTCTGATGGAGAGCCCTGTAAATAATGAGTCCAGGTGTCGTTTCTTTTGTCTAATTTGTTAAGACCTCCCTGGTAAGTGCCTACCCATACCCGATTATTGGAATCTTCAAGAACAGAAATAATGTAATTGTTACTAAGGCTTTGGGAATTATTCTCCTTGTGATTAAAATTTTTTATTTCTCCCGTTTCGGAATTATAGAGGTCCAGGCCTCCACCATCTGTCCCTACCCATATCATATTGTTGTTGCTTCTGGCCAAAGCTCCAATGCGGTCATGGCTTAAGGACTCTGTGGCGGAAACATTTCTTTGAATTAGCTTTATAGGTTCTCCCCCGGGATTTACATAATTAATACCGGTAGGCGTTCCCAGCCACATATTATTATCTCTATCCCGTGTAATTACAGAAACAGTACGATTGTAAACACTTGAGCCATCAGTACCGGGTAAAAACCATTTTATTTCAGGATCTTGATCTGGTTTAATTAAAGAAGCAATGTTGATGATGTTCAATCCTCCATTTCTTGTACCTATCCACATCTGTCCCAGATCATCTTCTTCAAAGCAAAGAATGTCATCATCACTTAAACTTTTGGACGGGGAATTTCCTTTATTTAACTTAATGGTGTCTCCCTTTCCCGTTATAACTTCCAGCCCTTCTCTTGAGCCTATCCAAAGATTTCCGGATAAGTCTGTGTACAGGTTGTTTATAGTTGAAAAGGAAAAATTTTCTTCTCCGGAATTAAGGTGGATAATAGTATTGGTTTTATAAGAAAATTTATTTAATCCGTTGTTAAAAGTGCCTATCCATAGGATGGAATCTCCTTGCATGGTCATGGAAGAAATCTCGCTGGAAGAAAGAGGAAAATCTTTTCCAAATTTTTCTTTGATGGTTTGAATGTTCCAGTCTTTTTTAGCGAACTGTATGCCTCCCCGATAGGTGCCAATTATTGGGTTTCCATCCGGTCCCAGGGCGAGGGCACTTACGCTATTCGTTAATAATCCATCTTGATTGCTTACAACCGTAAATTTATCTTTACGAAAATTGTATATATTAAGACCTTCGTCTGTTGCAATTAAAAGTTCCCCGGACGATTTAAATTTTAATTGCTCTACGTAATTATTAGTAAGACCCGTCAAAGAATCATTATAACTACCCTTGTAATGAATAAATCTATTACCGTCATAGCGGTTTAAACCATCTATTGTAGCGATCCATATAAAACCCAAAGAATCCTGTGCAATATCATTAACAAAGTTATGGGATAATCCTGAAGATATATTTAATAAGTGAAAAGAGAGGTCATCATTGTTGCGATCTGGCTCTCCATGCTTCTCCTGTCCAAAAGACACCTTCGTGAGTGTTAGAAATATAATTATGTATAAATAACAAATTTTCATTATAACCTTAAAAATAAAGTTAGAAGCGTAAATAAACAGCATTAAAATGTAACAAAACAGGCTTTGAACGATTTGTGACCCATATTTTGACGATCTGCACCCTAAGGTTTTAGCTTTTATTTATGAAAATTGCAGACAACATTAACCAAAACGAAAATACGAAATCGTTTTCATTTTAATGTTCTGTATATCACTAATCATACTAACTAAAAACAGGGTATATGTCAAATTTTTTACTAAGTCAGAAAAACTGGAGAGGCTCAATAGCAGCAGTTTTTCTATTATTTACTTCAATACTTTTTGCTCAACAGCAGGAAATTACTGGTAAGGTAGTGGACGAATCAGGGCTGCCTCTTCCTGGGGCTACAGTCCTTGTTAAAGGAACTTCGAACGGAACCGTAACTGATATGGATGGTATTTATACTATAAATATTGATGATCCTGCTAGCGCAGTTTTAGTGTTTTCATTCGTAAGTTTTGAAACAAAAGAAGTCTCAATTGGTAATCAAACTTCCATTGATGTTCGTCTTGAAACAGATTCACAATCTTTAAATGAAGTTGTGGTAGTAGGATATGGTAGCAAAAAGAGAGCTACTTTAACAGGTTCTATTTCTGAGGTAGAAGCAGACGAACTTCAACGTAGTCCTCAACCTAACCTATCCAATTCTATTTCAGGCCGAATTCCAGGTGTTATTGCCAATAACCGTAGTGGTGAACCGGGATACGATGATTCAAGCATTTCTATAAGAGGTTTAGCTACAACTGGGAATAATGATGTTCTTGTAGTTGTAGATGGAGTTCCAGGACAGATTGGAGGGCTTTCGCGATTATCCCCAGAGGACATTGAGAGTTTTACCGTCTTAAAAGATGCCTCTGCAGCTATTTATGGAAGTAGGGCGGCAAATGGTGTTATTTTAATAACCACCAAAAAAGGTAGAAATGCCGCTCCGGAAATTTCCTATAAATTTGATATAGGTTTCGCTTCACCAACAAGGTTGCCTGATCTGGCAGATTCTCCAACCTATGCAGGGATTAGAAATGAAATAGCTTACTACAATAATCCTTCAGAGGGATTTAATCAGATTTATTCCAATGAAGAAATTAATTTATTTAGAGATGGTAGCGATCCAATAAATTATCCAAACACAAATTGGCCAGAAGAAGGTCTTCAGAACACTGCCATTCAAACACAACAAAATTTAAATATTCGTGGTGGTGGAGAACATGCCCGGTATTTCCTTTCCCTTGGCAAAATTAGCCAGGATGGAATCTATAAAAATGGAGCTAATAAATATGATCAGTATAGTGTAAGATCAAATATAGATGTTGACATTACTGAACAGTTAGAGGTGGGGTTATCTTTAAATGGAAGAAAAGAGGACCGGCAATTTCCTACCACCGGAGCCGGGGGTATTTTCCGATCCCTGTACCGGGCTTATCCAACCAGTCCAGCTTATTTCCCTAATGGTTTACCTACAACGGGAATCGAATTAAGTAATCCGTTAATAGCTGCTACGGAAGCAGGAGGAATAAACAACAATCCACAGTACACTTTTAATGGTATTCTTAGAGCAAAGTACGATTTTGATTTTTTAGATGGATTATCTGTTGACGGATTCTTTTCAGTTGATGAAAATTCTAACCGTACCAGAAATTTTGTAACTCCGTATACTTTATATGAATATAGAAATGAGGAATATATTCCCAGAGTTGTAGGTGGAGGACCAGACCAACAAGGGGCTTTATACGAAGAGCATTTCAATCAATCCAAAACAGTAGGTAATATTAAATTAAATTACGTGCAGCAATTTGGAGACCATAATGTAGATGCATTTATAGGCTATGAACAAAGTGAGGATAAATCCCATACAATGGGAGCCTCAAGAATTCATTTCCCTACTACAGAAACTCCGGAACTTTCCCAGGGCGGAGCGGCTGCTGCTGATTATGATAATTATGGAAGTAGCTATAATTTCACACGATTGAGTTACTTGAGCCGTGTTGCATATAACTTTCAGGAGAAATATTTAGCTGAATTTCAAATGAGGGTAGATGGATCATCTATTTTTCCTGAAGGGAATCGTTATGGATTCTTCCCTTCTGCTTCCGTTGGATATAGAATTTCTGAAGAAGAGTGGTTCAATGAGAGTGTTTCCTTTTTTGACGATTTAAAATTTCGTGCATCTCATGGTAAATTAGGTAATGATAATGTTGGACAGTTTCAGTATTTTAATAATTACACCTTTAATAATCGCTATGTCATTGGAAACGAAGTGACAACTGGTATAGATCTTACCCGACTGGCAAATCCTAATATTACATGGGAAGAAGCAATTAAAACAGACCTTGGTATAAATGCAAGGTTTTTAGGGAATTTTAATGCTGAATTCATATATTTTCAACAGGATAGGTCTAACATTCTTACGACCAGGAATGCTTCAGTACCAGGAACTACCGGAATTGTAAATCCGTACGATCTAGATCCTTTAGTTCCTTCTGAAAATATCGGTTCGGTGGAAAGCAATGGTATAGAAGCTGTTTTAGGTTACGATTATACGGGTGAAGATTTTAATTTCGGGATTTCAGGAAATTTCACCTATGCCCAAAACGAAGTGATTTTTATGGATGAAGCTCCAGGCCTGCCGGAATATCAGCAACAAACAGGAAGACCAATGAATACTTATTTACTTTATAAAACTGTTGGGATCTATCGATCAGAAGAGGATTTTAATCAATATCCAAGCGTTCCAGGCGCACAACTTGGAGATTTAATTTATGCAGATATAAACGGAGACGGTGAGATTGATGCCGACGACAGGTACCGCACAGAATATGGAAATATGCCTCAAATTACATTTGGTTTAAACCTATATGCAGAGTATAAGAATTTTGATTTTTCAGCCTTATTCTCAGGTCAAACTAATGTTAGCCAATATGTTCTTCCCGAATCTGGTACGGTTGGAAATTATTATAGTAGTTGGGCAGATAACCGTTGGAGTCCAGACAATCCCAATGGTTCCTATCCGCGTGTAAGTGAAAGAGCATCATCGGCAGTAAGTGGAGGTTTGTTTAGAAACGATTTCTGGCTGGATGATGCCTCATTTGTAAGATTGAAAAATATTCAAGTTGGCTATTCTCTTCCATCTTCTTTACTAGAACGGTTCTCGGTTTCCAATTTCAGAATATATGCCAGTGGATTTAATGTATTTACCTGGACCGGAGTGGAAGATTATGATCCTGAAGGTGCCAGCGAAAGCGGACAATTTTATCCGCAACAACGAATTATTAATTTAGGTTTAAATATCCAAATTTAAAGATTATGAAAAGAAATATAAACAGAGAACTTTCATCTTTGAAGGTAGGAATTGTTCTTCTTGCAACTATTCTAATTGGTTGTGAAAAAGACTTTTTAGAAGTTAATCCAACAGACAGGGTTTCAGAAGTTGCCATAGTGCAGGATTCCACGCTTTTTGAAGCATATGTGATTAACAGATATCTGGGAGTGAGATTAATTGACAAAGAAGGTGATGGATCAGTACCAGGTTTCGGCAGAGGTTTTGAATATGCAATGATGGGAACTCTTACCGATGAAGCCGTTTACAACAATGATGATAATACCTGGTTAATCCAACAAGGGCAATTATCACCTGAAAATACAGGGATCTTAGGCAGTTTCTGGGGTAGAAGCTACAGGAGTATTAGAGAAGTGAATTACGCTCTTCAGCAAATTGGTGAAGTAGAGATGAGTGATTCGGGAAAAGCAAGACTTACTGCAGAGTTAAAATTTATAAGGGCATTTCGTTATCACGATTTAATACGGAACTATGGAGAAGTAGTTTTAATGGGAGATCGGGTTTCTGAATTAGGAGATGATTTTACAGATCCTGAACTTTTCGAGAAAAGTTCAATCCAGGAAAGTATAGAATATGTAATTGGAGAATTAAATGAAGCTGCGGAAGGACTTCCTTTGCAAAACAGCGGAACCTGGGAAGAAGGTCGTGCTACTCAAGGTGCAGCTTTAGCCTTAAAATCCCGTTTATTGTTATATGCAGCCAGCCCATTGTATAACAATGATAACTCTGATCCTCAAAAATGGCAAAGGGCTGCAGATGCCGCGCAGGATGTTATGGAGCTGGGGATCTATAGCTTATATCAGAATGGCTACGCAGAGCTGTTCTTAACAGAAGGCAGTAATTCTGAAATTATATTTGCCAGGTACTACAATATAAATGAAAGACATACTGCTCTTGAAATAGCCAATGGTCCCAATGGCTATGGAGGCTGGGGAGGTCAGGCACCACTCCAGAATCTGGTAGACGATTATCAAATGGCAGACGGTTCAGATTTTGATTGGGATAATCCCGAAGAGGCCAATTCACCTTATGAAAATAGAGACCCGAGGTTTTATGCAAGTATTTTATATAATGGCGCCGAATACCGTGGCCGTGAGGTAGAAACTTTTACTCCGGGGGGTCTCGATAGCCAGGACGGCCCGGATAACTGGAACACAAGTAGAACGGGTTATTATCTCAGGAAATTTATTAACGAAGACTTACCTATTCAAAACCCATGGGAAGTGGCAGGTACTCAAAATTGGATCTACTTCCGATATGCTGAAATACTTCTAAATTATGCTGAAGCTCAAAATGAAGCATCAGGACCAGATGATTCAGTTTATGAAGCTGTTAATCAAATAAGAAGCCGTAATAGTGTAGATATGCCTCCTTTACCCTCAGGTTTGTCTCAACAAGAAATGAGAGAGGCTATTCGTCAGGAAAGGCGTATCGAATTAGCCTTTGAGGAACATAGATTCTACGATGTACGTCGCTGGAAAATTGCAATGGAAACAGAAAATGAGCCAGCATATGGTATTAATGTTAGAAAAAGTGAAGACGGTAGCCTTACCTACCAAAGAAGGATTGCTTTAGAAGGCAGAAGCTTTCAAGAACAACATTATTGGTTACCAATACCACGTGAGGAAATTCAGTCTTCAGATGGACAACTAGAGCAAAATCCTGGTTATTAAAAAATTAGGGAGAAGTTAAAAGCTTCTCCCTTTTAAATTCCTTTAATATGAAGAAAACAATAATTAAGCGCAGCATTCTTCTTTTCTTAATTGTTACCTCTCTCAGTGCATGTAATTCTAAATCAGAAACTCCGGAGGATGTTAATGATGAAGAAAGTGAAGAGCTTCAAGCTTTGAGTCTGGAAATAAATCAACAGAGAGTATATCAAATTATGGACAATTTTGGAGCATCGGACGCTTGGTCAGGTCAATTCGTGGGAAATTGGCCTTCTGATAAAAAACAGAAAATTGCTGATCTATTATTTAGTCAGGAATTAGATCCTGACGGAAATCCTGAAGGAATCGGAATTTCTCTTTGGCGGCTTAATATAGGCGCTGGAAGTGCTGAGCAAGGCGCCGAAAGCGGGATTAGAGATGAATGGCGTAGAGCTCCTTCATTTTTAAAGCTTAATAATGAATATGATTGGAATGGTATGGAAAGTCAGGTATGGCTTGCAAATGCTGCAAAAGCCCATGGTGTAGATCAATTACTTATCTTTTCCAATAGTCCTCATGTAAATTTTACCAGAAATGGTAAAGCCTTTACCAATGATGCCAACCATTCTAATCTTGCTGCAGATAAATATGATGAATTTGCGGAGTACCTGGCAATTATAACAGAGGGACTACAGAATAAAGGTCTTGAAGTCGATTATATAAGTCCCGTAAATGAACCCCAATGGGATTGGGCAGATGGAGGCCAGGAGGGTACTCCTTTATGGAACAACGAAATTGTGGGAATTGTTAAAGCTCTGAATAAAGAATTAGAAGACAGAAACCTCTCTGCATCCATAGATATTCCAGAAGCCGGACAAATAAATTATCTTTATGAGGAGGGTAACCGCCCCGGAAGATCAAATCAAATACAGGCATTTTTCAACGAAAGTTCAGAGAATTATATCGCAGATCTTGCCCATGTAAGTCCGACAGTTTCCGGTCATAGTTATTTTACGACCTCTCCGTTTTCATCTATGATTGAACAAAGGGAAAGACTATCTAATGCGGTAGATAACATTCCTGACCTAAAATATTGGATGAGTGAATATTGCATCCTGGGTGATAATAATGGTGAAATTGAAGGTAATGGACGGGATCTAGGTATAGATCCCGCATTATACCTCGCGCGTGTAATTCACAGTGACCTTACGGTTGCAAATGCCTCGGCCTGGCACTGGTGGTTAGCCGTGTCTCCTTATGATTATAAAGATGGTTTGATCTACATTGATAAAAATAAAGAAGCGGGTGAGTTTTACGAAAGTAAAATGCTGTGGGCTCTCGGGAACTATAGTCGGTTTATCAGGCCCGGTTATCAAAGGATTGATATAACAAATTCAGGGTCTAGTGATATCCGGAAAAACTTCCTTTTTTCAGCGTATAAAAATCCTGAAAATGATGAGGTTATAGTAGTTCTGGTGAATTCCGGGAATGAAGATGTACCAGTGCAGTTGCAATTAAAAGGCGAAGAATTAAATATAGTCGATTATTACGTTACTTCATCAAATGAAAATCTTAAGTATAAGAAGCTGAATTCCTCAGAAAACTTTATGGCACAAAAAAAATCGATAACTACCTTTGTATTAAATAATTAGTATTATGAACAGATATAAACTTCAGGTATTTCTTCTGGTGTGTTTTTTAATTTGGACCACTAATCTGTTTGCTCAGCAAAAAGGGAAAGAATTATTTAATGATAACTGGCAATTTCACCTTGGAGATAGTATTTCATTAAACGGGCAGGAATGGAGAAATGTAGATCTACCGCATGATTGGAGTATAGAAGGTCCCTTTGATGCAAAATGGGCGAGCGGAACCGGATTTCTTCCAGGTGGTACAGGCTGGTACAAGAAGGAATTTGATCTTTCGGACTATGATAAGGATCAGCAGTATGCCATATATTTTGATGGAGTATATAAAAACTCTGAAGTATGGATAAATGGACATTTCCTTGGAAAAAGACCAAATGGCTTTATCTCTTTTCAATATGATCTTACTCCTTATCTCAGAAAAGAAGGTAATGTGCTTCTGGTAAAAGCAGAGCATACTGATTATGCCGATTCCCGTTATTATACAGGGTCTGGTATTTACAGGAATGTATATTTACTAAAACAGGATCCAACTCATTTTTCGCAATGGGGAGTATTCTTTCAGACACCGGATGTTTCAGAAGAAAAAGCAACGGCAAAAATTGCTGTGGAAGTAGACAACCACAATGAACAAAACCAAAATTCTTATATCACGGTTCTTTTGAAGGATCCTTCCGGTAACACGGTAGCAGAAATAGAAAAGCAACTAACGCTACGACCTGGTAAAGAAAATTATGCTGAACTGAAAGTTGAAATTCTAGATCCAGAACTTTGGTCTCCCGACTCTCCTTACCTCTATGATCTGGAGGTGACAGTGCTGAGAAATGATCAGGCTGTAGATACATGGAAGGAAAAAGTGGGTTTCAGAAACTTCAGGTTTGATGCCAATAAAGGTTTTTTCCTGAATGGTGAGAATATGCTTATAAAAGGGGTATGTATTCATCATGATGCAGGAGCACTTGGAGCAGCTGTTCCAAAGGAGGTTTGGAGAGAGCGGTTCGAGACAATTAAAAAACTTGGGGCAAATGCTGTTCGTATGAGTCATTATCCGCACCAGGATTACATCTACGAACTTGCCGATGAAATGGGATTTCTGGTACAGGATGAAGCTTTTGATGAATGGGAATTCGGAAAGAATAAATGGATTACCGGCTGGAATGTTGGAGAACCTGGAAATGAAGGATACCATACTGATTTTGATGAGTGGGGGCAGAGAGACGTAGAAGATATGATTCGTAGAAACAGGAATCGTCCTTCAATTTTCATGTGGAGTGTCGGGAATGAAATAGATTATCCTAATGACCCATACAGTCATCCTGTTTTGGATGAAGGTCGTAATCCGCAGATCTACGGAAAGGGATATCAGCCTCAAAACCCACCTGTGGAACATTTAGGCAAACTTGCAAATGAACTGGTAAAGGCAGCCAAAAGTTATGATACCACCAGGCCTGTTACTGCAGCTCTTGCGGGTGTTACCATGTCAAATTTTACCGATTATCCCGGGGCGTTGGATATAGTTGGATATAATTATCAGGAATTTAGATATGAGGAAGACCACAAAGCTTTTCCGAATAGAGTTATCTACGGAAGTGAAAATGGTGATGCTTTAGATGCCTGGTATGCAGTAACTGAAAATGATTTTATATCTTCACAATTCCTCTGGACAGCCTTTGATTTTATGGGAGAAGCCAGAGAATGGCCTAACAGAAGTAGTGGGGCAGGGATTATTGATCTTGCCGGTAAACCAAAACCAGATTTTTACTTTAGAAAAAGTCTCTGGAGTGCGGAACCAATGATCTATATTGGGATAACCAATAGTGAAAACAATGTACTCCATAGAAGAAATATTCAGGAAGCCTGGATTGGAGATAAAGGAGAAACAAAATGGGTGACGGTATATACCAATACCGATGAGGCAGAATTGTTTCTGAACGGGAAATCTTTAGGACGTAAAACAGCCGTTTACTCCAATGAAAAAATGATATCCTGGGAAGTGCCATATAATGCCGGTAAATTAAGAGCTTTAGGATTTGAGGATGGGAAACAGGTGGCTGAATATGAAGTGGAAACTTTTGGTAAAGTTTCTAAACTGGAAGTCACCACCACAAAAGCTTCTTTTTCAGAGGAAGGTGAAATTGTGATTCTTGATGTTTTGCTGACTGACAGAAAAGGAAATGAGGTTACTAATCAGGATCGTATGATCAGTTTTCAGGTTGAAGGACAGGCAAAAATCCTTGCACTGGAAAGTGGTGACCGGGACAGCCATGAAAAATATCAGGCTCCTCAAAGGAAAACTTATAAAGGTAAGCTAAGGGCTTATATTAAAACAATGAAGGGAGAAGATGATTTAATAATTAAAGTTATTGATCGGGAACTCGGAACTAAAAAAATAAAAATTAAAAACCTCAACAAGTAAAAAAATTACAAAAGTGAAACTTGAAAATCTATGAAAAAATTACTCTTATTATTGCTTATGCTGTTTCCTGCGGCTACTTTTTTTGCTCAGGATACAGGAAACGAATGGGAAAACCCTACCATTCTTGATAGAAACAAGGAAGAAGGCCATGCCCAATTTGTTTTATATCATAATGAAGCGGCAGCCAGAACTGCAGCTAAAGAAGAATCTGAATATCTTAAAAGCCTCAATGGCACCTGGGAATTTGATATTGTTAAGACGCCTGGAGAAAGGCCAAAAGACTTTTTTCAGGCAGACTTAAATACCGATAATTGGCAAAATATCAATGTGCCTTCAAACTGGGAACTGGAAGGTTTCGATATCCCTATTTACACCAATGTAGTATATCCTTTCCCTAAAAATCCACCTTTTATAGATGAAGAGTATAACCCTGTGGGAAGCTACAGGACCAGCTTTACCGTACCGCAGGATTGGGATGATAAGGAAATTATGTTACACTTTGGTTCTATTTCGGGATACGCTCAAATCTATGTAAACGGAAAAGAAGTGGGAATGACCAAAGCTTCTAAAACCCCGGCGGAATTTAATGTTACGCCTTTTCTAAAAGAGGGAGAGAATTTACTGGCTGTACAGGTGTTTAGATGGCATGATGGCAGCTATTTGGAAGATCAGGATTTCTGGCGTTTAAGCGGAATAGAACGGGATGTTTATTTACAGGCAAATCCAAAGACTACTATCTGGGATTATTGGGCAACCAGCAGTCTGGATGAGGAATATCAAGACGGAATTTTCAATATGAACGTTGACCTTCGCAAATTTGAAGGTAGTAAAATAAGAAAGCCGGCAGTAAAAGTTGAACTTATTAATCCTGAAGGTGAAAAGGTCTTTTCTGAAGAAAAAAAGAGATTAGCTCAGGACGAAAATGTGCAATTTTCGACCACCATTCCAGACGTCCAAAAATGGAGCGGAGAATTTCCAAATCTCTACACTTATGTAATCACACTTTCAGACAGAAAGGGAGAAACTCTGGGAGTAATTTCAGGAAAAACAGGATTTAGAAAAGTGGAAATCAAAGATGCTCAGTTGATGGTAAATGGAGAACCTATTACCGTAAAGGGCGTCAACCTTCATGAACACCATGGAACTAAAGGTCATGTGCCAGACAGGGAAATGATGATCAAAGATATTGAACTGATGAAACGCAATAATATCAACGCGATTCGTATGAGCCATTATCCGCATGGGATTGAGTTATATGAACTTGCAGATAAGTACGGTATGTATGTGGTAGATGAAGCTAACATTGAAACCCACGCTATGGGTGCCGAACTGCAGGGCAATTTTGACAAATCTGTTCATCCTGCTTACCTTCCGGAATGGGCACCTGCACATATGGACAGGGTTAAAAGAATGGTGGAACGCACGAAAAATCATCCATCAATTATCATCTGGTCTTTAGGAAATGAAAGTGGAAACGGACAGGTTTTTTATGATGCGTATGACTGGATTAAGCAGAAAGATACAACGCGTATGGTTCAGTTTGAGCAGGCTGGGGAAAACAGGAATACCGATATTGTGGCACCTATGTACCCCGGCATCGAAAGCATGATAGCCTATGCTGAAGATGAAACTAAAGAGCGACCATATATTATGTGTGAATATTCCCATGCTATGGGAAATAGTAATGGGAATTTTCAGGAATACTGGGATATCATTAACAGCAGTGAACATATGCAAGGCGGTTTCATCTGGGACTGGGTGGACCAGGGTTTGAAGGCTGAAACCGAAGATGGAGAAATGTTCTGGGCATATGGCGGAGACCTTGGAGGGGCAAACCTGCAAAACGATCAGAATTTTAATGCCAATGGTCTTGTTGATGCAGGAAGAAATCCACATCCCGCCTTACAGGAAGTGAAAAAAGTGCATCAGAACATCAACTTTGAATTTAATGGACAAGATTTAAAAATTACCAATAAATTCAATTTCACTAATCTTAGTAACTATAATTTCAAGTGGGAACTTATCGCAAACGGCGAGGTCGTAGAAACCGGGAACTTTGAAGTTTCCGCGGAACCTAACCAGCAGGAGACGGTGAATTTAAACCTGCCACAGCTGGGGGATAAAGAATATTTTCTGAATACTTACGCTTATACTTCAGAAGCTACAGCGCTTGTTCCTGAAGGTCATGAAATTGCACGGGAGCAGTTCTTATTAGGCGATGCCGATTATTTTGCAAATATCGATCAGCCTGCTACTGATGAAAACCTTCAGCACAATGTCAAGAATGGTATTTTAAGCTTCAGCACCAATACCGTAACAGGAGAATTTGATTTAAAATCAGGAAAACTTCAGAAATACAACTTTAAGGATGCAGATACTGAAGTTATTTCTCAATTCCCTGAACCGTACTTCTGGAGGGCTCCTACAGATAATGATTTTGGAAACAATATGCCGGAGAAACTGGGAGCATGGAAAATAGCCACTAATGAAGATCCAACGGTAAATAATGTTGAAGTTGGAGAGAAAACAACAGAAGGCTTACCTGTAACAGTACAGTACCAATTAGCTGAAGTTGATGTGCCTTATACTGTGGAATATTTGATAAAACCAAACGGGGATATACAGGTAACTTCCAGTATAGACATGACAGGCCAAGAACTTCCGGAACTTCCAAGATTTGGAATGCGCATGATATTACCGGGAGATTACGAAAATCTGTTTTATTACGGAAGGGGACCATGGGAAAACTATCAGGACAGAAACACTTCTTCTTTTGTGGGCAAATACGAAGATAAGGTGAGCAACCAGTTCACATGGACCTATATTCGTCCACAGGAATCAGGTTACAAAACAGATGTTCGTTGGTTAGCCCTAAAGGATAATCAGGGAAAAGGAATAAGAATAGAAGGACAACAGCCATTGAGTTTTAGTGCGTTGGATATCCCGACGGAACAATTGGATGAAGGGCCAAAGAAGGTACAGCGACATCCTACAGATTTGGAGCCTCAGGATAAAGTATTTTTACACCTGGACTTAAAACAACGTGGTCTTGGCGGGGATACCAGTTGGGGTAGGTTACCACATAAGCAGTACAGGCTTGAAGATGATACCTATAGTTACACCTACACTATCGAGTTAGTGAAATAGCCAGTCAAAAAATATTCATAGTTTAAATGATTGAATTAATAAGTGGAATTTGCAATAGAAATCATTTAGGCTCAGAAAGCCCCAGACATTTCGGGGCTTTTTAAAATTAAGTTTTTTAACCTCCAGAATCAATGCTATTATGATAATAAAACACCCATTACTGGTATTAGCTTTTCTCATAGTGAATCTTTTCCCTATCTATTCGCAACAGAAAATTCAGGCCGCAGAAGAGGAAAAATTGTTGGATTCCATTCGTTTAAGTGATCCTTTTATTCTGGCTGATAAGGCTACTGCTATGTATTATATGACGGGAACCGGGGGAAAGCTTTGGAAAAGCAAAGATTTAGAAAAATGGAGCGGGCCTTATGATGTGGTAAAAACAGATCCTGAATCATGGATGGGTCCCGATCCTATGATTTGGGCAGCAGAATTGCATGAATACAAAGGGAAATACTATTATTTCGCTACTTTCACGAACAGGGATAAAATAATAGATACCGTTAAAGGAAATACGATTGAACGCCGGGCCAGTCATATCCTTGTAAGCGAAAGCCCAGATGGGCCATATGTTCCCATGGAGGATGACACCTATTTACCTGCCTCTAAACCAACCCTTGATGGGACCTTTTGGGTGGACCAAGACAATAAACCATATATGGTGTTTTGTCATGAATGGCTGCAAAATTGGAATGGTACTATGGAAAAAATTGAACTCAAACCTGATCTGAGTGGATCGATTGGAGAAGGTGAAATTCTCTTTAGGGCAAGTGACTCTCCCTGGAGCAAAGAATATAATGAAGAGGGCGAAATTGTTCCAAACAAAGTTACCGATGGGCCATGGCTTTTCAGAACCCAGACAGGGAAATTGGGTATGTTATGGACCAGTTGGGTTTTTAGTGACTATGTTCAGGGAGTGGCTTATTCCGAGAGCGGCACTTTAGATGGTCCATGGATACAACAGGAAGAGCCTATTACTGCTCCAAATTTTGGTCACGGTATGATGTTCAGAACTTTTGAAGGAGAATTATTAATGGCATTACACAGCCATAGAGTCGGGAAAAATGGCAATTTTATTAGAATCCCCAATTTACTGGAAGTAGACGATACAGGAAACAAAATTTCAATACAGAAGTAATTTTTACCAGTATAAACAACAAATAAAATCCGTTCAATAGTACAATTCAAAAAGAAAACATAAGATGAAAAAGACCTTTAAAACTAAAAATATCATCTTCCTTAGTTTATTCAGTTTAGTGATTTCCAGTTTTTTTTCCTGTAAGGAAGAAAATACAGATAAAGAATACACAGCCTATCTCTTTTCTTATTTCGTCGGAAATGGTGAAGGCGAAGAAGCCATACACTATGCCATCAGTAAAGACGGGTTTAATTATCATGCATTAAATAACAATCAGCCAATAATTTCCTCAGATTCCATTAGTAGGACAGGTGGTGTAAGGGATCCGCATATTTTACGCAAAGAAGACGGCGATGGTTATTATATGGTGGTAACAGATCTTTTGAGTAAAAACGGATGGACCAATACGGCAATGACATTATTAAAATCTGATGATCTAATAGACTGGTCCAGTACAATTATTGATATTCCCGAAATTTATCCCGAATTTTCTGAAGTAATGCGGGTTTGGGCACCACAGACTATTTATGATCCCCAGGAAGGAAAATATATGGTTTACTTTTCTATGCTGGAACCGGGTAGCTATGATAAGATTTATTATGCTTATTTAAATGAAGATTTTACCGGACTGGAAGATGCACCAAAACAACTGTTTTTTAGTCCAAATGAAAAAGCTACCATAGATGGGGATATTATAAATAAAGACGGAAAGTTTTATCTGTTTTATAAAACCGAAGGAGAAGACGACAAAGGGATTAAAGTCGCTATTTCAGATTCGATCACCTCAGGCTATAAGCCGGAACCTGGAAATGTAGATCAAACCGAAAAAGCTGTAGAAGGCTCAGGAGTTTTTAAGCTGAATGATTCTGAAAATTATATCCTTATGTATGATGTTTACATGGATGGCAGCTACCAGTTCACCAGAAGTTCAGATTTAAAGAACTTTGAAGTAGTAGATGAAGAAATTTCAATGGATTTTCATCCAAGGCATGGAAGTGTACTTCCTATTACTACGGAAGAATTAAAACGTTTAATGGAAGCTTTTCCATCAAATAACCTGGCGGAAATTACAGGAGCATCCAATCCTGAAATTAAGTCAAACAACATTGTTATTAATAAAGAGGAACAAACCATCTACCTTCCGGTAAGAGAGGGCTCAAATTTGGCAAATTTCGATCCGGGTTTTGAGACGCTCCCCGGAGTAACAGTAACACCAGAAGGCGCTCAGGATTTTAGCAATGGTCCTGTAACCTATACGGTTTCGAGAGGAGAAAATTCAGAAACTTTTGAAGTTACAGCAAAAGTGGCTAACAATCCGGTGGTAGAAGGTTACTATGCCGATCCTGAGATCATTTATTCTGAAAAAGAGCAGAAATATTATCTGTACCCCACCAGTGACGGCTTTACAGGCTGGTCTGGCACCTATTTTAAGACGTTTTCTTCAGAAGATCTGGTGAATTGGGAAGATGAAGGTATTATTCTGGATCTTGAAAAAGATGTTTCCTGGACCAGCAGAAATGCGTGGGCACCAGCTATGGCTGAAAAAAAGATTGATGGAGAATATAAATACTTTTATTACTTCACGGCAGCTCAACAAGTGGGAGTGGCAACTTCAGATAATCCTGCAGGTCCATTTGAAGATTCCGGTGCACCTCTTATTTCAGAATTGCCTGAAGGAGTAAATGGCGGACAAAATATAGATCCGGATATTTTTTTAGATCCTGAAAGTGGCAGGAATTATTTATATTGGGGTAATGGATTTCTTGCAGTTGTAGAACTTAATGATGATATGATGACCATCAAAGAAGGCTCCTCTAAAATACTTACTCCAGATGAAACATTTAGAGAAGGAGTTGAGGTCTTCTTTAGAAATGGAAAATATTATTTCCTTTGGTCTGAAGATGATACCCGAAGCCCAAATTATAGAGTGAGATACGCAACATCTGATAGTCCGCTGGGGCCATTAGATATTCCTGAAGATAATATTGTGATTCAGAAAGATGAAGAGCAGGAGATTTTTGCCACCGGCCATAATTCAGTTGTTCAGGTTCCTGAAAAAGATGAGTGGTATATTGTTTATCACCGGTTTACCCGACCCAAAGGTGCAGATATGGGACAGTCAGCAGGTTTTCACCGTGAAGTTGCCATTGATAGTCTGAAGTTTGCAGAAGATGGTTCGATCATTCAGGTTAAACCTACATTAGAAGGAATTTCACCGTTAAATTAATTGAACTGGCATTTACGTGCTACTATTACCATAAAATCATGAATTTTATTCGCTACTCCTTTTTAGTATTTGTAACCGGAATTCTCACTTCCAATATTTCCAATGCACAACATTCGGAAATACTGAAAAGCCCAGACGAAAAAATTTCGGTAGAACTTCAATTAGAAGATGGCAGGATATTCTATGATGTGCATTATGAAGAGGAGCAGTTTTTAGAAGAATCCCCTCTGGGCTTAGAGACTTCATTGGGAGATTTTTCGACAGACCTGAAATATATTTCTTCAGAAAATTCAACCGTAAAAAAATCCTATGATTTGAAGAATGCCAAAGTGAGCCATGTGATTTATTTGGCAAATGAGCTGGTCTCCAGGTTCGTGAATCCTAATGAAGATACTCTGGTGGTAACTTTTAGGGTTTCTAATCAAGATGTTGCTTATTCCTACGGAATCAGGTCCAAAGAAGGTAAAAGCAATATCAAAATTTTCAATGAGATTTCAGGTTTTGATCTTCCTCAAAATACGACTACCTATATTACTCCACAGGCAAAGCCTATGACAGGCTGGATGGAAACAAAACCTTCCTATGAAGAAGAATACACCCTGGGGGAGCCTATTGGCAAACCTTCAACTTATGGTGAAGGATACACTTTTCCTGCCCTATTTAAACTTCAGAATAAAGGTTGGCTCCTCATTTCTGAAACTGGTGTGGACAGCCATTATCCCGGCTCCAGATTGAGTGAAGGAACAGAAGATGGATTGTACCAGATTGCTTTCCCACAGGAGGGTGAAAATAATGGAATAGGAGATACCTTTGCTGCCCAGGCCTTACCAGCTCAAACTCCGTGGCGAACCATAACTTTAGGAAGATCCTTAAAACCTATTGTGGAATCAACCGTTGCTTTCGATTTAGTTGAACAAAAATATGAACCATCTATAGACTATAAGATGGGAAGAGCCACCTGGAGTTGGATTGTATGGCAGGATAACAGTATTAATTATGAAGATCAAATAAAATTTATTGATCTCGCTGAAGAATTAGATTTCGAATATGTTTTAATAGACAATTGGTGGGATAATAACATAGGCAGGGAAAGAATTGAAGAACTGGTTGATTATGCCGGTGCAAAAGGAATTGGAGTTATTCTTTGGTACAATTCCAACGGTTACTGGAGCGAAGCCCCGCAGACTCCCAAAAACAGAATGAACATCGCTATTGCACGTCAGCAGGAAATGGAATGGTTGCAGGAGATAGGCGTTAAGGGCTTAAAAATAGATTTTTTTGGCGGGGACAAGCAAACCACTATTCAGTTGTATGAAGATATTCTGAACGATGCCAACAACTACGGACTAGCAATTACATTTCATGGAAGCACCCTTCCCAGAGGCTGGGAAAAAATGTATCCCAATTTTGTTACTTCTGAAGCAGTTTTGGCTTCTGAAAATCTGGTTTTTAACCAGTCCTCTCTAGATAAACATGCTCTGAATGCGACCATTTTACCTTTTACCCGGAATACAGTCGGTGCTATGGATTTCGCCCCGGTTTTTCTGAATAACAGGTTGTCCAGGACCCAGGAAGATGGAACAATTAGAAGCACAACAGATGCGTTTGAACTTGCCACTGCCGTGCTTTATTTTTCCCCTATTCAGCATTTTGGTGTTACTCCCAATAATATCGAAGAGCAGCCGGAGTATGTGCTGGATTTCTTAAGGAATGTCCCTACCGTTTGGGATGAGACTATTTATATTGGTGGGGAACCTGAAGATTATGTTGCATTGGCAAGGCGAAAAGGTGATCAATGGTACGTAGCAGTTGCTAACGGGAAAAAACAAAAACAGACTATCGAACTGGAACTTCCTATGCTCTCTGGTCAGGAAGTTAAGCAAATTTATGATGAAAAAAATGGAGCTGCCGGGATTAAAACTTCAAAAATTAAAAAAAACGGTAAAATTACAGTCGAACTGAAGTCGGAAGGCGGCGCTATTTTGTTTAATTAGCCATTCTAAAGTCATACAAAAGAAACAGGTATACGAGGCTTCAGGTTTGTCTAAAGATAAGTGGGTAAATTTGCCAATTATCGGGCTGTAAATTGGTTTCTTGGCACCTTCGTTTTTATTATGAAAGTCGTGTGTAAATAGAAATTCATAAAAGTTTATTTTAGGCTTCCGGCTAGCATATAAAATTTATAAATTATTGTCTCCTTTTTAACAAAGCATTTAAAATTTTCAGAGGTCTTTTGCTTTACTTTTAGGCCATGAAAAAGATTTTTTTAGTTGAAGATGATCATGCTTTACGGGAATTAATAGGTTTTCTTCTAATTGAAAAAGACTATGAGGTAACAGCATTTTCCAATGCAACTTCCTTTACAGAAACGATTAACCGCGAACTTCCCGACCTTATCCTCATGGATATTATGTTACCAGATGGTAACGGAGTTGATCTTTGCAGGAACATTAAGGAAGAAAGCGAAACCAGAGAAATTCCTGTTCTGCTTATGTCTGCTCATGCCAACCCTTCTATGGTAAATGGGTCTGGTGCTAACTCATTCCTGGCCAAACCTTTTGATGTGGAAGAACTCTACGAGCATATCGAGAAAATTTCTTAAATTTTCTTTTAATGAAGGAAAGATCATGTAGCTCTCAGGACTTATACTTCCTAAAATTTTTTTTATTTACCCTGTAAAACTAGTTTTACGTAAAGAGGGAAATGATCAGAGCCAAATTCTGGTAGACGCTCTATCTCTGATAAATAAAATTCTTCAGTAACAAAATAGTGGTCAAGCGGCCACCTCATAATCATCGAATTAGAGTCAAAAGTATTAAAGACACCTCTTCCAATTCTAACATTCTTAAGACCACCGCTTTCTTCAAATAACCGGGAAGTAAGTGACCAGGAAACATCATTGTAATCTCCGGCAACAATGGAGGGCAGAGAATCTTTTGCCACCAGGTCGCCAATTTTTATCAGGGCTATTTCCTCTTCTCCCTTATTATCAGGGTACTTGCTACTGGGAACAGGGGCGACAGGATGCACGCCATGAAACATAAATTCCTCTCCGCCTGGTAAGGAAAACTTGGTATGGAAAGAAGGCACATCTTCCTGGTTTAAAAATTTAATCTGGTTTTCCAGGGGGAATTTTGAATACATTGCCATTCCATAGGCGTTGTCCAGAGGATACTCTATGTGATAAGCATAATCTTCTTTCAATACCTGAAGGTTCTGTATCCAATTCTCATCCACTTCCATAGCTAAAACTATATCAGGATTTTTCTCCTGGATAATTTTTAGAAATTCATCATAACTGGTATTGGTAATTAAGACGTTAGCAATAACAATTTCTATTTCTGAAGATTTTGCTATTTGTTCATCTGCATCAGGCACCGCTTTATCTCCAAAGAAATAGGGGAAAATTTTTATAGATTGAATAGTAATTACAGCTATTAAGCCAAGGCCAACGATGATAGAAAATAAATTCCATTTTTTATTCAGAAATAGGAAAACAGGAAATAGTAATATTCCGGTGATCATATACTGAAGCCTGGGGAAATCCAGAATTTTAGAATACCATAAGGAGAGATCATGAACAAGAGAAAGAAGGCTGACTATAATTAGCACTACAGAACAAACAACGATGCAATAGTAGAATATTTTCCTGGTGGTAGACATCTTTTTGTTCTTTTAATAATATTCGTTATTTGCTGAAAGGGAGCCTAAAAAGCGAGGTAGCCATATGGCCAAAAAGGCAATTATCGTCATAATACCATATTTATGAATGAAATTAATATCCGTCTGGTACTTTTATTCCCGGTTTTCTTAAGTGGCAGCCATAAGTAACACCTTAATTTAAGGATAAAAAGGGAACGCGAAAAAATTTAATTTTTTAAATAACTCACAATTTAATTGTTTTTATTCTTCTCCCTCAGAAATAAGATTTTCCGGCAGGGCAAAGGCAACATAACTGTCTCCCGCTGGTGCGCCTAATTTGGTTCCTCCACAGGCCAGTACAATATACTGCCGCCCATTAACTTCGTAAACACTGGGAGTAGAAAAAGCCGCCGAGGGAAGTTCTGTCTCCCAAAGCAGCTTTCCGGTTTTCTTGTTGTAGGCCCTGAATTTTGCGTCTTTAGTACCTGCAATAAACAACAGTCCGCTGGCAGTGACAACGGGTCCGCCGTAACTTTCGGCTCCTGTTTGCGGAATTCCTTTCTCGATTAATTCTTTGTGCTCTCCATAAGTTACCTGCCACAGGTATTCCCCCGTATTGAGATCTATGGCATTTAAGGTGCCCCAAGGCGGTCGCACAGCTGGATAGCCATCAGCATCCAGAAATTTATCATATCCTGAAATCTGATAGGGAATCTGATCATTTTCCTTAGACCTTCCCATTCCCGGTTCTTTAGACATTTCTTCTGCGATCTCCTCCTCGTTGACATAGGCTAAAAGTGCATCCATTTCTTCTTCGGAAAATTTATTAAAAGCAGGCATCATACCCTGCCCATGCTCCACAATATTCCTGATTTGTTTCTTATCCCTCCGTGATTCAATGTTTACAAGGGAAGGAAATCCGCTGGCGGGGCTGCCTGTAAGATCATTACCGTGGCACATAGCACAGTTCATAGTATACAATCGCTGGCCAAAAGATTGTTCAGCCAGCTCCTTTTCAGTAATAGTGGGGTTCAGAGAAATTCGCCAGGCCATTTCATTGCTGTTTACATAGAGAATCCCCTCGGGATCGGCCGCGGCGCCGCCCCATTCGGCACCGCCGTCAAGTCCGGGATAAATAATGGTTCCGCGTTCACTAAGCGGAGTGAAAGGTCCTTCAAAACGGCTGTTTCTAAAGGTTTCGATTAGTTCCTCCCTGTTAGAAGCAATTGGGCTAATATCGTCTTCGGTAAGCGTTTGCCTTGCATAAGGAGCGGGCTTTACAGGAAACGGCTGTGTTGACCAGGCCACTTCTCCCGGAACATCTGAAGCAGGGACCGGTCGCTCCTCAATAGGGAATAAGGGTTGACCGGTTACCCGGTCAAAAAGGAAAACAAAACCTTGTTTGGTGGTTTGTGCCACTGCATCTATTCTTTTCCCATCATGGGTGACGGTAAGCAGGTTTGGAGGGGCAGGAAGATCCCTGTCCAAAATATCGTGATGCACAAACTGAAAGTGCCAGATTCGTTCCCCGGTTTCAGCATTTAAAGCGATGAGGCTGTTAGCAAAAAGATTCTCCCCCTGCCGGTTTCCTCCGTAAAAATCAAAGGCAGCCGATCCTGTGGGGGCATAAATTATACCACGCTCAAGATCTACAGACATTCCTGCCCAGTTGTTGGCGCCTCCTATCAATTTATTCTTGCGTACATCCGGTGGCCAGGTTTCATGTCCAAACTCTCCGGGACCAGGAATGGTATTAAATACCCACTCCAGTTCCCCGGTTTTAATATTAAAAGCCTGGATAAGCCCCAGCGCAGCATCTGCACCTTCAGAAACCCGTAATGGCATCACAATAATGTCTTTATAAATCGTACCCGGCGTATTAGAAATTACCATCCTGTCCCGGGAAATCTCTCCCAAACCCGTTTTCAGGCTCACGCGTCCGTTATTGCCAAAACTTTTAATGGCTCTGCCGGTAGCCGCCTCTACTGCATACAGCCAGGGTCCACTGGTGTAGAGGATTCTTTTATCATCACCTTCTTCCCAATAAGAAAGTCCGCGGCTGGTACTAAAAGAATCCATTCCTTCAGATTCTTTTCTCCAGATAAGCCCTCCGGTAGCAGCATCTACGGCAAAGGGCTGGGTGGTGGCGGTCATCCCATAGACAATTCCATTTACCATAAGCGGATTAGTTTGCACCTGTCCGGAATCCTGAGTGTGAAACTGCCAGGCCAATTCGAGTTGGTTTACGTTGGATAGATTTATTTGTGTTAATGAAGAGTATTGGTTACGTTCAGGTCCCCCCTGGTAATGAGCCCATTCGCTACCGGCTCCTTTAATTGCCACTTTTTTGGTTTTCTGTTCAGAATCACATGCAGTAAAAACCGTAAGAAGAAACAGGATTATATAAGGATCAAAAAGTCGTTTTGTATAACAGGATTTCATTTAAAGCTACAGTATTTAAATGGATTATCAGCAGATCTTCCACAAGCGGGAACCTTCATCTAACGAAAATAGATAAAAAATACTGCTTGTAATTGTGAGGATACTTACTTTAAAACTATAAAGGTTGGGAGCTTTAAATCTGGAAAATTATTATAAACTGTTTTTCAGCCCTATTTTTATAAAAACATTGAGTTTAAAAATTGAGCTTATTGCATTTATATATCTAATTTTACAAAAAAAATCAATGGGTTTATTAATTTTTTATGCTGTTTTCTCTATTCTTTTTTCTTTTCTGTGCTCTATCTTAGAAGCAACTTTTCTTAGCATCACTCCAACATATTTACGAATGAAGCTAAACGAAGGTAAGAAATACGCCGCAGAACTTGAGAAGCTAAAGGAGGATGTCGATCAGCCTCTTATTGCGATTCTTACAGTAAATACAATTGCGCATACAGTTGGTGCAATATTGGTAGGAGTTCAGGCTGAGAAAGTTTTTGACGATGGAGGCAGTATGGTAGGTATTGTTTCTGCACTTATGACTTTGGCTATTCTTGTGCTTTCAGAGATCGTTCCCAAAACAATTGGTGCAACTTACTGGCAATCCCTGGGGAATTTCACAGCGAAATCTTTACAGGCTCTTATTTTTCCGCTGAAGTATACAGGAATTCTTTGGTTGATGATGCAAATCACCAAACTTGTGGGAAAATCAGAACAATCAGGAACACTTAGCAGGGAAGAATATATAGCAATGACAGATGCTGCTGTAGAAGAAGGTGTTTTTGCAGAAAATGAAACTACGCTAATTAAAAATATCCTAACCTTTAAATCCATTGAAGCTCAGAGCATAATGACACCGTTTTCAGTGGCTTTTATTGCAGATGCATCTACTACTATTGAAGATTTTTACCACTCCCAGGAAGAATTAATCTTTTCGCGAATCCCGATTTATGAAGGTACACCCAGCAATGTAACAGGTTTTGTACTAAAGGATGAAATTTTAGAGGAAATGCTGGATGGAAAAGGACCTGAAACCCTTCAATCCATTAAAAAAAACATTCCTATTACGGGAAAAGAAACTCCTATTACCGAACTTTTTCAACGGTTTATTGGAGAACGCGCCCATATGTCTATTCTTGTAGATGACTACGGGAATACCGTTGGATTAGTGACAATGGAGGATATCATTGAAACACTTTTAGGATTGGAAATTATGGATGAAAGTGACAATGTCGAAGATTTACAACATCTGGCACGACAGAATTGGGAGAAAAGAGCCAAAAAATTAGGTATTATTAATAAGAAAAAAGATGATGAAAATTAGTTGCTCATCATTTTATCTAAAAAAAATAATTAAAAGATGCAAAAAAGTTCCGGTAGCGATCATGCTGAAGACCTTACTTTTCGAAAAAAAGTATGGATTGTTGTTGGAATTTTAACTTTTACGGTTTTATTTATTTTATTGATAATTGAAGCTGCAAATGCTCTTTTACTAATCTTTGCAGGATCCCTTATTGCAATATTCTTTACCGGCTTAAGTTCTCTTATAGAAAGAAACACCGGCTGGAAGAGGTGGCTGTGTAAAACCATTTCCATAATCTCAACCTTTATAATTATACTTTTGTTTTTCTGGCTGATAGGTGCAAAAATTCAATCTCAAATTTCTGTTCTTAGTGAGACTATACCTTCAACTTTCGACAATTTAAGAGATCAGCTTAATAACAGTGAAGTAGGACAGGAAGTAATGGAAACGCTAACTTCAGAAGAGTCTATTAAAAAAGCAGAGGCTTTTGGAGGAAGGTTTTTCCAATCTACCTTTGGAGCTTTTGGTGATATTTATGTGGTATTATTTATAGGGATTTTCTTTACCGTTTCTCCAGATCTTTATGCAAAGGGTATTGTCACTCTTTTCCCTCCAAAAAAACATAAAAAAGCTCAAAATGTTTTAAGCCATCTTAAAAAACAGCTGCGAAACTGGCTTAAGGGAAAATTATTCTCCATGTTTGTAGTTTTTGCTTTTACCGCAATAGGGCTCTCCATTCTTGGAATAGAATTATGGTTAGTACTTTCTCTCTTAGCCGGCCTTCTTAGTTTTATTCCCAATTTTGGACCTTTAATAGCTTTAATACCGGCAATTTTAATCGGTCTTCTGGATGGACCTAAAACCGCACTTATTATTTTAGGGATTTATGTACTGGTGCAATTCCTGGAAAGTAATTTTATTACTCCCATGGTTCAAAAGAAAATGATAGAAATGCCTCCAGCCCTTATTCTTATCGCACAACTTTTTATGGGTGCTCTTACCGGGGGATGGGGTTTAATTCTGGCTACTCCAATAACCGTTATAGTAATTGTTCTGGTTCAGGATTTATACTTAAAGGAGCGTGAGCAAAACCAGGAGGCATAGTTTAGTGCATCAGGGTTTTCCAAATTAAATAATTCAGATTTTTTGAATTTTCCTTATATTAGCATCCGCTTTCTAAGTTTAGGACAGTAAAAGCGTAATAAGTAAATTATTTTCAAAAGGCTTAAGAAATTATGCTTTTTGAACTGAATATAAAGAGGTGTTGTTTATCCCAATTTATTGGGGTGAAGTGGTAGGATACTGATTCACTTCGGTATATGCCAATGAGAAGCTTTTTTCCATTAGGTTGGGAAGAGGCTTTTTTGCATTTTAAACCTTTTCAAAACTATCTCTTCTTAAAATTTAGTATTTAAGCTTTCACAAGCTAAAGGTCGATAATTGCCATTTTTGGGCTGCCTCTTATTTTCTTCGGAATAGATCTTTACTGAAGAGATTTCAGCAGGAAAATTGCTGAAAATCAAAGAGAATACATCCTTTTGAAGGCCAAAATGTTGTTGTTAAAGCTGAAAAATTTGTGAAAACGACCTTTCAGCAGCTAAAATTGGTTGTAAATGGTATATTTAGAGGAGAAAATTAAATTTTAAGTACCAAAATGGGAGTAATTCATCTGGAGTATTTAATCGATAAAAAATAATGAAGAAAATAAGCATTTTAAAGCATAGTCTTTTTTGCACAATCATCGCAATTTGCTTTTTTAGTACCGCTTTTGCACAAGATGAAGTAATAGACCTTTATGATGAAGCTCTTCCCGGCGCACTTATTTCCGGAAACTATAAAGAGCAACCTGAAATTGACGCAGAAGGAAATGTAAAACGTATCAGAAAAGTTTCCAATCCCACCCTCAGCGTATTTTATCCCGAAAATAGCAATGGCACCGCAGTCCTTATCTTTCCCGGCGGGGGATATGGTCACCTCGCAGTTCAGGCTGAAGGTAGTAACGTTGCCAGCTGGTTTAATAAAATAGGGGTAACGACCTTTGTTTTTTTATGAAAAAGGAGGCCACGGCTTTGGTTTGGGATATGAGGGCACAAAACAATTTTGGCCTTCGACACTGGAAAAATGGCTGCAGCAACATTCTTATCTGGAAGCTTCCAATAATTCTTCAAAAGATCTGAAAAAGCCATAAAGATTCTGAAGGCCATCTGCTAAAATTAAATCTCCTTATCATCTGGAAAACTGCAGCTCGAAAATTGGCAATTTTCGTACTAAGTTTTGAAAATGATATATCTGGATAGCCTGATATTCCTTCTCTTCCGGAATATATTTATCTCTTAAAATAATAATTATCAGCTTAATGCAATTGTAAGAATTTGAAACCTAATTTAATAGGAAGATTCTTCATATGACGTGGGAAAGTCAATTTGGCTAAATTCCAGGTTGTTCATCGAAAACTATATTTCCTTTCTGTCTATAGTATTATATTCGTTATAGGATTAATCTGTACCCTATCTTCAGTTATTCCGGTTAGAAAATATTTCTAATTGAATGCCGTGTACGTCGTTTGTCCTAACTCCTCTTAAGGACATTTCGCGATATTTTCTCCCCTTTTAAAATTGATAAGGTCTTTAGATGAATTGCTTTTTGTGAAGCATCAATAACAGCTATTTCTGAAGCAGTTTCATCTTCATTTTTTAAATCTATCTAATCTAAATACTTCAACTATGGAGCAAAATTACGAACGTCTCACATACTCCATTATTATCACCTTACTGATCATGTTTTTCCATTTTTATAATGTTAACGCACAGAGTTTTTCCCAAAAAGATCTGAACTTTAATGGAAAAGGAAACCTCAATAATGGTACTTCTCTCATGTTTGGGCCAGATGAGCGTCTATACGTAGCAGAATATACAGGTGAGATCAAAATCCTGTCCCTCGAGCGTACCGGCCCAGGGGATTATATGGTTACGGATGTAGAGATATTACAGCAAATCCAAAGTATTCCAAATTACAATGATGATGGGACTTCTTTTTCTTCGGCTTATAGAGAGACAGTAGGTCTTACCGTTACAGGAACTTCAGAGCACCCGGTAATCTATGTGGCTTCCAGCGATTTTCGTATAGGTGGCGGTGGGGGAGGTGGAAGTGGCGATGTGGGGCTGGATACTAATTCCGGAATCATTACCCGCTTCAGTTGGAATGGTACAGGTTGGGATGTGGTGGATATCGTACGGGGTCTCCCCAGATCTGAAGAAAATCACGCTACTAACGGTATGGAATTCCGCACCATTAACGGTGAGGATTATCTAATTGTTGCGCAGGGAGGGCATACCAACGGCGGAAGTCCTTCGGTTAATTTCGCATTTACTACAGAATATGCTCTCTCTGCCGCTATTCTTTCGGTGAACCTTAGCATGCTGGAGAGTATGCCTGTTCGGGACGATAATGGCAGAAAATATATATACGATCTCCCCACGGTAGATGACCCTACCCGCCCAAATCTCAATGGAATTACAGATCCCGATGATCCGGCTTATGATGGGATTGATATTAACGATCCTTTTGGTGGAAATGATGGGCTGAATCAGGCAAAAATTGTTGAAGGTGGACCTGTACAAATTTTTTCTCCCGGTTATCGTAATGCCTATGATCTGGTGATTACAGAAAGCGGTGCTGTTTATGTTACAGACAATGGTGCAAATGGAGGTTGGGGAGGTTTTCCCGTAAATGAAGGAACAGCGAATGTCAATAACGATTATGATCCTGCCGAACCTGGAAATACGTCTTTTAGTGATGGAGAAAAGATCAATAATAAGGATCATTTAACGCTGGTAACGCAGGATATTCAAAATTATCAATTCGGAAGTTTTTATGGAGGCCACTGTACTCCAGTCCGTGCTAATCCTCATGGAGCAGGTTTATATACCAATCCTGCTGCTACCGGAACAACAGGCGCAGTGTTTCGTACCTTGAAATACCACCCAAATCCAACTTCAGCAGGTTATACTTCAGATCCTCATCTTGCTTTACCGGCCGACTGGCCTCCGGTTTTAAAAGCTAATCCTGTAGAGGGAGATAATCGCTCTCCTGGAGATCTCAATCCAGATGGAGAGAAGGATGTCCTGGTCACCATCTGGGGAACAAATACTAATGGTATAGATGAGTATACTGCATCAAATTTTGATGGTTCCATGAAAGGCGACTTAATAGCGGGCGTTAATACCGGTGTGTTAAGACGGGTGGAGTTAAAAGCGGATGGAACTCTTGAAAAATTAACCCCATCCTTTGCCTCAGGAATAGGAGGGGATGCACTGGGAATAACCTGTAATAGTGATGATGATCCTTTTCCCGGGACAATCTGGGTGGCGACTTTGGGAGGAAAACTGGTGGTTTTAGAACCACAGGATTTTATTAATTGTAAACTCTCTCCTGAAGATGATTATGATGCTTTGGCAGATAATGATTTTGATGGATATACCAATCAGGATGAGTTTGATAATGGTACAGATCCCTGTAACGGAGCTTCCCAGCCGGGAGATTTTGATAAATCTTCAGGCGGATTAATGATTTCAGACTTAAATGATCCAGATGATGATAATGACGGAATTCCGGATAGAGATGATCCTTTTCAGCTGGGAGATCCCTTTAAAGAAGGCAGTGACGCCTTTGTACTTCCAGTAACAAACCAACTCTTTTCCAGTAATACTAATCTGAATGGTTATATGGGACTTGGTCTTACGGGATTAATGAACAACGGAGAACCAAACCCAAACTGGTTGAACTGGCTGGATCGCAGGGACGACCCTAACGATCCTAACCCGAACGATATTCTTGGTGGTGCAATTGGGGCCATGACTATGCAAATGACTTCAGGGACGGCGCTTGGTAGTAATAATACACAGGAAAAGGCTTTCCAATACGGGGTGCAGACAAATTTTACGACCGGCATCTTTACTGTGGCGGGTGGTTTATTCAATTTTAATGCACCGCTTCAATTGTATGGAAACTTTCATGCGCCAAATGGTGAGCTGGGAATCTTTATAGGTGATGGTTCTCAAAGTAACTACATCAAATTTGTTCTTACTCCCGGAGGAATAAAGGTGCAACAGGAGCTTAATGACATTCCCGGTACCCCGATAAATTATGATATTGCTGTTGAGGAAAGGCCAGAATCGGGAGCTTCTTTATTTTTTATCATAGATCCCTCTACAGGTTTAATCAGGCTGGAGTATTCCAAGGATTCGGACGTACGCCGTGAAGTTGGAAGTATTTATGCTGAAGGGGCTATTCTTGATGCCATTCAGCAAAAAGATATCGATCTGGCAGTGGGGCTTATTGGCTCTTCAAATGCTGAAGGTGTGGAGGTTGAAGGAACCTGGGATTTCTTAAATGTTACAGTAGATAATCCTTATGTGGTAAAACAGATCCCCGATATGGAAGTTCATTTAAATAGGGAAGAGAGTAGTATTGACTTGAATAATTTTTTTAATGACAATTATGGTGTAGAGAATCTCACTTATTCTGTTCAGGGTAATACCAATTTAGAAGTTGCTACAGTAATTTCAGAGAATAATTTAGCTATTGGTCATCCGTCCATTCCTACGATAGCGGGTATAATTATCCGTGCAACCGATGCTGAGGGAAATTTTACAGAGCAAACTTTTAAGGTGAAAGCTGTAGATCCAGATTCTGAGAAAAAGCCGGTACTTTACCGGGTAAATGCAGGTGGTCCGGTAATAACTTCCATAGATGCAGAGATGGATTGGAGTGGCGACACTTCTGTAAATCAATCTCCTTACCTGTCTCAACCCGGCGGTAACCGTACTATGATTTTTGGAATGACCGGATATGATCCGGGTGTGGATTTAGCCGCTACCCCTAAGACCATATTTAATACAGAAAGGTTTGATGACAAGGCGGGAGAACCAAACATGACCTATTCTTTTCCGGTAAATACAGCCGGGGTTTACAAGGTTAGACTCTATTGTGGAAATGGCTGGAGCGGAAGTTCTGACCCCGGACAGCGTGTTTATGATGTGAAAATTGAAGGAGTTATACCTTCAGATTTAAACAGATTGGATCTCTCTGCCAGGTTTGGTCACCAGGTTGGTGGGGTTGTTCCCTATGATGTTGTGGTGACTGACGGGGCTATAGATATATCTTTTATTCATCATGTGGAAAATCCGCTTTTAAATGGAATTGAAATTCTCAAAATGTCAGAAGGAAATCCAGTTATAGTCACAAAAGTAGACGACCAGATCAATCCTTCCGGAGAAGAATTGGAGAGTGGGCTTCAGGTTTTGGCTGATGGAGGCGATGGAACTTTAAATTATGCTATGACAGGAGCACCACAAGGTTTAACTATGAATTCAGCTACTGGAAGAATCTCAGGAAATATTGATATTGATGCACATATAAACAGCCCCTATACAGTAATGGTGGTTATAGATGATGCAGATGAGGAGACGGACGATGCTGAAATTGTTAATTTTAAGTGGGTGGTAACTTCAGGAAAACCGGAGATTGTCCAGGCAATACCAGATCTGCAACGAAATATTAATGCTCCGGCTGACGAACTGCTTTTAGATACTTTCTTTGATGATAATGGTGGTGTGGAGAACCTAAGCTATACAGTGGAGAAAAATACTAATACTGAAGTGAAGCCCATCATAAACGGCAATACCCTTACTATTAATTATCCTTCCTCAACTGCGGAATCAGATATTACTATTCGGGCTACCGATCTTCATGGGAATTATGCGGAACAGATTTTCCAAATCAGGGTAATAGATGATTCAACAGGTATTCCTATTGAGGTGACTGCAATTGCTTCTCAGGAAAATCTTGTTAGAGATGAACTGGATGGTAGCTGCGGTGTCACAGCCACAGGCGGGGATGGACCGCTTGTCTATTCAATGAGTGGCGCGCCAGAAGGTGTTGTTATAGACGCTGTCACAGGATCTATTTCCGGAACAATTGCTGCAGATGCTCATGATTATAGTCCTTACAACGTAACTATTACAGTAGACGATAGTGATGCGGAAAGTTCTGATGCTGTGGAAATCAACTTTACCTGGACAATACTCTCAGGAGAACCTGTTATTGCTGAAGTGATGCCCGACCTGGAACGATATGTTAATGCTCCCGATGAAGCGATACTTCTTAATAAATATTTTGATGATAATGATGAAATTCTCACTTACACTTTACAAAATACAAATCCGGAAATAGGTGCTGTTATTACGGACAATAAACTCGCTCTAAGTTATCCATCTTCCCCTGCAGTATCAGATATAATCATCCGTGCAACCGATTCTGATGGAAATTTTGTGGAGCAGACCTTTGGAGTAAATATTATCTACGATCCTGCAGGCGTTCCTATTGAAGTGACTCCAGTTGCTTCTCAGGAAAATCTGATAGGAGATGAACTGGATGGCAGCTTTGGCGTTACAGCTACAGGTGGGGATGGAGCGCTGATCTATTCCATGAGTGGTGCGCCAGAAGGCTTGATTATAGACGCTGCTACAGGAACTATTTCCGGAGTAATCGCTTCAGATGCTCATCAATACAGTCCTTATAACGTCCTTATCACGGTAGATGACAGTGATGATCAAATTTCTGATGCTGTGGAAACAAATTTCACCTGGACAATATTATCAGGAGAGCCTGTTATTGCTAAAATTATACAGGATATCGAACGATATATTGGTGCTCCAGATGAAGAAATAGTGCTGGATGCCTATTTTGATGACAACGATGGAAAGGAAAACTTAATTTATACTGTCAAAGCTAATACCAATTCAAATTTTGGAGCAGTAACCTCAAATAATATTCTTTTTATTAGCTATCCTTCTTCTCCTGCAGTATCAGGAATAACCATTCGGGCTACAGATGCTAATGGAAATTATGTGGAGCAGACTTTTGAAGTGAGGGTTAAGGAGGAGGAGATACCTCAGGAATACATTGTGCTTTATCGGGTAAATGCTGGTGGTCCTGCGGTCGCAGCTATAGACGGGGAAATGGATTGGGGTGCAGACACTGCCGGTGAAAATTCGCCATACCTTGTACAGCCCGGAGGTAACAAAGCACTCAATTTCGGAATGAAATCTTATCATCCAGATGTTGATCTTACTACCACTCCTACAGGTATATACAATTCAGAGCGATATGATGATAAATCCGGAGCGCCTAATATGACCTATTCTTTCCCTGTTTCCAAACCAGGATTTTACCAAGTGCGTTTGTACTTTGGCAATGGATGGAATGGTAGTTCCTCCCCGGGTCAACGTGTTTACGATGTAGAAGTCGAAGGTGTTATACCTTCAGATTTAGATGATTTGGACCTCTCTGGCAGGTTCGGTCATCAGGTGGGTGGAATCGTAACGTACAATGCTGAGGTTTTAGACAGTGCTATAGATATTTCATTTATACATAATGTGGAAAATCCGCTGATAAACGGAATAGAAATTCTGGGAGTTTCAGGAGGTAATCCGATTATAGTGGCAGACCTTGAGGATCAAATTAATATTTCAGGGGAAGAACTGGACGGTAGTCTGGTAGTTTCTGCCAGTGGTGGTGAGGGTAATTTAAGATACTCAATGTCAGGAGCACCTTCAGGTTTAGTTATAGAACCAACCAACGGCCAGATAGGAGGAAGTATTGCTGCAGATGCTCATAAATACAGCCCCTACAACGTCATTATTACTGTAGATGATAGTGATGAAGAGACTTCTGATATATCGGCAATGAGTTTTACCTGGACAATATTCTCGGGAGAGCCTTTTATTGCTGAAGTGATGCCAGACCTGGAGCGATATGTTGATGCTACAGATGAAGAGATACTTCTGGACACACATTTTGATGATAATGATGAGATTCTCACCTATACTTTGCAAAACACAAATCCGGAAATAGGTGCTATTATTACGGGGAATAAACTCACTCTTACCTATCCGTCTTCTCCTGCGGTATCATACATAACCATCCGGGCAACCGATGCTGATGGTAATTTTGTAGAGCAGACTTTTACGGTAAGTGTGATCTACGATCCTGCAGGCATTCCTATTGAGGTGACTCCAGTTGCTTCCCAGGAAAATCTTATAGGAGATGAACTGGATAGCAGCCTGGGTGTTACAGCCACAGGTGGGGATGGAGCACTGATCTATTCAATGAGCGGTGCGCCAGAAGGTGTTATTATCGACGCTGGCACAGGGACCATTTCGGGAATAATTGCTTCAGATGCCCATACATACAGTCCTTACAACGTAATTATCACGGTAGATGATGGTGATGAAGAAAGTTCTGATACTGTGGAAATCAGTTTCACCTGGACGATATTCTCAGGAGAACCCTTTATTGCTGAAGTGATGCCAGACCTGGAACGATATGTTAATGCTCCTGATGAAGAGATACTTCTGGATACTTATTTTGATGATAATGATGAAATTCTCACTTACAATTTACAAAACACAAATCCGGAAATAGGTGCTGTTATTTCAGTCAACAAACTTGCTGTCAGTTACCCATCTTCTTCTGCAGTATCAGAGCTCACCATCCGTGCAACAGATACTGATGGAAATTTTGTGGAGCAAACTTTTGGAATTATTGTTAAGGAAGAGGAAGTGCCTGAAGAAAATGTGGTGCTTTACCGTGTAAACGCAGGTGGCCCGGCAATTCCAGCTATAGATGGAGAAATGGACTGGAGTGCCGATACTTCCGATGATAATTCTCCCTATCTGGTCCAGGCTGGAGGAAACAGGACGCTTAACTATGGAATGAAATCCTATCATCCAGATGTGGATCTAACGACCACTCCTATGAATATTTATAATTCTGAGCGTTTTGATGACAAATCCGGACCACCAAATATGACCTATTCTTTCCCGGTAACCACTTCGGGAATTTACCAGGTGCGCTTGTACTTTGGAAATGGCTGGAAAGGTAGTTCCTCTCCTGGTCAACGTGTTTATGATGTGGCAATTGAAGGTGTGATACCTTCAGATTTGAATGATTTGGACCTCTCGGGCAGGTTCGGTCATCAGGTAGGTGGAATCGTAACCTACGATGCTGAGGTGTGGGATGGCACTCTGGATATTTCGTTTATTCATAACGTAGAAAATCCGCTTATAAACGGAATAGAAATACTTGGTCCATCCCAGGAAACAATAAAAGCAGAGGCGTTATTACAGAAGGATAGTAAAGGTTCCGGGCAACAGAGTCGCTGGACGAATTTGGGAGAGTTGAAAGCATCAATTTACCCCAATCCTGTTTCTTCGGAAGCTTATCTCCAGTTATCTGATACACAGGTGGAAGTAAACGGAATGTCTTTATACGGATATAGCGGACAAATGATTAAAACCTATCCTAAAAAAGAACTTACGAAAGTAGAAAATGGGCTGTACCTCTTCAGGGTTTCAGGTCTTCCCGATGGAATTTATATTGTAAGATTAGATACGAGTGTTTCCAATGCGGTAAACCTAAGACTCATCGTTAAGAATTAACTCAAAACTGATAAACAAATGTAGGAGATAAAGGGATTGCTTCTATTTGTAAATGTAAGATCAAAGTCTGGTTTTTATTCTGAAATTCCGGAGAGTTTCTTATATTCAAGGTATTTCAGCTTTAATCAGATAAAAAGTAATTTTATGAAACCAGAAGAATACTTCTTTAAAGACGACGGAAGCATCCCGAATAATAAGCTTCCGCTTCTGTTGTATAAAAATGCGTTTTCGGAAAGGGGAAAATCCGGAGCTGAATGGCTGGAGAAGCGATTTTCAGAAAATAACTGGAGAAACTCCTGGAGGAATGGTGTCTATGATTATCATCATTATCACAGTAATACCCATGAAGTCCTGGGAGTGTACAGCGGTAAAGCTTTATTGCAACTGGGAGGAGAAAAAGGCGAGAAACTGGAAGTGACTGCCGGAGATGTAATTGTTATTCCGGCAGGGGTGGGGCACAAAAATTTGGGAAGTGAAGATTTCCAGATAGTAGGCGCTTATCCCAACGGAATGGACCACGACATGAACTATGGAAAAGATCAGGAACGCCCTCAATCGGACAAAAATATTGCTGAGGTGCCATTACCGGAAAGCGATCCTGTTTTAGGAAAAGACGAAGGTTTACCAAAGATTTGGGCGGGGGGCTAAATCTCAATAATAACAACATTAAATCTATTTTTTTAAAGAAGCAGTCTGTTTTTCCATTTCAAGAGTTTTTCAGGGTCAACTTAAAAAACCAGCGGCTGCCATGAGAATGGCAGCCGCTGGTTTTATGCTGATGGTTGAGCACTAAATTACAGTCTAATTACCTATTGTGCAGGATAAATTCTGGCAGCCCAGCCGCCCCCGTTTGCCAGATGAACATTCAGTTGCTCACCAGACTTTACATTTATCACCTCCCGTTTATAATCGGTTGCTTCTTTGTCGGCATTTACTCCGTCTTTAAAAATTACGGCTTCGTAGTCTCCTTCCGGTAAAAATGAAAGATCGATTTCAAGATCCCGTGCATCCCAGTTAGTAATGGCACCTACATACCATATATCGTGTTTTCTCCGGGCAATGGCTGCGTATTCTCCTACTTTACCGTCCAATGCAACGGTTTCATCAAAAGTAGTGGGCACAGAAGCTATAAACGCTGTGCTTTCGGGTTCATCTTTATAATTGGTTGGATTGTCTGCAAGCATATTAAACGGAGCTTCATAAAGTACATAAAGTGCAAGCTGATGTACGCGCGTTCCCTGGCTCATGGGAGCAGAATGTATTGCCCGGAAATTATCTTTACTGGCATTTATCATTGCACCCGGAGTATAATCCATCGGGCCGGCGAGCATTCTTATATAGGGAACTCTGGTGTCATACAAAGGAAAGTCAGTATTGGACCATTTTGTATTTTCCAGACCGCGAACTCCTTCAAAATTCACCACATTAGGATAGGTACGCTGCAGGCCGGTTGGTTTATAGGAGCCATGAAAGTCCAGCATAAGTTGATGTTCCGCAGCTTTTCTGGATATTTCGTAATAAAAATCAACCATTTTTTGATCATCCCTGTTCATAAAATCTACTTTTAGACCTTTTACACCCATTTCAGAATAAGTAGCCAGCGCTTCATCCATATTTTGCGCCAATGGGAGATAGCCAGACCATAGCCAGACCCCCACACCTTTGCTGCCGGCATAACTAATAATTTCGTCCAGGTCTATATCAGGAATTGTATTTAGAATCTCTCCTTTGGGAGCCCAACCTTCATCCAGCAGGATATTTTCAATCCCATTTTCTGCGGCAAAGTCGGTGTAATATTTATAGGTTTCGGTATTAATTCCGGCTTTAAAATCCACTCCCGAAATGTTCCAGTCATTCCACCAGTCCCAGGTGACTTTTCCAGGTTCTATCCAGGAAGTGTCATCTATACGCGGGGCAGAAGCAAGCTTATAAATCATATCGTTATTAAGAAGTTCTTTGTCTTCGTTGCTGATGATCACAACGCGCCATGGAAAACTACGCGAACCTGAAGTTTTTGCTATGTAATCGGCTCTTTTGGTGACAAAAGACTGTAATCCGTTATGTCCGCCCTGTTCCTCTTCCAGGGGATAGCCGGCAAATTCTCCTTTTAAAGAAAAATCATTGTCGCCTGCTTTCAGAAACATTCCGGGATAACTTTCCAGGTCTGCTTCTGTAATTGCTGCTTTCATTCCGTTTGGCAATTCCACCAGAACAGGGGCAAAAGCGATCGTATCTTTGTTAATTTCAGATAAAGGAATATGCTGGTAGAGGTTTTCAAATGAAATCTGATACACGTCGTTTGCCGGATCGTTAGCATAAGGAATATAGATCATATGATCTTCAGGAAAATTAAAATTCACCTCTTCAGAAGCAATAGTGAACTCCTTTTTTCTGTTGGTGGTAAAGCGATAGGCAACGCCGGAATCATAAGCTCTAAAGATTAAACCATAATTCTTGTTGAACTTTAAAATCAGCTGATTGTAATGATCTTCAATGATATCCTTTTTATAATTAATCGCATCAATAGTCGTATTGATCTCCTTTTTTTCAGAATCGCGGACCTTAGGAGTGGTGCCAAGTTCTTCGCCATTTTCCAGCGTCATTGCGATACGGGAAGGGGAGATAACCTGGTGTGAACGGTTGGATACAGTCCAGGTGATATTTTTACCAATATTAACTTCCACCTGTATTTCAGAATTTGGAGATGCTAGTGTAAAGCTGGTCTCTTTTTGGGCAAGTACAGCGCTACTGCTAACAGTAACAAAAACGAATAGAGTTATGATTTTTGTAATACGCAACATTATTGTTGATTTTGGTAAAGCAAGATACTTTATTTCCGCTTGTCCTGAAAGTGCTGCCTATTGGACACTAAAATTAGAAGGCCTGCTTTCTCTAGAAGATGAATCAAAAATGAACAGGAAGAGTGCGGCAAAATTCTTTTTTCTATTTTTGTTCTATGAATGATCCCCACCCCAATGAAGAAATATGGCGAATTCAAACGCTACTGTCTTACAATATTTTAGATACTCCATACGAAGAGGATTTTGATGGCCTGGTGCAATTAATCTCTATTATTTGTGAATCTCCAATTGCGATTATTTCCATGATCGACGAAAACCGGCAGTGGTATAAAGCTAAAGTTGGAATAGCTTTTAATGAAGTACAAAGAGAAGAAAGTTTTTGTCAGCATACTGTTTTGCAAGACGGGATTTTAGAAATAGAAGATGCAAAATTGGATGACAGGGTAAAGGATAACCCTCATGTCACTGTAAGTGAGGGAATAAGGTTTTACGCAGGTGCACCTCTTAAGGCCGATAATGGGCATAATATAGGCACCGTTTGTGTAGTTGATACAAAGCCAAAAAAGTTGCGGCCAGATCAAAGAAAAGCCCTTCAAATACTTGCAGATCAGGTGATGTCTCTTTTGGAGGCGAGGAAGAAAAATGAAGAGCTAAGGAAAGAATTGAGTATTGTTCTTGACAGGAAAATAGAAGAAGCCGAAAAACAACTTCTTCAGAAGGAGGGCGAATATGATAATCTGCTGAAGGCAATAAAACTGAACAACGGAGTAATTGAATTCTCACCGGAAGGAAAAATCCTAAAGGTCAATAAAAATTTTCTCAATTCCATAGGCTACAGCAAAGAAGAGCTATTGGAGAAACAACATTCAATATTATTGAATGAAGAACAGAAAGAAGATTACTGTAACTTCTGGCAGGAACTTAAAAAAGGGAAGTCCAGGGGTGGTCGCTTTATGAGGCGGCATAAAAACGGCTCAGAAGTTTGGTTTCAGGCCACTTATAATCCTATTCTTGATTTGGATGACGAGGTAATAAAGGTAATTAAAATTGCCCAGGATATAACAGCAGAGATCAATGCTCAAAAAGAAATTCAGAAGGCAAAAGAAACTGCAGAATCCTTAAATGTCCATAAAGACAATTTTATAGCCAATGTAAGTCACGAGATTAGAACACCAATTCATGCTATTCTTGGATTTACAGAACTTTTGCTGGAACAGGAATCAATAGAAGGAAAACTCAACTATCTTAAATCCATAAAAACAGCCGGGGACAATCTTCTGTTTATCATAAACGATATTCTGGACTTATCTAAAATTGATGCCGGAATTATCGAAATGGATTATTCCGTCTTTGATTTAAAGCAGGTTGTGCGTAATGTCTTTTCGATCCTGCATTTAAAAGCCAAACAAAAGGAAATTGCGCTTACCTATGAATTCCAGGAGCAGGTGCCGCAATATTTAGTTGGGGATAAGAACAGGTTGACTCAAATCCTTATTAACCTCCTGGGAAATGCCATTAAGTTTACCGCGCAGGGGAGTGTGAAATTGGGTATTGGTTTGCAGGGAAGTACTGGTACTAAAGATCGTGGTTACGTTGAATTCACGGTTACCGATACGGGAATTGGAATAGCTGAAGAGAAACTGGATAAGATTTTTCAACGATTTTCCCAGGCAGACGAAGCCATTTCCCGAAAATTTGGCGGTACAGGTTTAGGTTTGAATATCTCAAAGCAGCTAATAGAGAAGCAGGATGGATCTATAGAAGTAAGTAGTGAAATTGGAAAAGGTTCAACCTTTAAAGTTGTAATTCCGTATAAGATAAGTGAAAACCCAATAGCAGAAAAAAGTCCATATTCCGTTGAAGGTGAAAGTATCACAAGAAAAGCTAATATTCTGGTGTGTGAAGATAATGAGCTTAATCAAAAACTTATAAAAGCAATATTGTCTGAAAAAGGACATCATGTAGATATCGCATCAAATGGTAATATTGGGCTGGAATTTCTCGCTAAGAACCAATATGACCTTGTGTTTATGGATATCCAGATGCCGGAAAAAGACGGCTATGAAACAACACGAGAAATCAGGAACACGATGGATCTTAAAATGCCAATTATCGCCCTTAGCGCCAACTTTCTTAATTCTGAAAAAGTAAAGTGTCTGGAACGGGGTATGAACGATTACTTATCTAAACCTTTTGGTAAGGAGGAGCTGGAAGGGCTGCTTAACAGATGGTTAGGTAGCGGAGGCCGGAAATTAACTAATGCGGGAGTTAACAAGGTAAGAGAAACGGATGACGTAGTTTTTCTGAATAACCTCGAAGAGTTTTCCGGTGGAAACGAAGAATTTAAAGCTGAAATGATTTTGTTGTTTATCGAGCAGTCAGAAAGAATGCTTCAGGATTTGGAGAAGAGCGTGGAGCAAAATGATTTTAAAAGCATTAAATCGACTGCCCACAAGTTTAAATCCTCCTTTGGGATTATTGGTGCAGATACAGAAAACCTGAATAATCTCGAGGAAATTCAGGAGGGGGAAGTAAATCAAAAAGAAGTTGAAGAACTTCTGAAGGCTCTAAAAGACCAGCTTAAAAAAATATTCTTTATCTTGAAAAAAATTAACAAACCCCAATATGAGAATCCTACTGGTGGAAGATGATGAGATGTTACGAAAGTCGCTTGTCTTCTTTTTAACTTCAAAGAAATATGAAGTCAGTGCTTTCGATAATGGTCTGGATGCCATAACACATCTGGAGTCTTCAGAAAATCCAACAGATCTTTTAATAACAGATCTTAATTTGCCTTTTGCAGCTGGACAACAGGTCATAGGCGCAGCAAAGAAAATTGTGGACTCTTCAATTCCAATTATTGTGCTAACTTCTTCCGGAGTAGAATCCACAGAGCTTGAGGTGTTTGATTTAGGCGCAGATGAATTTGTCACTAAACCTTTTAGTCCGCCGGTTTTATTAAAAAGGATTGAGAAACTCCTTCCAAAATAATTGGTTACTCTTTAATCACTTCAATAAATAATGTGAAATATAATATTTTCTGCAGGCCCTGATTTCTATTTATGCATCTAACAAATCAACAGGAATTTTTTTCTATTTATGAAGTTGTGCTGCTCCTTATCCTGCTAATTCTGGCGGTAGGCTTGCTGTTTTTTTTACTGACCTTCTACAAGAGGATTTTGCGTATTTCTGAAGACCGGCGAAAACAGGAATATCAGGAAAAAATTGAAAGTCTGTTGTTTTCCTTTTTATTCGGGGAGATGTCGATTAAGGAAATACAGGAAGATCAGGATTTTCAGAAAATGTTTCAATCAGGTTTATTTCAAAAGGTTTCGATAAAAGCTATAATTTCCCTGCATCACAGCTATAGTGGAGCCTACAGCAGGAAGTTGGAACAATTTTATGAAGAAGCAGGATTTGCGAATTATTCGGTAAAACGTTTAAATTCCCGAAAGTGGCCGCATGTGGTAGAGGCGATAAGAGATCTTTCCACCATGAATCATTTAAAATCTTATCCTAGAATCGCTTCACATATCGTTCATAAGCATCCGTATGTAAAAACTGAAGTACTTATTGCAATGATAAAAATGAAAGGGATTTCTGAAATTTATAAATTTCGGGATTCAGCTATGTTTTTAAATGACTGGGTGCAAAGCTGTATTCTTTTTACCGTAAAGAAGCACAATATACCGGCTCCTCCAGATCTTGTTGATTTACTGAAGAGCAGGAACCGTTCTATAGTAATGCTAACAGTTCGGCTTATAGATTACTACAAATCTGCAGAACATTATACAGTTCTTTCCAGTTTCTATCAGCAGACGGTGGATATAAAACTGAAGAAGGAAATGGCACTGGTTTTACGAAAAACAGAATCGATATATTAAAGTTATGACAGGAATAGATGCTCTGGATATACTCATTTATGGATTCAATTACCTGATACTTATTTTCGTATTCCTGGTAATGATTTCTTATATCGTTCTGGCGATAATATCCGGGTTTTCTTTAAAATCTTATCTTCGGGAGAACAGGTTTGTAAATTACAATGCACTTTTAGCGCTGGAGAATGCACCGTGGGTATCACTAATCGCCCCCGCATATAACGAGTCTAGAACAATAAAAGAAAATGTACGTTCCCTGCTGGCGATCAATTACAATAATTTTGATGTTATAGTAGTAAACGATGGAAGCAAAGACGATTCCATTCCGGTGCTGATAGAGAGTTTTGAACTGGTAGAAGCTCCTTTGGAATATAAACCGCGCCTTAAAACAAAGGATGTGAAGGCGATTTATGTTTCCTCCAATCCGGCATTTTCAAAATTAGTTGTAGTAGATAAAGAAAATGGAGGTAAGGCAGATGCCCTTAACACAGGAATAAATATTTCCAACAATCCATACCTCGTATGTATCGACGTGGATTGTATTATGGATAAGGACGTGTTGCTAAAACTTGCAAAGCCATACCTGGAGCAATCTGAAAAAAGAACTATAGCCACGGGAGGTGTAGTGAGAATTGCCAATTCCTGTATAATAAAATCGGGAAAACTTGTTGAGGTACGTGCTCCGGAGAATTTCCTGGCAAGAATACAGGTAATAGAATACCTAAGGGCATTTATACTGGGCAGGATGGCCTGGAGTAAGTTAGACGGATTGCTTATTATTAGCGGTGCATTTGGAATGTTTGACAGGGAGATAGCCATTAAATGTGGTGGATACGATACCAGGACAGTGGGAGAGGATATGGAATTAATTGTGAGGATGCGACGTTACATGATCGAAAATAAGGAGCCTTATACAGTGCAATATATTCCGGATCCGCTTTGCTGGACAGAAGCCCCTGAAACCTATAAAATACTTCGGAAACAACGCAGCCGGTGGATGCGTGGTACAATAGAAACTTTGTACACGCACAGGAAAATGCTTTTTAATCCGAAGTACAAAACCCTTGGACTTTTAAGCTATCCCTACTGGATGCTTTTTGAATATTATGCGCCAATAATTGAATTCACCGGACTTATAATAACAATAATACTTGCGGTTTTTGGAATTATTAGCTGGAAATTTTTCTTTCTGTTTTTGCTCCTGGTTTATGCCTTTGCTGTAATGTTTTCCATGATCGCCCTATATTCTGAAGAAGCCACCTTCCAGCGTTATGAGACTTTAAAAGATCTTAGGAAGCTTTCGATAATTGCACTCCTTGAACCAGTAATCTTCCATCCATTTACCGTTTATGCCGCTATTATGGGGAATTGGGAAAAACTCAGAGGAAATAAAGGCTGGGGTGACATGACCCGCACCGGTTTTGATAAAAAGCCATAAGCTTAGTTTCTGTTGTTTTAGGTAATGCATTAAAATGGCAATTATCGGCATGCTATATCGTGTATATTCAGATTAATCCTGCTTTTTACCTCTTGGTTCCTGCTTCTTCTTTTTACTTTTTATTTCTTTCCCTCTTTAACCCTATTCACAAAAATAAAATATCACTAAAAATGGGTATTGCGCCATGCTGCTGCTCAACCTATTTTTACCGCATTATTGTACAGAGAGATACAAATCCATTTTATACTAACCAGCCAATTAAAAAAACATGAAAAAAGCTATTCAAGTTTCTATTGTTACATTGTTTTTAATTTTTTCGTCTGTTCTTTCGGCTCAGGAAGTGGGGGAGCAATATTATTTTTCCGAAGATAAGCCAAAGGTAAGACCCTTCAGGATTGGAGGTAAATTGGGTTTTCCAAACCTGATAGGCGGAAACCTGGAATATGTAACGCCCTTGTTGGGGGATAAACTTGCTGTAAGTGTAGATTATTCGACTATTAAATCTGACTGGTTTGCACCTGAAGAAGAGGAGGGTTACGAAGAATCCGGGGATAAAATAGACTATACCTACATGGAAGGCGGTCTCAATTATTACCTCTTTAGCCCCGGAAAAGGTTTATATGTGGGTGCCAGTTATGGCACTATTAGAATTGACGGCGAGATGATGTTTTATTCTGAAAATTCTGACAGAACAGATCCTGGAACTGCGGATATTGATTTAACGAACAGCTCTTTCAGTGTGAAGTTAGGGGCAAAACTTGGAGGCTTATTCTACTTTAGACCTGAGGTTGGATATCGCTTTACACCCCTTCCGAAAGATTATGAAACCGTGGTGGTATTTAATGATGGCTATACTGAAACCCGACAAACTCCACCTATCGACACCGAGTCTTCTCCTCAAAATCTTTTGTATAAAGGATTAATAGCAAATATTGGTCTTGGATTTTCCTTTTAATGAAGTGCAACTCTTTGCAATTTATTCAGTGCTGAAGTTCATCTTCGATTTTAGGTGATGCTTTAAAATGGCAGTTATCGACCTGTTTTTGAGGTACGAAGTTAGAGATGTAATATGAATATCTTCTGGTGTACTGTGAACTTTCGTCTCTCCTCTCTTCTCTTTTTCTATTTAATTCTTTCACTCCTTTTTCAACATCTTCAAAGTTTAAATTCTTAAATTTTTTCCCATTTCATCTTAAAATTCCTGCCATCATACTTTCCGCAATGAGCTCAGCAGTATTTTTACAACCGCTTTTAGCGAGAACATTTTTTCTATGGGTGTGTATTGTATGGATAGAAAGATTTAAATGATCTGCAATTTGCTTGGCACCGTAACCTTGTGCAAGAAGATCTACAATCTCTCTTTCCCTGGTTGTGAGGGAGCCGGAAATATCGGATTCTGCACTTCCCATAGTGGGTTTAAAAATACCTTTATCTACGGGAACATTATAAAACGATTTTCCACCCTGGAGATTTACAAAAGAAACACTTCGTGTGCTATTCGCTGCAATGTGCGTGATGTCACAGTGAATAGTAAAGACGTGCATTGGCATATTATTTTTTGAAACTGATATTGGAGTGGCCTGCATGAGCATAACCCTGGTCCTCTTTTTATGATCTACCATTTTATAACTGTAGATTATTTTGTATTTCGTGAGCTCAGAGGGTGTAAGATAGTGGCAAAAAAAATCTTTTATTACCAGTTCCTTTTTTTCCAGTTTTTCAATTTCCTCCGGAAGTGCAAGTTTTAGTAGCTCATCCATAGTCAGGTTTTCAGGAGATATTCCTGCAAATTTTTCTACACTGGGGGAGATATAATCCAATTCAAGATTGTGCATATTTAAAATGTAGAAGTAAGATTCGCCCGGAGCAAAAAGAGCAGCCATCCTCTCGAACTGTTCAGTGATCTGATAACGTGAATATTGCAGAATTTCTGAAGAATATTCCCTTCTCCATAATTCTGAGATTTTGTGGTTTTCCGTTTCCATCCTACCTGTTAAATTTTTAACAATATAGGTAATTATCTCAAAATGACTACATTATAATGTTATATATTGTAAGTGTATTCCTATGTTTAAATAAGTCAAAGTGAATATAAATTTCTGATAACCAGATTTTTAGCGAGTGAAACTGTAGTGAATAATTTTTTGCATAAGAAATTAAATAGAAACCTTTTAACTGGTTGGATATTATTAAAAAAGGGCTTAAAAAGAGGTTTTTCCTTCAATCGTGTGAGACTTTTCTTTAAATATTTAAATCAAGATGCACGATCCTCTTATTGTTCTTTATTTTTTTTCTGAAGGGAAATATAGTGGTTTCAGGTTTAAAAATTCAGGGAAAAGCTTGAGCCTTTACCGGGTCCAGTATCAATAGTTAATTTTCCGTTTAGCTGTTTTGTAAGGGAGTGGATTAAAGACATTCCTGTCCTGTTGTTGTCTTTGTTGTAAACAAAGCCTGAACCGTTGTCTTCTATTTGCAGATGGTATTGCGAATCTATGAACCTAAAACGTATTGTAATGTTAGGATGTTCAGCGTCCTGAAAAGCATGTTTAAAGGAGTTGGTAATAATTTCGTTTATGATAAGACCCAGCGAAATTACCTTTTCAACATTTAAATCAATAGGCTCGACATAATATGAGATAATTTCGCCTTCAGAAGTCTTGGGTTTATTAAAGAATTCTATAGACTCACAAAGTTCCTTGATATAATCAGGCATAAAAATAGCAACACCCGTTTCCTGTCCATACAACCGCTGATGCACCAAAATAAGGGCCGTAAGCCTATTCTTGGTTTCCTGTACCTGGGATTGCTGAGCCGACTTTTCATCTTCAATAATCTGCATATCCAGTATACTTATTACCAGCTGGAGATTGTTTTTTACACGATGACTCAATTCCCGTAACAGGGTTTCGATAAAGGTATTTCTTTCCTGCAATTCGTTGACGGTTCTTTGAAGTTCCTGCTGCCTGCTTTCAATTTCCATCTTCTGACTTTGAATTTCCTTATTCTGTTTCAGGATTTCCCTTCTGTCCTTCAGCATTTTGTTCCTGAAGTTAATAATTACATAAGTCGTCAATCCCATAGAATAAAACATGGTGGTCATATGATCTATCACCGCTTCACCCCTGGAGGAATACGGAGTAATCCAACCAGGAAAGTTAAGCTCCAGGATGAGCAGGGTTGCATAGAAAAGAAACAGAATACCAGCTATTTTATATTGAAATCTTGCCGGCGCAACCAGAATAAAGACGTTTAGGAGTACAATTATAAGGAAGGCGACCGTGCCTCCAAGCCCATTGTTATAGAAGTACATGATGCCCAGAACTGTAATTATCGCTATCAGGTAATAACTTATTAATTGATTTGAATATTTATTCCTGTATCTCGATAAATAAAATAGATAAAAAGCGATGATGCTGCCTATAAAACTTAAGCCAACAACAGCCATGTTTAGGCCTATAATATAATTTATTACCGTCCCTACCAGCGCAAAAACAGAAATTGAAAACGAGGAAACATTAAAAATCCTCTGTTCAATTTCCAGTCCTTCAGTTCCGCTCAGCGATTTTAAGAAGTGAGAGATTGCCATCGATTCTTTATTCATTTTTCACCCACTTTAGCCGGGCTGCCAGGGCTATTAATTCGTAAGTAGAAGCCACGTCAAATTTTTTAAGAAGATTTTTGCGTTGGGTTTTGATTGTATGTTCGCTAAGGAAAAGGATATTTCCGATATCCCGGCTGTTAAATCCGCGGGTGAGCAATCCTATAATTTGCAATTCCCTGCTACTGGGTTTGGCAACAGCATTACCAAGATCGATTTTTTCAATTTTATTCAGGGCAATAGAAAAAGCTACCAGTAACTGGCGCTCAAGAAATGGCTTTACGAGGTATACCACAGGTTCGGTTTCCAACGCAGAATCCAGGAAACTTTTATCGGTATAAGCAGAGATATAAATTACCGGCACCCATTGTTCGTTCTGGATCTTTTTTACGATGCTTGTCCCGTCTGCGCTCTCATTAAGATGAATATCGCTTATAATTAATTTAGCAGGATTTTTTCTGAAAAGTTTTAGCGCTTCTTTCTCATTAGCCGCAATAGAAAATACAAAATCGCCCTGTTTACTGAGGATTTTCTCAATATTCTCTGCAACCAGGATCTCATCTTCAATAATTAAAATATGAAGATTTTCAGCAGCATTATTTTCTTCAGAAATCATTGTGAGGGTGTATTACATATAAAAATTTCAAAATTACCATTTACCAAAAGCCCTAGCTTTTAAAGCTGAAAATAGTAAGAAAGATAGTTTTTCTTCTGAATATTTTATAGGCTTAAACTGAACAAAATACAGCTTAAACTAAATCCGATAGATTTGGTCAAAAACAAAGTTTGAGTCGAAGGAATATTTATTCTGAAGTTATCTTTTTCAGTAAAATTAGAAGAAAAGCATTTACAGCACAATACCCACTTATGGTGAAAGAGTTTAATGCTCAGTAATAGCTGAAAAACCTGAGGAAAAGATAAAACCGTTCAAAAATGAATTTAACGTCATTCTAAAATTGGTTCATATGACGAAAACTGGCATTTTGGGACGGCCTCTTAATATAAAACTGTTGCTTGTAGAACAGCATTGCTGTTAGCTACCGATATTGAAATCTACCAGCGCTGGTGAACTTCCGGCTTGATGTATTTATCATAAATAGCATTCATTTTTTCTATTTTTTCCGAAGATAACGGCGGAAGATCATAAACTGAAGTATTTGATAATAAGTGATCTTTTTTAGATGCACCCGGAATGATACAGCTTATTTCTTCAAACTGAAGGATCCATTGTAAAGCTATAGGGGCTAGGTTTTTTGCGTCCGGAAAGAGCGCTTTTAATTCGTCCACTGCTTTTAACCCTTTTTCAAAATCGACTCCTGCGAAAGTCTCCCCTTTGTCAAAAGCTTCTCCATTCCTGTTGAAGTTTCTGTGATCTTCTTTATCAAAATGAGTATTGGAATCAAATTTCCCGGTAAGTAATCCACTGGCTAACGGCACTCTGGCAATAATTCCGACATCTTTTTTCTTCGCTTCCGAGAAAAATAGCTCTGAGGGACGTTGCCTGAAGAGGTTAAATATAATCTGAACAGTAGCAACATTATCATATTCCATTGCTTTTATGCCCTCTTCGATCTTTTCTACGCTCACTCCCAGGTTGCGCACTTTCCCCTGATCTTTAAGTTTGTCAAAAGCTTCAAAGATTTCGGGACGATAGTAAACATCTGTGGGCGGGCAATGCAGTTGCACAAGATCCAGGCGTTCGAGTCCGGTTCTTTTCAAGCTGTCTTCCACAAACTTTACAAGTGCTTCCGGAGTGTAATTTTCGTTGGTATGCGGATTAATTTGTCTTCCACATTTTGTGGCTACATATATTTCCTCAGACCGGGAGCGTACTACCCGTCCTACCGCTTTTTCACTTAGACCTTCCTCATAAACATCAGCAGTATCTATAAAATTCACACCCTGGTCTATCGCAGCATTTATAATTTGATCGGCTTTTTCATCATCAAACCCGGATCCCCATTTTCCTCCAACCTGCCAGGTTCCAAGTGAAATTTCTGAAATTTTTAAACCAGTTTTTCCCAGTGTTCTATAGTTCATGATCTTCTGTTTTTTATAAATTTAAAGATTAAAAGGAGCATAAAAAAGAACAGGGAGCTTTAAAGGGAAAGTTTAGGAATTTTATAACAGGAAGAGCGCTCTCTACTTTGGTAAAAAGTTCGTGGTTTGTCAGCGTTCGGATATAGGGAACCAACAACTGAGGTGTCACTTTCTACGTTTATTCGATTTAAAAGCGTCTCGACTCCGCTCGACGTGACATTCCGGAACTAAAAATAAATTAGAACATACGAAAGAGGGACGTACGATTAGGTCATCAGTAAATTTTAAAATCAGCAAATTCTCACATTTCTTTTATGAACCGACCTATTGAAGATTTATGAAATTTGAAATGATTCGTGAGTAGCAACTCTAGACGATAATTGCCATTTTTGAGCTGTCTCTTTAAGTTGTTCAGAAATAAAATTCACACTTCGACAGGGTCAGTGTGACAATAAACCCCAGCAATCGCGATTGTTTCTTTTCATTCAAGGAAAAGAAGAATGAACAGGTCGATAATAATTATTTTGGAGTGTCGCTTTGTACGTTAATTCGATTTAAAAGCGTCTCGACTCCGCTCGACGTGACATTCCGGGACTAAAAATAAATGAAGCTTCTACAATTAGGCAATTATCAAACTTTCCGAATCAGCACATCTTTAAGCCGCGACTTCTCTTTCCAGCGCCAGGAAATGAGTTAGTTCTGTGCCGTAGGAGCGCAACGGAATAATTGTGATTTCGCATAAATATTCCTCGTTATTCTTTCTGTAGTTTGTAAATGTTTCAGTGAAAATAATTTCCTCTTTTAATTTACGTGACACCCTCTTTTTAATCTCTTCAGGAGTATTTTGTCCCTGTAGGAAATCGGGAGTGCGTCCAATGGCAAAACTGGCAGCATATCCTGTCATCTCATAGAATCCTTTGCTTACCCAATTAATTACACGGGTTGCATCGGTTAATACCAGCGCATCGTACTCTTCATCCAGAACCGAATTAATATCGAATTGCCATTCGAATCTTTTTTGAAATTGTTTCAGGCTTTTTAGTTCCCTTTCTTTTCTCTTTCTGTTTAAAGCAGAGTGGAAACTGGTGGAGGAAATATCCATACCAGCCAGTGGGGCGGTAGCTAATCTATGGGAGTTAATTTTGCTTTTTATTTTCCTGTACTCCTTGTCACTAAGGGTTTGCAGGTAGAGATCCAGTGACCTCATATTGCTCAAATCATCCTGATATCTACTCATTTGCTGTTTTTAGCTTGTTTCTCAAATTATAAACCCCGGTGTGGGAAGCAATGTGCTAAATAATTAAAGAACCTTTTACTTAATAATCTTATCAGTGGTCAACATGCGCCTTTGCATCTTCGATTGGTGTGACACAAAGATACTCATAGCGTCGTCAGGCTGAGCCTGTCGAAGCCCTTTTAATGTCACTCAATACCAAGTTTAATTAAAAATAAAAGTACCTTAATCCGCTTCACAAACCAATTCTGTTTGCCCACTCAACGTTTATAATAAAAATAAATGTAGTGCTAATCCCCATGTGATGGTAATGTTATTGCCATTAACTTTAAATGGAAAGCTTAAAATATCTTTATAAGCTTTCCATTTAACATCTGTTTATTTAAAAAATGGACTTCAAAATATATATTGAAGCCAAATTAGGCTACATCTATGTGCAGAATTTATTCTGCATTATCTTTATATATTTTGTATCCAAGATAAGCTACCCCTGCAATGGCACCCCATTTTAAGAGACCTCCGAATAATCCCAATCCTTTTTTTGCAGCCCATATTTTTGCTGCTTTTTCTCCTGTTTCTTTTGCTGTTTTCGCTACATCCATAATGTTGTTGTTTTTAAATTAAGTTGATTTTTTTTGATCAAACACCTTTATCAGGTGGAAACTTTTGTGCTTTTAAACACTCCTGTTTCTTTAAAGTTAATCTGAATCAACCCCATTTTCAAAACCTTTTAAACATCTTTAACTAAGCTGAAGCCATGTTTAACAAAATCCTCAAAATCTAAAGGATAACCGATCCTGTATCCCAAGATTTTAAGAGACAAAAAAGATGATTTTTTATAGAAATTGTTGCTGCCACGAAAACCTTATTCTATTTATTGTAACTTATTATTCCCCGATATTGCCGTAAGCTTTATCCAGGAATAAATACCTGTCGTCTTTTTCTGCATCTTTAAATTTAGACTTTGAGTCGATAATCATTACCGGCGGGGTGGCATCATGAGCTTCTGCAGCCGGCCATTCGGGAAGGTTTTCTCCGTTTGGATTTCCGGTTTTAATGAAGTTTGCCAAATATTGCATGATGGTCGCAGAAACTGTAAAATCCTCTTCTGTCCAATCGTAAGTATCAAATAGATCCAGGTTGCCCATAAAATATTCGATCTCTGCGGCGTGTGGAGCACCAATCGGTTGCTGTTGTGGTGCATTTTCAGAATCCTGATTATTAAGCGACGGCCTTAATTTGCTATAGAGGTAGCGGTAGACGGGTTCGTTACTGTTTTTGCGGTGCAGGTCAAACCATTTCCAGGTACTGTAGGAGATAAAGCTGTCTGAAGCCAAAGCGGTGGCAGATTTCTCAATTTCGTCTGCAGAACTGTGGGGATAAAGCTTCAGAACTTCTTCAAAGTTTTCAGGATAGGTTTCTTTTACTTTTTCAATGTAATTTTCTTCGGAATAGGATTCGTCCTGCATAAAGGCTGTACCCGGAATTTCGGCAGAATTCCATCCTAAAAGCAACGGAATTTGCGCCTGATTTCGCTTCCTGAAGATTTCCGGAAGTGTTTCCGGTAAAAAGTAGCCGTCGATAACACTGGAAAACCTGAAAGCATCTGACTTTCTATAACTTTCAAATATTTCAGCAGTACTCGCTGCTTTCATTTCTTCAATAGAAGTATAGCCATTTTTTTCAGCAAATTCAGCTCCGTTTTTTTCAGCTTCAGCTAAAGAAACAGGCGCCAGAGTGGGTTTTATAGCAGCGCCACTCTCGCCAATTGCACCAGCAATAAGATCTTTGGAAAGGGGAGAGGCCATTTGTGCGCTCACAGAAACCGAACCGGCAGATTCTCCCGCAATGGTCACTTTTTTGGGATCGCCGCCAAAAGCCGCAATATTATCCTGAACCCATTGTAAAGCCGCATGCTGGTCCAGAAGTCCATAATTTCCTGAAGCATTATATTCAGCTTCCTCGCTGAGTTCGGGATGGGCAAAAAATCCGAAAATATTGAGTCGGTAATTTACCGTTATCGCAATAATGCCTTTTTGAGCCATGGCAGCTCCGTCATATCGGGGTTCAGACGCATCGCCGGCTACAAAGCCGCCGCCGTAAAAATAAACCAGCACGGGGAGCTTTGCAGTGCCCCTTTTAGCAGGCGTCCATACATTAAGATAAAGACAATCCTCGCTTTGGCCGTCACTACGGAAAACCATATCGTCGAAAATCCTTGCCTGCACAGGCGAAGGGCCAAATTTAGTGGTTTCTTTTACTCCTTCCCATTCTTCCAACTCCTGTGGAGCCTTCCATCGCAATTCTCCAACCGGGGGCTGTGCAAAAGGAACGCCCAGATAGATAAATAGATCTTTTTTGGCATCATAATAACCACCAATTTTCCCTTTTTTAATTTCTCTTTGTGCAGGTTGTTGCTCCTGGGAAACAGAAGGGGAAATGATGGAGAGGGCGAAGAAAAGCAACAGAATATTTTTCATGAAAAGCAGAGTTATCTTTTAAATATACAAATAATACGAGAAAAAAAGAGGCAGTCCAAAAATGGCAATTATCGCACTGCTAAAATAATTCCGGTATTTTGAAGTACATAGAAATCCTGTACAATCCGAAGCCATTAAGACAGCTAAATAATCCATTTTTGGACTGCCTGCTATAATTTTGAATGTGGTAGAAAAAATTAAATCACAATCTTTTTATCTCCTTTTACACCTTTGTAATTTCCACTAAGGTCCTGGTTTTCCTGCTCGATCTTGTGTTTCTTTTTGTTGAATTTATTTTTGAACTTTTTCTTTTTCTCGTTGATCTCGTCGCTGTTACTTTGTATATATTTATATGCAAGGTAACCTACACCCGCTGCTGCTGCTACGCCCACGCCAATAACTCCGCCGCGGGTGGCAAGGGTTTTGCCTACTTTAAAAGCTGTGGCTTTTGCCAATAGTTTTCCTCCCATTGCAACAAGGTCGCTGCCGCGGGTTACGAGTTTTTCTCCGGTTTTTATTACTGCATCATTCATATTTGTCAAATTTAGATTAGTATTTATTTTTAATTATGCTTTTCCTGTTGGTTTAATTAATAACTCATTAACATTTACAGTTTCCGGTTGTGAAACTGCGTAAAAAACAGCATCGGCTATATTTTCCGTATCCAGTTTCGCCTCGTCTTCACTGTAATCTTTGTCTTCCAGTAATTCCTGATCTGTAATGTCCTCCCGAAGATCGGTAGCGACTGTTCCCGGTTCTATCGCGGTAACGCGGATGTTGAATTCCGTAGAAAGTTCCATTCGCATGGCTTTTGACAGTGCAATAACCGCTGCTTTTGAAGCGCCATATACGGCACCGCCTTCAAAAATTTCCTTTCCGTCTACAGATGCTATGTTTACTATATGTCCGTTTTCCTGTTTTTTCATATGCGGAAGTACCGAGTATATACACCGGAGACAACCTTTTAGATTCACTTCTACGGTTTGCAGCCATTCATCCAGATGACGGTTTTTTAGATAGGTAAGCGGCATAACACCTGCTGAATTTACCAAAATATCGATCCTGCCAAATTCTCTTATTATCTCTTTAAAACCGTTAGCCACACTATCGGTGAGACTTACATCCATCTCCACGACCATACTTTTATTTCCGATTTCCATCTGCAGTTCTTTCAATTTATCTACACTACGGCTGGCGAGGGCGACATGGCAACCTTCCTTAGAAAGTTTTTTAGCAATTGCTCTTCCAATTCCGCTGCTTGCTCCTGTAATTACTGCTACTTTATTCTTTAAAATCATTCTTTTTCACTTTTTCCTAAATATCCAATATTCTCACTGGAGAAGGAGTTAAGAGGTTTGTAAATAACAAGAATTTAACGAGTTAAAGGAGATGTGAAAATGTTTCTTTGGTACAATGGTTTGGTTTACTGATGGTACTTCTAATTTTATTGGTAGTTCATTGTTGTCCACAATGTCACAGCGGAGTCGAGATGCTTTCTGGCTTAGGAAGTTGTAATTTGAAAATTTCTAAATTCGAAAATGTACTGATGAAATAATGAGGGCTTCGACAGGCTCAGCCGGACTGTAGCTTCCATTGTCACACAGAGCTTGTCGAAGTGTGTTTTGATCTTTTTTCTAATATCTTTGAGTCATGGCTCTTGTCTCCTGCTTCCCGTTTCCTGTCTCCCGTTTCCTGCTTCCTGCTTCCTGTTTCCTGTTTCCGTTTAAGATAGAACCTCCAAAAAGCCAATTTTCGACCTTTTTCGTACTTCCAACTTCATACCTCGTAATTCTATTTCCCCTCTTTCTTTTTCCTTAGATGAAAAAGAAACAAAAAATCAAGGCTTACGAAACTTTATCTAAATTTTTCATTCGGCACCTAAATTTTGTGAACTCGCTGTCATACTTTTTGTAAGTACTAATTTCTGCACAGCTCAAACAGCATAAAATTTTACGTTGCCTTCACTTCAAATTTTACGATAAACTTTCGATAGGCCGGGTCATAAAGTAATTTGAAGATTTGCTGATGAGATAGTGGAGGGCTTCGACAGGCTCAGCCGGACTGTGTTGATCTGAAAATGTGCTAATTTGAAAATTTGATAATGTTATCACTATAGTTTCTTTGTGTTTGGAATGTCACACAGAGCTTGTCGAAGTGTGATCTCATTTTTCTAACATTTTTAATTGTCTATTGTCTATTGTCTATTGTCTCTTGTCTCCTGCTTCCTGTTTCCTGTTCACATAAAATGTTATTTTATTCCAAAAGGACTTCCGGAGCTATAAATTTTACTTCAGAATGCTTATCTTAAGAGGTAAATCAAAAAAACCAGAAACTATGAAAATTTCTAAATTATTGTTTTTATTGTTTTTTGTAGCCATTGCTTCCTGTAATGATGCTCAGCAAAATCAACAAAATATTGAAGAAATTGAAGAACAGGAAGTAGACGTAGAAGATAGGGCTACTGTAGAGAAGCAAGTGGGAGATCCCGAAAACCTGATGAAGGACTGGGACGAGTTGTTGAACCAGGAAGATACTTTGGGACTTGCCGAAATAATTGCAGATGATGCGGTGTTGCTAACCGGCGGTAAAGGCGTGAAGGATACCGATAGTATCAGGATGTGGTTAAATAATAATTCTGTTGCGATGAAAGGTCTTACTAGGGAAGCTATGGTGAATAGTTCGGGTGAAAAAATCAGGTACCAGGCCGGGACATTTTCTAAGGAAGAAGAAAGTACGCCAGGGGAAGGAACTTATACCATTATTTGGGAACAGGACGATAGTGACAGCCAGTGGAAAATAAAACTTCTGGATATTTCTTCTGAAGGAAATTCTGATTAGAACCTGGAAATCGGTTTTTTAAACCAGGAATTTTACTGAAATGAAGGTCGGTAAGGTGGCAGCTTTAAATGCTAATTATCGGCCTTTATTAATTTAGATTCTTAGTACTGCTGAAGGATGCTGGGTTAATTGAGGGAGCGGTTAAACCGCGTCATCATTTTATAAGCGCAGCGAAAAATTTTCTGCTTTCTAGAGGATTTTTTCGAAGATCCGGAATTCATCATTTCAATCTTTATAAATTTCCCTCCCAATTTGTAAAAGCTTATTTCCTGCGGAAGCGTAAGTGCTCCCGAATCATTTCTTTTAATGCCACTATTCTTTTTAAAAATAAAATCTCCTACACATTCCCTTACTAGTTTCGAATTTTGCGAAGCATCTTCCATAACTATTTATTTTTTAATGAAAAGTGATATAATTTACGAAAAATAATTGAGATCGGTAAATTTTTAAAGCATTTATAGAAGTTGTGTTTGAATTTTGAGGATTCTGAAGTGATTGAATTATGTTATTTCAAGTGCTTTCTGCGCCTGTAGCATATGGCGATCATTATGATATATTACCACTCTTAAGGTGTCTCCCAACTTTAATTTAAGAAAGCTTGTAATACTAATAGAGGTTTTAGTTTTATTGAGGCTAATTTTTCTTGCTTTTTCCAGGAGGTCCAATATTTTATTTTGCTGAATAATAAATTCTTCCAATGCTTCCTTATCCAATTTACTGCCATTGGGATTTTTGTTCCTGAAGGTTTTTATTTTCTTCATCTTTTCACCGGGAAGCATCATTTTAGCAAAATAATTTCCAAGCTTGCCAGATGCAAATTTTTCTTCAGCAGCGTAGTCCCTTTGGTTTATTCTCTTTTCTATCTCCGGCAAGTAATACTCTCCGTAGAGGTTAAGGTGTTTAATGCATTCTAAAGCACTCCAGGAATGATCATTAACTTTATGGTTTAAATTTTCCAGTGGAAGCTTTTTCATCTGTTCTGCTTTGCGAAGGTTTTGAAGGGTACGTGCTTTTAAATCAGAAATTAAGTCTTCGGAAGCTATTTTCATGTTGTTGAACTTTAAAACAAATATCGAAGTTTCTGAAAACCAAAATCTTGATTCAAATCAAGACTTTTTTAACCTTGAAAGTGTTTCCGGAGTCATTCTTAAGTACGACGCGATGTAGCGGTTCGGAATTTCCTGAAATAGTTGCGGACTTGTTTGCAGGACTCTTTGATATCTTTCGGAAGGGGAGGAGGTAAGTAAGTCTCTTTCCCTTTCCATTTGCTGAAAAACTAATTGTTCTAAAATTACGTGCCACAGTTTCAGGTTTTCTTTATTGCTGAAGATAAAGTCCATAAACTTCTTCTTTCCAATTACCTTTAGTTGTGACTTTTTCAGTGCCTGAATGTAAAGATCAGAAGGCTGCTGGCTAATATAACTGTCCAGTGCAGCCACAAAATTGTATTTATAAGCAAACCTGATGGTAAGCTCCTCTTCCTTATCTACCACGAAAATCCTTAGGCTGCCTTCTTTTACAAAATAGATATTAGTGTCTATACTTCCTGCTACTTTAATATATTCGTTGCGAAGAGGTTTGAAATCCCGCTCCCAGAGGTCTAGCTCTTCTATTTTTTGCTGAAGTTGATGTAGAGGGTTCATAATTTCAAATGTTTTTCTAATTTATTCAATAGCAGTAAATAAGCAATAGATAATGAATAGCCGAAGTTTAGACCTTTAGTTTTCCACAAAACAGGTTTTCCTATCATAGTTGTTTCATCCTAAGATTTCAACAATATTTAAAACTTTTACTACAGCTGCTAAAATCAGAGTAGCGAGACTAATTTGATATTCGGAAATATCACAATAAAGTGCTGGAAATCGGAACGGTGCCTTTGCAGTTGCTGGAAGACAAATTGACCGGTGGATTGAGGAAGTGAAGAATAGCAAGAGCTAGAAAATAATAGATATCAAAAATGCCCTTTTTGGAGAATATTGCAGGAAGGGCTTTTTTGATTTAGAATGAATTTGAACTCCGAAATCTATTCCTGTTTTCCTTGGAGAAAAAGCGAAAGTAGAGCTAAAAATGAATTTAAAGAAGAATTTTTTTATCATGTGCTAAAAACTCTTAACTTGGTTATCCACTAATTTTGTATTGTGAATTACGTGCTTATAAAGAATATGGAACATTTTAAAGCTGAATCCTTTAAAGAAAATGGAGATTTCGTAGATTTTTTTATTCTCGTAGCCGGAGGTTGGGGTAAGAGCAGCAAAAGGATAAGTTATAGGCCACACTTCAAAGAGTTTCTGATTATCCACGAGATTGATGAAAGTTATCAGGAGCTGAATTCAGATGAAATTGGAGCTGAAACAAATCTTTTGGAAGCAATTTCTAAAAAAGCATTTTATAAAATAGACTGGTAAAGGGGAAGGAATAAAGGTCTGATAATCATATCACGACTTTCATCAAATCAGTCAATGATGCGGAAAAAGGTAAAGCCGCTTCACGTTCTTTTTTATATCTTTCGAGCTCAAATAAATTCAGGGTGCTACTTTGAATTTCTCTCCAATATCTGCACTAATTAATCTAATTATTCTTCTGACATGCTTAACCAACAGCTAATTTTTGACTTTCTTTTAGAATGTAAGATGGCATTGGCTCATGAAGTCTCCACTCTACACTCATAGGTTTCGCTCCTTTGGACTTTATAAATTCTGCTTCCCCCAAGAATGTGTAAGACATAGTAAATCCATATTCATCTACGTTCTGTTCTCTTACGAAAAGTAAAATTCTCTTTCCGATATTTTTGTGTTGTATGTAAGATTCTCCTTTTGGAGAATTTGGAGAAATGCTGTTTTGCGATTGCCAATGAAAAAGATTTTTGTTCACAGCATAATCTTCATACATAGTGGTGGGAGAATACTCTTTTTCAGTCTTTTTTAGCGTCACGAATAATGCCTCAACGTTTAGTTTTTTATTAAAAGCAGATCCTTCGCGATTGGACGATTTTTTGCTGAATGTGCTCATTCCTATTGCAGCTAAAATTTCTTCTCTGTTATATCTGCCGTGGAGTTTTAAGGGGAAAGGGAAGCGTAAATCTATATCTTTTTCAACAAATTCTATTTTTTCAATTTGATGAGCTGTGAATTCTTGCATTTCTTGAAGCATCACCTTGTTTTTCCTAAGTGATACAATACTCTCCTTAACATTTTTGAATCCTAATTTTGTTCCGGCTTCTTGCCATACATCATAATGGAACATGAGAAGCATAATCTCTTCCTCATTATTTAATAAATCGAGATCTGTATCTTCAGATATTACCTTCTGAATAAAGTGCAAATAACTTAATGAATTACATTGTATAAGCTTCTTCTGCATACAAGTTGTTAGTTCTTTCTCTTGAGGCTCAGTAAAATCTGAAATAACTCCTGCATCTGCACATAATCTTTTCCAGCTTCCTTTCTTGTAAATTTGTTGAAGTTTGAGGTGATGGAATTCTAGAAAATTATTTAAGGTAAGCGGAAGTGTAGAATGATGTTTAAACTTCTGAATTTTAAGGAGGAGCTGAGGTCTCCTAAATTCAGTTGCTTCCCTTATGTTTCTTAAGATTACTTCCTTGGCTTTTTTCTCCAGTACAATTGAACAGCCTAAAGGTAAATGGGGAAATTCATCTTCTATTTCTTTAATTATAGATGTATGAGATTTGCCTACAAGTGCTCTGAATTTATGCTCGAAATCGTACTCTGGACGGGCATTTCCAACAAAATCCAGGACAGTCAAGCAGTCTTTATTCTCTGCAAGTCTGAGGCCACGGCCTAATTGCTGTAGAAAGACAGTCAAGCTTTCTGTAGGTCTAAGAAAAAGAACAGTATCAATATTTGGAATATCTACTCCTTCATTGAAAATGTCTACTACAAAAAGATAATTTATTTCCTTTTTCAGGAGCTGACTTCTCAAAACTTCTCTGTTTGAACTATTGCTACTCACCAAATAATCAGCTTTTAGACCTGCTATTGTAAATTTTTCTGCCATATATTTTGCGTGATCTTGACTTACGCAAAATCCTAGAGCCTGTACATCATCTATATCAGTTAAATATTCTTCACAGTTATGGATAATGTCGGAAACACGTCTGTCATTTTCAGTATAAAGTTTAGTAAGTTCTTTTATTTCGTACTTTCCATTTCTCCAATTAACATTGGACAGATCAATCGCATCAGATAGAGCAAAATATTGAAATGGGCTTAAGAGCTTCCGATTTAATGCTTCCGGTAATCTTATCTCCGCAGCAATTTTGTTGTGAAAATCTTCTGCTATGTCTCCTCCGTCCATTCTTTCTGGTGTAGCTGTCAATCCTAAGAGAATTTTGGGATCAAATCTTTTGAGAATTGGTCGGTAGCTATCCGCTTTTATGTGATGCACTTCATCAACTATTATGTAGTCAAAGAAATCAGACGCCAGTTCAAGGTTTTTTAATCGACTGTGTAAAGTCTGAACGGAAGCGAAAATTTGATTATATCTTTCAGGTTCATTTCCATCTACCCATAGTTCACCAAAATTAGAATTCCGTAAGACGTGCTGAAATGTTATTTGTGCCTGTTGTAAAATTTCTTTTCGATGAGCAACAAATAGAAAGTTTGAACTGGGATTTTTAGAATAAAATCTTTTAAAATCAAACGCTGAAATAACTGTTTTTCCTGTCCCAGTGGCTGCGACTAATAAATTTTTATGCCTGTTGTGCACCTCTCTCTCAGATTGCAGTTTGGATAAGATCTCCTCCTGGTATGGATATGGTTTTAGGTCGAAGAAGGTCGTGATTTGATTTGTGCCGTATGAACTTTGTCTTTTAAGAGCACTACTTAATTTTTCTCGATCCTTTCCCTTTTCATAAAATTCAAATTCTGGATCTTCCCAGTACGTCTCGAAGGTTTTTTGAAATTTATCAATAATATGTCCAATTTCCTGTGTAGTCACTTTTAAATTCCATTCTAAACCATTTGTTAGAGCAGATCGAGAAAGATTCGATGAACCGATATAACCAGTATGAAAACCTGAGTTTCTTAAAAATAGATAAGCTTTTGCGTGCAGACGTTCGTGTTCAGAATTATAAGAAACTTTTATTTCGGTATTAGGTAAAGAGGACAGGTATTCAACGGCTTTCACGTCCGTGGCTCCCATATAAGAAGTGGTGATAATCTTTAATTTTTTACCACTGTTTGTAAATTCCTCCAGCTCTTTTTTAAATATCCGAATTCCAGAATACTTTATAAACGAGACTAACCAGTAAATTTCATCTGAAGAAAGAATTTCTTTTCTCAATTCACTTTCCAAAGAAATTCCAACATTGTTGCCAGTGAATAGTTCGCTTTGGCTTAAGCGAGTATAAGGTGTAATTTCTTTTAATCGCGCTTCTAAATTGGAAAACGGGAAATTTAATTTTGAAAAAACGGCTTGCAGTATTTTGCCTTCACTTTCTAATAGATTATCAGATAGTTCTACATTTTTGAGCTCTGAGACTAATAGTTGAATTATCTTATTGGAAAGCTCAATTTGTTTTAAAGGGCGATCTTTTTCCTTAATCTCATTAAGAGCAAATTTAATTGTTTCAGCTAAGTAAAGACTTAGATATTGTGAAGCCTCTTCTTTGTCTAGTGTAGTTTCGCTGATGTGAAATTTTTCAGAATCAATGGATTCTAATTTATTTGCAACCAATTTATTTATTAGCTGTTCGTAAAGACCAGTTTCAAAATTCATTTGTAATTCTGTATATAATATTGAACAATAGGAATGTCTGCTTCAGCCCAGTCGAATTGTATTAACTGAGATTTGGATGCCCATTCTATTTTCAGATGTTCTTTTAAATCAATTTCAAATGTTTGCAGGGAACAGCGAAATGGAATAAGTTCAATTATTTTATCATGTGAATATTGATGTTTATTGGAAGGAAGTTGTTCGGAAATTTTAATTTCCACACCTAACTCTTCAAGAATTTCCCTATGAATACATTCTCTAAGATTTTCATCTTTTTCTTTCTTGCCTCCTGGAAATTCCCACTTAAGAGGAAGATTCATTTTTTCGCTTCGTTGGGCGCAAAGAATCTTGTCGTTCTTCTCTATAATAGCACAGGTGACTTGAATTACTTTCAATGGGGAAAAGCTTTGTGCATAAAAATACAAGATTTAATGAGAATTAAGGTTTAATTTCTTCCAGCCTCCTCCTTAATTGGACAAATTCCATTTAACAGGAAACATTCCTTTTTAACTATTCTTTCCGCACTGGCCACAAATTTATTTTATAATTTTGGACTTATTCCTATTAGAGGGAAATAATCCAAATTGCAATGAAGAAAAATAAATCAATCATCCACCTGGATCTGGATAGTTTTTTTGTTTCCGTAGAAAGAGTAAGGGATTCAAGGCTGGAAAACAGGCCGCTGATTGTGGGCGGAATGGGAGACCGGGGCGTGGTGGCCGCAGCCAGTTATGAAACCCGTAAATTTGGAGTGCATTCTGGTATGGCCATGAAAGTAGCCCGGCAGCTTTGTCCGCAGGCTGTAGTGATAAAAGGAGATTCTTCGGTTTATACCGCGCACTCCCATCTCGTAACCGAAATTATTAAAAACAGGGTGCCCGCTTTTGAAAAGGCGAGTATAGATGAGTTCTATGCAGATCTTAGCGGGATGGATAAATTTTTCGGAATAAGGAAATTTGCTCACGAACTAAGGGAAACGATTATAAAAGAAACCCGGCTGCCAATTTCTTTCGGACTCTCACAAAACAAAATCGTTTCCAAAATCGCCACCGGGGAGGCAAAACCCAACAATGAACTTTATATTGACAATGGCGAAGAAAAGGCTTTCCTGGCGCCACTTTCTGCGGGTAAAATTCCTATGGTCGGGAATAAAACATTTCAGATTTTGATGAACCTGGGGATCAGGAAAATTGAAACTATCCAGCAAATGCCGGTGGAAATGCTGGAAAGTGTGCTGGGCAAAAATGGGCGTACCATCTGGAAAAGGGCGAATGGGATAGATGATGCGCCTATTGTTCCTTTTCACGAGCGAAAATCTATTTCGGCAGAGCGTACTTTTAACCGCGATACGATAGATATGGTGCAGCTAAATGCCACGCTGGTGGGAATGGCAGAGAATCTTGCCTATCAGCTGCGGCGCGGTAATAAACTTACCTCGAGTATAAGTGTGAAAATCCGTTATTCAGATTTTCAGACGGTGAGTAAACAGGCTAAGATTCCGTATACCAGTGCAGATCATATCCTGATTCCGAAAATTGAAGAGCTTTTTAAGCAGCTTTATTCGCGCCGACTCCTGATTCGCCTTATCGGAATAAAATACACCGGACTCGTAGGCGGGCATTACCAGATTAACCTGTTTGATGATTCTGAAGAAATGTTACGGCTCTATAATTCTATAGACAAAATTAGAAGCCGCTTTGGCGAACATAGCGTGGTAAGGGCTTCTACGCTTGGCGGTGCGAGTGTTGGCAGATCTGAAAATCCTTTTAACGGCGAGCCACCGGTAGTTCTTGCGCATAGACACTTTTAAATGTTTAATGTTTAATGTTGAAGGTTTAAAAGCAAAAAGTCAAAAGAGCAAGTGAGTTAAGGAGGGGGGAAGTTATAGTAATAGGCTTTAAGCGTTAAGTTTGAAAAGGAGGAAAAAGATAAAAAGCAGAAAATAGAGAATAGAGAAAAGAGGTTTCTTCAGGTCGAAAAGGGGCATTTTTGGAGGGTGGTTTATATTTTTTGCTAAACACTCCACAACAGACAACTTACAACCGAATTCCGGCCTTAACTCAAAATAATCAAACTGAACTCCGAACCCTGAACTGAGAAAACCCACAACTTCCACTTTTTTAAACAGCTCTTCGACTCCGCTCTGGGGGACATCGAATTCCATACTTTCAAATTTGACTAAGACTGCCAACCCACAACTCACAACCAAATTCCGGCCTTAATTCAAAATATAAAATTCAGCATTTAAAATAGTGAAAAAGCTTCGCTAATTTAGCCGTATGAAGGCAAAAATTGATCATGGCTCTAAAACTTACAATATCGACCTGTCGAAGCCGCTGGATATTTCTATTGGTTTACGCGGAGACAGTAAAAATCCCGTTGCCTGGTATCTTTCGGCGCCGGAAATAAATCCGGTAAAAGAAGGAGATTTTATTGGCAGGGTGAGTGAGGGAGCTTCGGTTAATTTCAATAATATCAGGTTTAATCCGCATGCGCATGGCACTCATACCGAATGCGTGGGGCATATCTCCCGGGAATTCCATAGCATTAATCAAACCCTGAAAAAATTCTTTTTCATTGCTAAATTAATTTCCGTAGAACCAGAGAAAAGAGGAGAGGATTCAATAATTACTGAAGCGCAATTAAAGTCGAAAATTGCCAAAAACGAAGCCGAATCTTTAATTGTAAGAACGCTGCCAAATTACATCGAAAAGCGGAGCAGAAAATATTCCAATACCAACTGGCCGTATCTGGAAGAAGCTGCGGCGCGGTATATAAGGGAATGCGGAGTGCAGCATTTGCTTATCGACCTGCCTTCTGTAGATAAAGAACGCGACGGCGGCAAATTGCTGGCGCATAAAGCCTTCTGGAATTATCCTAAAAATACGCGGGCGGAAGCTACAATCACCGAATTTATCTATGTTTCCAACAATATTACAGACGGGGAATACCTGCTAAACCTGCAAATCGCTTCTTTTGAAAATGACGCTTCCCCGGCAAAACCGGTTTTATATAAAATTCAGCAATAATGAAAATAACTTTACAACTTGAAGAAATGGCAATGCTCGCGCTGGGCATTTACGCCTTCAGCTTTCTGGGGCTTTCCTGGTGGTGGTTTTTTGCACTCTTACTCGCGCCAGATATTGGAATGCTGGGTTACCTGGGAGGGAACAAATCCGGAGCTTTTGTTTACAATATTTTTCATCACAAAGGCCTGGCGATTTTGCTGTGGATCGTGGGTTTTGCTCTCCAAAACGTGATTTTACAATTAATAGGATTAATTTTGTTTTCACATTCGGCTTTTGATCGTATTTTAGGCTATGGCCTCAAGTACGAAAAAGGCTTTAAATTCACACATCTGGGAGAAATTGGTAATTAATTATGGAGCTTTTATTTATCGGGCTGGCCGTGGGTGCGGTGGTTGCTTATTTTATTTTTGCGAAATTCAATACTAACCGTTCAAAGGAAAATACCAGCGAACAGTCGGTAGTGCTAATGGATAAAATCCGTAGCGTTTGCAAATTTATTACGGTAGAAGGCGATTTCGCTGAAATTTACCATTACGAGAATCTAAAAGAAAGGTATGTAAGTCTTTTCCTCGGAAAAAAGAAAGCCATAATCCTGATTAATGCCAAGGCGCATATTGGTTTCGATTTAAGTAAAATCAGCATGGAAAGTGATACGGAATCCAAACGGATTATTCTCACTAATTTTCCGCAACCGGAATTGCTTACCGTAGAAACAGATTTCAAGTATTACGACAAACGTGAAGGCTGGGCGAATCCTTTTACCACTTCAGATTTAACCGATATTAACCGCGATGCAAAGAGACATATTGTAGATAAAATTCCGGAAAGCGGACTATTTGAGCAGGCAAAAAAGGAGGCGCTGGGAACCATTCTGCTTATGGAAAAAATCGTGGAAACCATTGGCTGGAAGCTGGACTACACGGCACTTACTTTAAAAGAAGCCGAAGAAAATAAGAAACTGAAATCGTAGGTTGCGCTCTTAAAACCTGGCAATATGAACATCGAAACCTTTAGAAATTACTGCCTCGCCAAGAAAGCGGCGACCGAAGAGCTTCCTTTTGGACCCGATAATCTTGTTTTTAAAGTTATGGGCAAGATGTTTGCACTCGCTTCGTTAAATGATGTTCCGTTGCGCATTAATCTAAAATGTGATCCCGAAAAAGCGATTGAGCTGCGGGAAGAGCATGAAGAAAGTATTTTACCGGGCTATCATATGAATAAAAAGCACTGGAATACCTTAATTTTAGGCGGCAGGCTGAGTCCCGAAATGATTTTTAATTTAACCAATCATTCCTATAAACTCGTCGTGGCGGGGCTAACCGGAAAACAAAGAAAAGAACTGGAGAATTTAGAATGAAAAATACCTTAGAATTTTACACTCATCAAAAAAGTATTCACGAGCAGCAGTTAGCTGTACTTTCCAAAAAATTACTGTTTTCCAGTCTTATCAGATTGCTGGTTTTTCTGGCAATTTGCTACGGAATCTATTTTTTCTTCGGAAATGTAAATGTGTTGGTTCCGGTAATTATCGGCGGAATTGTCATTTTCCTGTTCCTTGTTTCCAGGCATAGCGATATTAAAGAAAAGAGCGATAAACAGAAGGAGCTCATAAAAATCAATGAAACCGAAATTGATATCCTGAAGACTCGCAATTTTCAGGATTTGCCTTCAGGAAGTGAATATGACGATCCTGTACATGTTTACAGTCAGGATATCGATCTTTTTGGGAGAGGATCTTTTTTCCAATATCTCAACCGGACTGCCTTACACGAGGGCACCAATAAGCTCGCCGCAATCCTTAAAGAAAATTCCATTGATGGTATAGAAAGTAAGCAGGAAGCTATAAAAGAACTCGCTGAAAAGTCCACCTGGCGACAGGAATTTACTGCTTTGGCGAGATTGGTGAAAACCGAAACCGCATCTGCCACCGTACTCAACTGGTTTAAAAATTACCGGTTTTTCGTACCTGCATTTATGAAATGGCTGCCAACGGTCTTCAGTATAATATCGATAATTGCCATTTTAGCCTATGCCTTTGATTATATTAAAGGAATTCACCTGCTGCTGTGGTTTTTGGTGGGGATTCTCACTACCGGATACTTCCTGAAGAGGATAAATTTGCTTTCCGGTAGCGTAAGCAAGGTTCAGGATACTTTTCACCAGTACCACAGGCTGCTGGGGCTTATAGAAGATGAAGATTTTACTTCAGAAATCCTGAAAAAGAACCAAAACATGATCCGTTCTGAGAAAGAAAAGGCTTCAGCGATCTTCAGGAAGTTTTCTAAAGCTATTGATGCTCTGGATCAACGGAATAATATGTTATTTGGCTTTTTTGCCAATGGATTCCTGCTTTGGGATTTGCAGCAGTCCTATAAGTTAGAGCGCTGGATTGGCAATTATCGTCAAAATGTGGAAAACTGGTTCGAAATTATAGAATTTACAGATGCTTATAATTCACTGGGCAATTTTGCTTTTAACCATCCGCAGTATGTTTTTCCGAAGATTAGTATTGAAAATACCGGGATTTCAGCAAAAAATCTGGCGCATCCGCTTCTAAATCCGGAAAAAAGGATAGCGAACGACTTCAACATTAATAATGAAGAATTCTTTATCATCACCGGGGCAAATATGGCCGGAAAAAGTACATTTTTGCGTACCGTTTCTCTGCAAATCGTGATGAGTAATATTGGGCTTCCGGTTTGTGCTGAAGCATGCACGTATTCACCAATTAAGTTGATTACCAGCATGCGTACCAGCGACTCATTAAATGATGACGAGTCTTATTTCTTTTCGGAATTAAAACGCCTGAAGTTTATAGTAGATAAAGTGAAAACCGACCGCTATTTTATCATTTTAGACGAAATCCTGAAGGGGACTAACAGTACGGATAAAGCTACGGGAAGTAAAAAGTTTGTCCGGAAACTTTTAAAATCGCATTCCACCGGAATCATCGCCACTCACGATCTGAGTTTATGCGAAATTTCTTCGGAATTACCAGAAGTGAAAAACCACTATTTTGATGCTGAAATCATTAACGACGAACTCAATTTCGACTATCAATTCAAAAACGGAATTTGCCAAAATATGAATGCCTCTTTTCTACTCCGGAAGATGGAAATTGTGGACGAGTGAGTTTGTAGTTTGTAGTTCTTTGTTCGGAGTTCCGGTGTCACCCTGAGCTTGTCGAAGGGTAGGTTGTCTGTTGTAAGTTTTAGAATGACAACTCCAGGCTGGATTGAAGTGACTGTCCCCCTGAGCGGAGTCGAAGGGTGGGTTACTTAGTGAAAAGTTTATGGATCGGAATCTTGAGTCACAAGCATCTCGACTCCGCTCGATGTGACATTTATGGTTCCTTGGCGAAGTGTAGAATTGAAGTAGCTTCGACAGGCTCAGCCTGACTTCACGAACGAACAGGGATATATCATATTACAATAATTCAAAATTTAAAATTCATCATTCAAAATAATAGTACTTGGATTCAATAACACAAATCGTATTAGGAGCTTCTGTAGGAGAAGTGGTGCTGGGCAAGAAAGTCGGAAACAAAGCTATGCTTTACGGCGCGATTGCAGGGACAATCCCAGATTTAGATACCTTCGTGGGCTATTTTACAGATACGATCACGGCTATTGAAATTCATCGTGGCTTTAGTCATTCCATTGTATTTTCTATTCTTTTTGCACCCGTTTTCGGCTGGCTAATTTCGAAAATAGAAAAGAATTCTGAAGCCAATTGGAAGGACTGGTCCAAATTGATGTTCTGGGGCCTGGTCACGCATCCGTTACTCGATGCACACACCACATGGGGAACTCAGCTCCTATGGCCGTTGGATTTGAGACTTGCCTACAAGAACATTTTTGTAATCGATCCTCTTTATACACTTCCGTTTCTCGTATTCCTGATTCTTGCAATGCGGAAAAAGAGAACTTCTCCCGAAAGACGAAAACTGAATTATTGGGGGCTGCGGATAAGTAGTTTTTATCTGCTTGTGGTAACTCTACTGCTAAAGGGCTATTCATATGGAAAGTTTACTGATTCACTTGAAAGTCAGGGGATTTCTTATGAAGATATAGAAACAAAACCGGCTCCTTTAAATACGATTCTTTGGACGGCAAATGTGAAATTAGAAGATAAATTTCTGATAGGGGATTATTCCATTTTCGATTCCCAGCCCGTTCAGTACTATGAATATCCTAAAAATCATCATTTCTTAGGAGATCTAAAGGACGATAAAAATGTTCAGCGGCTTATCGACATCAGCAATGGCTGGTACACTATTTCAGAAAAAGACGGAAAACTATTTTTTAACGATCTCCGTTTTGGAACGTTAGAGCCTGCTTCCAAAGATGAAAATTTTGTGTTTAGTTATGAGCTTATTCCGGAGAATGGAACGATAAGAGCGAAGGAAGTGGAAAAGAGCAGGGGTGATGCTAAAAAATTACTGGCAGACCTGGGAGAACGGATTTTAGGGAATTAAGTTTTTTGAGTGGAAAGTGAAAAGTTTAATAAAGGGCAAATTATGAAATTTTTTATTTTTCAATACCACAGATTTTAAACTCTAAAGGCATACTCTTAAAATGGCAATTATCGGATTTAGATCTTACTTCGGCTGTAAATATAGGGGAATGAAAATCAGGAATAGGATCTAGCATCTCGACTGCGCTCGATGTGACATTTGAGTTACAAGTTTATCGTAAAACTTCCACCGATTCATTTACTTTTGCGCATTCAAATCAACCAATGGAATTACAGGAAAAATTACAGCAAAGGAGTGACTCTAAGTGCGAGTTGTGTGGAAATACTGAAAATCTTCAGGTTTACGAAGTACCCGCGTCTCCGGTAGAAGGTGAAGAAGCGAGTATTCTGGTTTGTTCCACCTGCCTGGAACAGATTGAAGATCCCGAAAAAGTAGAGCCAAATCACTGGCGTTGCTTAAACGATAGTATGTGGAGTACGGTTCCAGCAGTTCAGGTAGTATCGTGGAGAATGCTTAACCGTTTACGTGCTGAAGGCTGGCCGCAGGATTTGCTCGATATGATGTATATGGACGAGAAGCTAAAAGCCTGGGCAAAGTCCGGTGAAAATTCTGATGCAAAATCTGAAGAAATTGTACATAAAGACAGTAACGGAGCTGTGATAGAAGCTGGTGATACCGTGGTTCTCACTAAAGATCTGAATGTAAAGGGGTCAAATATAACCGCCAAACGAGGTACTGCCGTTCGCAGAGTTTCACTGGTGCACGATAACCCGGAACAAATAGAAGGAAAAGTGGAAGGGCAGCAAATCGTGATCCTGACGAAATTTGTCAAAAAAGTCTGATGACGATACCTTCGGGAATATAAACGTGACAGGTTTTCAAAACCTGTCACGTTTGAATGTAGTTATCTTTTCTTTTGTTTGCCGCTGAACCCTGTCAGGTTGAGCTTGTCGAAACCTTCTTCAGTACAGGACAAACTTCTTCAGCTTAAAATCAAAGGAAAACACTTAATACGATCAAAAACCTCACAGGTTTTGGAAACCTGTGAGGTTTAAACTGTTGATAGTGATTATTCCTCCTTTTTCAGTTCCGTAAAATACTTATAAAACCACGGAATAGTTTCTATTCCTTTCAGGTAATTCCAGATTCCGAAATGTTCGTTTGGAGAGTGGATGGCATCGGTATCCAGTCCGAAGCCCATGAGGATAATTTTACTTTTCAGCTCTTTTTCGAATAGAGAAACTATGGGGATACTGCCGCCACTCCTTTGCGGAATTGGAGTTTGGCCAAATGTCTCTTCATAAGCTTTACTCGCTGCTTTAAAACCAACATTATCGATAGGTGTTACATAAGCATAGCCGCCATGGTGAGGTTTTACTTCTACGGTAACCGCTTTAGGAGCTATTGCTTCAAAATGCTTTTTAAAAAGCTGGGTTATTTCTTTCCAATCCTGATCTGGCACCAGTCGCATGGAGATTTTAGCAAAGGCTTTTGCAGGAAGCACAGTCTTCGCGCCTTCGCCAATATAACCACCCCAGATTCCGTTTACATCCAAAGTTGGGCGAATAGAAGCTCTTTCCAGAGTAGAATAACCAGCCTCGCCGTAGACGTCATTAATTTTCAGTTTGTCTTTATATTCCTCTTCATTATAAGGAGCTTCGGCCATTTTCTTGCGCTCTTCCTCACTTAACTCTTCAACTTTGTCATAAAACCCCGGAATGGTGATATGATTATTTTCATCTGTAAGGGATGCAATCATTTTGCTAAGGATATTTATGGGATTCCCCACAGCACCGCCATATAACCCGGAATGCAGGTCGCGGTTAGGTCCTGTAACTTCAACTTCAATATAGGAGAGTCCGCGAAGTCCGGTGGTAATAGAAGGAGTTTCTTTGGAAATCATTCCGGTATCGGAAATAAGGATCACATCATTGGCAAGTTTTTCCTTGTTTTGCTCTATAAACCAGCCCAGATGTTCACTTCCCACTTCTTCTTCCCCTTCAATCATAAATTTTACGTTGCAGGGCAGCTCGTTGTTTTTGGTCATATATTCCAGTGCCTTCACGTGCATATACATCTGACCTTTATCGTCGCAGGCGCCACGGGCGAAAATAGCCCCTTCAGGATGAATTTTTGTGTTTTTGATCACCGGTTCAAACGGCGGATTCTCCCAAAGATTCAATGGATCTGGCGGCTGAACATCGTAATGACCATAAACCAGAACTGTAGGTAAATCTTTGCTGATTATTCTTTCTCCGTAAACAACAGGATGCCCCGGAGTTTCACAGATTTCGACAAGGTCACAACCGGCATCCTGCAGTTTTTGTTTAACCGCTTCGGCTGTCTTCAGCATATCCTTTTTATAATTTGAATCTGCGCTAATGGAGGGAATTTTTAGCAAGTCAATTAATTCATGAACAAAGCGGTCTTTATTTTCTTCTATGTATCCTTTGATGTCTTTCATTTTGTGGTTTTAGATTCCTCCAAAGGTAATAATTTGAATTTTTTTATCTTGACTATTTGAAAATTGAAACTATTATGTATATTTGCATCCGCTAACCAAATAACGGATAGCAGATTTGTCCAGAAAAGCGGGCGTGGTGGAATTGGTAGACACGCTAGACTTAGGATCTAGTGCAGCAATGTGTGGAGGTTCGAGTCCTCTCGCCCGCACCAAAGGAAAAAGCCGACTTTAACGAGTCGGCTTTTTTGTTTGGGTAACACAGGGGTAACACAATTTAGGGAAAAATTTAGTTATTGATCATAAGCCAAGGGTGTAGGCTTCCAATTTGTACAGAGATATTTCGGGGATCAAGCCTGATTGTTGTGTTTAGGCAAAAATTGTGGTTAATCTATAGAGGAAGATATTTCCCTAAATTCACCAGTTGTTTAAGATAATCGAGACGGGGGGAAGACCCGGCTGTAAGGAATAATTGCTATTTTTACATCCGCTCTAAAACCTGAACCTGGGTGAAATGGTCTTTTTTTTCCCGTGTATAGGCGTGGACTGTCCCCTAAAGGCCGGGCAGGTTTTCCACTTAAAATAAATTGGATCTCAGAATTTTTTGTCTTGCTGAAACAAAATTAAATAAAGACTCGGTTCTATTTTTCATATTCCTCATCAGTTACTTTATCCAACCACACTACGCCCCCTTGATCTATGTTGGTGCTTATTGCGGTATGAGTCATTGATTCTCCTGGTGATGCTCCATGCCAATGTTTTACATTGGGTGGGCATTTTATTACTTCACCTGCCTTAATGACTTGGACCTGCTTTCCCTCTTCCTGATAATGGCCTTTTCCGTGAGTTATAATTAATACCTGTCCGCCGGGATGGTAGTGCCAGTTTGATCTCGCACCGGGTTCAAAAGTGACATTCCCCATAGAAATATTATGAATAGTATGGTTTGGCGCAAGCATATTTACCCAAACGGTACCGGTAAAATTTTCACTTTCAATTTTATTGCCCTTTGAAAATGGCCTTTGAACCTGGGCATCCTTGATGTTGTTTTCTTTTGTCTCTCTATCTAAAATAGCATCAGTCTGGACATTAAGTTTTTCTGCTAATACTTCTGAAATCACCTGCCCTTCCCGCCAGCCTACTTTTTGAGCTATTTGCAAGGCGAGTTCCTTTAGCTGCTCATCGGTAAAACCAATATTCCTGGCCACATTCAGGTGCGATCCTAATTGAGCTTTGACCCCGCTCATACTGGCCAGGGCAGAAATAGTGGCAATTTCTCGCGCCTCAAAATCCAGAACATCTCTTCCAAACAAATCCCGAATAGGTGCTCCTTTAAAAACTGATCCACAACGGGGGCAAACTCCCGTACTCCCGAAGCTTCACTTGTTCCTACCAATTCAACTAGAACTTCAGAACCCAATTCCCTGCTGGTCTTATTAGCAGGAAGGGGAGATGCTGTTCTTCCCTCTTCATCTTTGATGCCTTTTTCTTTCCGTCCTTCCAAAACCGACTGAAATGTTCCCAATGCATTAAGACTCCGCGGAAAACCTGTATAGGCGTATAAATGAACCAGCACTTCTTTTATTTCGTTAATGGTTAGACCGACATCCAAACCTTCATTTAAAGCTGATCTTAAATTCTCCTGATTCCCTTGTGCCGTAAATGCTGAAATAGGGATGATATGTTTCTGTTCTTCTGTTAAGGTCTCAGTGTCATCGATATTGTTTTGTGCATGATTTTTTTCAACAACACTAAATAGTGTCATTAAAAGAGCTAGTACTATTTGTATTCTTTTCTTTCTCATAAACTGAACTTGTTTTATGGATTTTCTGAAACCCCTATTTTTTGTAGCCAATCTTTCACTTCTTCCCAGACTTCTCTTGCTCTTTCATCCTTGATTGCCAATAATACCCCATCTCTTTCGCTCCCTCCTTCAACGGAAAAACCTTCTAAGATCCTGCTTTCATTTGCTATTTGTTGTACATCTTCAAAACTGCTACCTATCCCGTATCCTCCATTGGTATTGAAAGGAATTACAGTTTTACCGCTCAGATCATATTGATGCAGGAAAGATTCCATTGGCGGAGGCAATTGCATATCCCAGGTAGGAAAACCTATAAATATGGTATCATATTGATCAATGTTCTCTATTTCAGTTGCTAAAGGAGGTAAATATCCACTTTTATTCTCCCTGTCCACCTGGTCAACAATTTCCTGGTAATTTTCAGGATACGGATCTTTTAATTGTAGTTCCACCATTTCGCCTCCAACAAAATCCTGGATCATTTCAGCCACCGCTTCCGTGTTATTTGTTCTGGATAAATAAACAATCAATATATTGGAACTTTCCTGTGCTATAGTTTCTTCATCTTGAGGCTGACTTGTAGATTTACCATTACAGGAAATATTCAGACATAGGAAAAACAGCAGTGCAGGATATAAGTGACTTTTCATCTTAATCTTTTTTTTTTTTTGAATTTAATTTACTTAATCTCCCATCTGCCGTACAAAGGACATATTAGCCAATTTCCAGTCTCCATTTTCTTTCTTATACACTTCTGTAACTATAAAAGGGTTGGTCACTTCATTTCCCCCAACCACGGCTAACAAGGTGATTCGGTTTAAAACAATAGCAGTATTCCCCATGACATCTACTGAAACTTCATGTATATCGGCATTTTTATAGTGTATGCCGCCGGACCTGATGACTTCCACCTCACGCTCTTTGCCCCAGCTTCCACCCATATGAACAAACTGCGATTTTTCGTGGAAGAGCTCTGCCAAAGCATCGGCATTCTTGTCTGCCATCCATTCCCATTTCTTTTTAGAAAGTTCTATGATTTCCTGCTCCGTATCTTTTTGTGATAAGTCAGGAGTTTTTAGCGCATTATAAGTTTCTGCAGTTAGAGTATCTGTCCATACTGTAGGTGCATTTCCACTTATTGCCAGATAAGCAACCGGATTATTGGGGGTAGCACCATGCCAGTGTTCCACATTTGGAAGACACTTCACAACATCTCCGGCACGTACCACCATAACTTCTTTTCCCTTTTCCTGATAATAACCAACCCCGTGAGTTATTAATAGTAATTGTCCTTCAGGATGCAAATGCCAGTTCAGTTTAGATCCCTCAGCAGATACGACCTGAGAGATGTTAAAATCGAAAGTTTCATCGGCATCAAACACATGGCTCAGCCACACCTCCCCTGTATGATTAACATTAGGTGCTTTTTCACCCTTAGGAAAAATACTTTCCTGAGCAAACAGCAAATTTGGAATTAACAATCCCAAAACGAACATCAGAAACCAATTTTGTATGCTTTTCATATTTTGAGTTTTTGAATTTTGTTGTTTTTAATCCAGTCCTTTTTCTTTTAACCACTCAAATAAATGGTTTGCCACTTCTTTATTGTTCAGATCGGACATGGGGAAGTGGGTATTTCCTTCCAATCCAATTTCCGGAAGTGGGACTAATGTTACATCCCCACCGTACTTGTTAACTGTCTCAGTCCATTTCTTTGCCATGGCAAGTGCTACCCGCCACTGTTCCTTTCCGGGGTTTTTGGTAACTTCTTCAGGAATGTAATCGCCATAGTAGATGATAACGGGAATTTCCGTAAGGCGTTCAAATTCAGCCATTGGAACAGCCCGGGCGCTCAATTGCCCGCCCAGATAAGGCATAGGTTCAGGTACTTCACCTTCAGGAAATACAAAGTTACTCCCCGGTTCATAAGAAACGATTCCTTTAATATTTTGATTTTGTAAAGCAGTAAGCCAGCCCTGGCCACCGCTATGAGAATGAGTAACTAAAACGCCAGGTCCCATTCTGTCAAATAAAGCAGAAACAGCTGCTATATTTAAATCAATCTCAAGCGGCCCGGTATCGGGCGTCATTTGTCTAAAGAATTGATCTAACGCCTGTGGATCTTTAGAAAATTGAACTCCTTCATAAAATTCAGTTCCCATTCCTAAGCGGAAAATCCCAAACCATAGCTGATCATCTGTTGCGGCTGAAATTGTAGTTCCTTCAGTACCCCTTCCGGCCAAACCTCTTCTTGGCTGATCAATTAGATACACCGGAAAACCTTTCCGAAGAAAAATACTTTGAAATCCTTCCCTGCCATCTGGTGTAGTTTGCCAGGTCCTCATTGATTGTCCGAATCCGTGCCAGAATACCAGCGGGAGTTCCCGTGCATTCACAGGCTTTTGGTAAAACACAGTCGCGTGATCGCCGTGCAATGTTTGGCCCTCTGTACTTTGATTGCCGGGATTAAAAGCCCCGTGTTCTACAGGATCAAAAGTGCCAGGGCTCTTTTTTACTGTACCCCCCACTGCGAAACTTCCCTGTTCCTGAATTTTAATTATACTGCTCTCTGAGGAGCTGCAGGAATTCATGGAAATTATTAGTAAAAACAGGTATAAAGGCTTGAAAAAAGAAATTGTTTGTTTCATAATATTAATTGTTCACCTGCAAATATTATATTTGATTATGTAGAAAATGCTACATAAAATACCTTTTTTTTAATCAATTCTACTAATCAGGCCTTCAAAAAATGCCTTTCTTGATGGAGAACGAGACAAAAAGTCCGTAGTGGAATTAACTGCCATTTCTTAACCTTCGGAAGGTGCTTCCACACCCATAGCGTCCATTACCCCCTGTGCATTCCTTGTACCTGCAATTGTAATATCTGAAATGCCGGAATTAAACTCTTTTAATTCTTCCGAAGAAAAAGATATATCATTTGCCCTTATGTTTTCCCTAAGGTGTACTGAATTTGAAGTTCCTGGAATAGGCACTATCCAGGGCTTTTGAGCTTGCAACCAAGCCAGGGTTATTTGCGAAGGACTAGCATTCTTTCGCAGTCCCCATTCCTCAATATAATAAAGCATTTCAAGGTTTTGAGGAATATTTTCTGGAGTGATTCGTGGTAAAATAGCCCGGAAATCACCCTCAGAGAATCGGGAGTTTTCATTTATCGCATCGGCAAAAAAGCCATAACCTAAAGGACACCAAGGAACAAAGCCGATCCCCAGTTCTTCACACAGAGGTAAAATATCGGTTTCAGGATCGCGGCTCCAGGGTGAATATTCATTCTGAACAGCAGACAAGGGTTGCACAGCGTGAGCTCTACGAACGGTATTCAAACCCGGTTCAGATAATCCCCAGTTCCGCACTTTACCTTCGTTCATCAAATCCTGGATGGTGCCTGCAACGTCTTCAATAGGGACATTGGGGTCAACACGATGTTGATACGACAGGTCAATATAGTCTGTTTTTAATCTTTTAAGCGAGCCTTCCACTGATCTTCGGATAGTTTTGGGACGGCTGTCTATACCTCTTCTTTCCCCTGTATCGGGATCTACATCAAAACCAAATTTAGTTGCAAGTACCACATCTTTTCGAAATGGTGCCACCGCTTCCCCTACCTGTTTTTCATTAGTTAAAGGCCCATATACTTCGGCAGTGTCAAAAAATGTTACACCATTGTCATAAGCTTCCCTGTAAAGTTTGTTTACCAGGCTCTGATCACGGACACCACTGGTATAGAACCCGACCACCGGAAGACCTCCCAGCCCCTGGGCGGAAACCTCCAGATTTCCCAATTTTCGGCGATTAGGTGCTGTTCCGGTGAAGGTTTTGCCTTCACCGTTGTTTGCAGCCCCAGTTTCTCCATGGGCAACCATGGAGAATGGATTCAAGGCAAGACCCAAACTTGCAATAGCCGACCTGCCCAAAAATTTCCGTCTGTTTACAATATTTCCTCTCCACAAATTTTCTGAATTTTTATTCTCCATAATCTCTTAATTTAAAAAGTTACTATTCTATTTTGGTTGTTCCTAACCACTTCACCATTTCTGGATCACGATGGTCAAAAAACAAGCTTTGCTTTTGATCCAGTTTGGTAATGGTTTCCATATCCTCTTTACTTAATTGAAAATCGAGGCTATTAAAGTTCTCTTCTATGCGTTTCTTATGAACAGATTTTGAGAGGGCAACAATACCTCTTTGAGCTAACCATCTTAATACGACCTGTGCAACAGATTTATTATACTTCTGACCTATTGACGCTAATGACTCATTTTTAAATAAATTGTTTTTACCTTCGGCAAAAGACCCCCACGCTTGGTGTTGAACATCATTCTCTTTAAGAAAGCTATTGGCTTCTGTTTGTTGATGGAAGGGGTGGGTTTCTATTTGGTTTACTGTAGGCTTTATTTCATTGTGAATCATCAGGTCCATTAACCGGTCCGGTTGAAAATTGCTTACTCCAATGGCTTTTATTTTTCCTTCTTTGTACAATTCCTCCATAGCTCTCCAGGAACCGTGAACATCCCCGTATGGCTGATGGATCAGGTACAAATCCAAATAGTCTAACTGCAGTCGCTCCAGGGATTTTTGAAATGCCTTTTTTGTTTTTTCATACCCGGCATTCTGAACCCAAACCTTTGTTGTAATAAACAAGTCTTCTCTTTGCACACCGCTTCTCTTAATAGCTTTACCAACAGCTTCTTCATTTTGATATGCTTCAGCCGTGTCGATAAGACGGTAACCTGTTTCTATAGCTTCAGATACACTATTTTCACATTCATCTGCATCCGGGATTTGAAATACTCCAAATCCAAGAATTGGCATTTCCACATCGTTGTTTAATTTAATCTTTTCCATATTTTCTATTTATATTTCAAAGTTCCCTATTTCCTATTGTCTTAACTGTATACAGATTACGGATAGTCATACCATTATTACTGATATTGAGAAGATAGGATATTACCCTTTCGTTGTTATTGATTTACTTCCTTGCTTTTCTTTTTCGGAATGGCTGTTGTTTCAAATAAGTTGCTGAACGCCATAGCCATTCCAAAGGACCATACAGGAAGTGCTTAAGCCAGAATTTACTGAATATGATTTGCGCCACGTAGATTACAATTCCAAGTAAAAACAACTTTGTAGGATTCCAACCACTAAAAGTTGGACCAAAAGCCCACATAGAAAATAAAAAGCTTCCTATTAAACCTTGCATCAGGTAATTGGTTAAACCCATTCGCCCATAGGGTGAGAGGACATCCAGATATTTACCTACTATTTCGGTCTGATAAATAATTATAAATCCCATTGTTAAAGCTCCTGAAAAAAGCACCAGGCCTATATCATCCAAAGCCTGTACAGTTAAAAGGGTTTGGGATATATAATTTTCTTCGGGGTTAAATAATTGACGGGTATTGACCTCTGGAAGTATGCTTTGAATCCAGTTGACAATAAGCACTCCTGAAGTGAATCCCAGGAGGAGAAAATCATTTCTTTTTTTATTGTTATCTACGCTTTCAAAAAAGCGAATACGCCCCACGACCAACCCAAGAAGAAAAAGCGCAAAAGTTACATATCCGCGACCTATCAGGCCAAACTGATAATTCAATTTTCCCTGAAAGCGTTCAGAATAATGGTATTCAGCAGAATTTAGAAAGGAAGGATTTGCTATATATTCCGGGGCCACGTTTTCTTCTTGCTCAGGATCGTTGCCTGCCGTCACGTCAACTTGCTCAGAATATTCACTATTACTTATTGTAGCCTGAATAATTCTTGGTGTTCCAATTAATAGCAAACAGGCCAATAAAACTAAAACCCAATTTTTGATTTTATAAAGCGGGATCATTAATAATCCAAAAACAGCATAAACCGATAAAATTTCAAGGCTGTAAAAAGAATGGGCGATGACCCCTATTACCAGTAAAATAAACATTCTCCACACAAACCGCTTCCGAAAATCTATACCCTTCTTTGCTGCACTATCCATTTGAATGAAGAAACTTAGACCAAATAAGAAGGCAAAAATATTTATAAACCTTCCCATTATTATATTTCGGCCAATCCATTGAATAGCTTCATCTAAAGCCGGAAATAACGGTTCACTTTGGTCTGATGGTATTGAATAAATCCCAAAATTTTGAAGCATATGAATAAGAACAACTCCTAATAATGCAAAACCTCTTAAGGCATCTAAAACAGTAATTCGCTTTAGCGGTGATGAAATAGATTTAGTCTCAGTCATGTTGGTATCTAAATTTTGGATCCATTTTTGGGAATTTGAAGATGTAACTTTCTTTTCCACCTTTCTTCTTTTGCAAAAATCCTTATTCTAAATTCCCTTTACTGTATACGTATTACAGATTGTCTTACCATTATTACTGATTTTGGACTTTAAGGGAAATTAGCCGGTGATAAATTCTTAATTTTGAACAATATAAATAGGCATGGCTATGGATGAGTTAAGACGATTTGAAACAATAAATGACTATAACGTATTCAACAATAATGGAACCCTGCATCCACTGGTAAGCGTGGTGGATGTGTCAAAAGCAGATCCACGAAGAGCCTCCAATATGTATTTTGGGTTTTATACTATTTTCCTGAAGGAAGTTAATTGTGGAAACCTTCGATATGGCCGTCACACCTATGACTATCAGGAAGGAACACTCGTTTTTATTGCACCCGGGCAGGTTGTGAGTGTAGACAATACAGGAGAATTATATCAACCGAAAGGCTTGGCTTTAATTTTTCATCCAGATCTCTTACTGGGAACACCACTTGCAAATCGTATGCAGGATTATACGTTTTTTGGCTATCAATCTAATGAAGCCCTTCATTTATCTGAACGGGAAAGAAAGCTAATTCTTGATTGTATTTCGAAGATTGAATATGAATTGGAACAATCTATAGATAATCATAGTAAGCGTCTTATTGCTTCCAATATAGAATTACTTTTGAATTATTGCGTACGTTTTTACGACCGCCAGTTTATAACCCGGGAAAATGTGCATAAAGGTATCCTGGAAAGATTTGAAGATTTATTGAATGGTTATTTTAAAACAGATAAGCCTCAAACATTAGGATTGCCCTCTGTAGCTTATTGTGCTGAAGAATTGAATTTATCACCAAATTACTTTGGAGATCTGATAAAAAAGGAAACAGGAAAATCGGCTCAGGAATACATTCAGTCTAAGGTGATTGACCTGGCCAAGGAAAGAATCTTTGACCATAGTAAATCGGTGAGTCAGATAGCTTATGAGCTGGGTTTCAAATATCCCCAGCATTTTACCCGGCTGTTCAAGCAGCGGGTGGGGTTACCTCCAAACGATTACAGAATGATGAACTAGTGCAGAAAGATAGATTTCCAGTTGTTACTATTTTGTAACTGCAGGAAATAAACTTCAAAGCAATATCTCAACAATTAAGTAATGCCCCATATCTACCATAACCTTACCTGCGCGAGGTTCCTGTGCTGTTTTTATAGCGTACGGGAAGTTAAGCGTTAAGTAAAAACAGCATAGGGCGCATCCTACTTCTGTTTTATATTACCAGTAAATTTCAGCCTGTTTTCAGGGGCTTTGAGCCCATTTACTGGAATATCCACTCATTATCCACTGATCTAAAAAATTGCTTTTATTTTTCACTAATTTTTTGCCGCAAATTTCAATGGTTTTATTGGGGATTTCAGGCCATTTGCCGCAAATTTACTAATTTTTGCTACAGGCCATTTGTCATTACAAACCCTGGTATCCACTCTCTAGCCACTGGCAATAATCCTCTTTAATTTCCGGATATGCTGCGAACTAATCTTCATATAGCTTATTTTGAGATTCCCTGATCATCCGGTAGACTTCAAAGTTCTGCTCTGTTTTTTCTTTGGAGGTGTAACTAAAGTATCCTACTAAACTTAAAGCAAGTATTCCCATGATACCGAAAAGGATTAGCAGATAATTAGGTATCAGCCTGGCATTCTTTAGTTTCTTATCGATGCCTTTTAAAATTTCATCCCTTTCCTGGCTTTCCGTTTCCTGCTTTTTCAGAAAGATGTTTAATTCTTTTTCCAGAACTTCAGTTGTAATTGGAATGCTGAGATCAAATAGTTTATCCGAAAGTTGTTGAAGCTCCAGAACAGTAGTTTTAAAATCAGCCATTTCATCGGCCATCAGTTCCATAATCTCGTCTAGTTTTTTCATCGCTCAAAATTTTAAAATTATATTCCTATACCAGTATCCAGTGCTTTCAGAACTCCCTTAATAAGTTCTTTGGCTATTTTAGTGCTCAGGTTAGAACTTAACTGTACCGTTTTGTTCATTATCAGCAGACTTTTTGGTGCTTCCTTTAACCTGGTAAGACTTCTGTTTTGAGAAATTTGCGCAATAAGTCTATTGCCGCTCATGTCCCGGTGCACCTCGCTTGCTTTGAGATTTACTCCTTTGTATTCCACACGAAACCCTTGCAGTTGATTGGATTTATTGACAGTGGGAATCACTTCCACTTTATGAGATTTCATTTTGCTCATATATTCATCCAGTGACTTTGGCCTTGTTTGGAGCACCCGTTCATGTATAATTTTGATTTCCTGTCGAAGGTTTTTTAATTCCTGAAGCCTATCCTGTTGTTTTTCCCGCGCCCTGGTAAACCCTAATTCCTTTGCTACATTATCTGCCGCTATCTGGCTTCGTTTTCCGATAAAGCTGTCATTGTAAGCCTTGCCATCAAAGCCAATTCTATTGGTATAGATATGAATATGGGTATGCGCTTTATCTCGGTGAACAAACCCAATGGACTGATTGTTTTGCAGGTTCATTTCCTTTAAAAATTTCTTAGCGATTTCTTCCAGGTCTTTTTTGGTTAAATCCCTTCCGTCCTCTATTGATGGGCTAACTATAAAGCTTAAGGTGTTGTTGTGGCAGCGCTCATTTTGCGACTGGATAATTTTGAACTCTTCCGTTATTTCCGCGGGAGTATCTCCGGCCAAATGTTCTTTCAGCACTACTTCAGCTTCTTTTTCCTGATTCCAGCCATAGGATATGGATACCTTTGTGCTGGAAATTGAATGTCCTTTCCCTATCATTTTTTAAAGTTTTTTAAATGGTTCCTGATTTCTTCCGCCAGCTTCTCCACCGTTGCAGCCAATTTGGGATCCCGCTTTTTAAACATGCTGCTTATCCGTGCAAAGTTATTTTTGTATTGCACCAACATCCGGTAGTATTCCAACTGCTCTGGGGTAATCCGTTCTACAATATTTCTTTCAAAAGCAGTGGAACGGAGATATTCTGAAAGGGAAATTCCTGCCCTGGCCGCTCTTCTTTTGAGCAGCTTCTTCTCGTAAATCGAGCAACGGATCTGGATGTATTCCCTCTTCATTTTTTTCTTTTAAAGTCTTTGCAACCTCCGGGCGTAAAGCAAGAATGTCATGACAATGACACATCTTGCTTTACTATTTCAACTGAAATTCTCCGATAGGCGTTTACTGTTCTTATCCTAAACTTCATCTTTATAAAATCAATGAAAATGTTTGCGGAGGTAAGCCAAAAGTTTTAATGTCAGGTGGGTATTAATAAATTATGAACTCTGAATTAATATGTTTTCTAATAGCCATTTAAATTTTGGCTTACTTCCAAATCCTCTTTCTGGACGAACCTCTTTTTCCTAAGATGTAGCTTTTGCGAAATCGTGGAAAATGTGGTGAGGACTTTTATCATTAATCATTCCCGCCAGCTCTTTCCTTCCCACTTAATAATATTGAACATTTCCGGAAGCCGGTCCCCAATATGGTTACCATATCTGGCAGCTATAGCCGATGGATTTTCATTGGTGGTTACAAATGTTTTTAATTTCCGGCGATGTCTCTCAAAAAGTAACTTTCCGATGATCTCTTCCCGGTTATATGCTTTATCTTCTTTTCCCAGATCGTCCAGGTACAACTTTCCATGGTAGTAACTTTCCAGTTTAAAATTGCTGGTGTTATCTTTTTGTGATTCGTAATACCGTGTTAGCATATGAACTGTCGATATGCTTGGGAACCAAAGTTGGGTGCTTTCGGTATGCTTCCAAACCACTTTCCCAACGGCATGAATGGCATCAAAAAGCGTTGATTTGCCTACACCATAGTCACCATATACCAACAAGCCTTTATCAAGTCCTGCCTTATTTTTAATTACACCAAATTCATTAAAGTTAGGCAGCTGCAGAAAGTAGCGGAAAATGCTAAAGGTTATTTGTTGGTTTTCAGGTGTTATTTGAAATTCCGGGAAATGACTGCGAAACAGTTTCCAAAAAACCTTTTTGTCAACCAAAAGGCTTTGATTTGCTTTTTCTTTTTTGGTTGCTAAAACCTTTTGTAAAATGGTTTGGGAGTGTGTACTAATCATAACTTTGGATTTTATGCTGGACCATCAGATCCATAGTTTTTATTTTCACCGGCTTTTTTCCCTGCGCGATCAATTGTCCTATTTTCACCCTTAGCTTATTGGTATCCAGGATAATCCCTTTCCAAAACTCATCAGGGCCATTAAGTAGCTCATAAGCGAGCTGTAAATGAGCCTCTGAAACACCATCTTTTTCAATCATTAGCCGGATAGGTGCCACACAATCCTTGAATCTTGCCATCTCCGTTCTTTTCAAAGGAGCTCCTTTGTTTTTTAAGTTTTTTAAAAAGAGCTCCTGGAATTTACATGCCCACTGATAAGAACCCAGGTAACATTCTGGAATTTCAGATTTTTCAATTTTTGAAAATTGTTTTTTATCTAAAGTTTTAAGGTTTATTGGTTTATAGTTTAATTGTTTATCTATACTCGCAATGCTCCGTACTTGCTTTGTACACTGCGTGGATAATGCTTTATCCAATGCTTTGGATTGTGCTGTGGTGTTTTTTACCAAAGCAATGATATTGGCAGTGTACTGGTTCTTGCTTTTTTGGATCCACTTTAGAAATTTCCAATCCACAAGATCCTGGAGCGCACTGACATAGGTTCTGTAATTCCTGATGCCCAGCGCTTCCATTGCAAGGTCTGTAGGGAAACCAAATTCTTCTTTCCATCCGAGCCGATTGCAACGCTCTATGGCAAAGAAGTAAATAGCGGAATGGACTGGCTTCACTTTATCTGGGTTAACAAAACTGAAATCGAACCATGCCCTGGAAAATTCGTAGCCGTTCATAGCGTTCAAGATTTTGAATTTCTCAGGAGCCAGGAATTCAGTTTGACCCTTTCAAAATAGATCATCTTACCACTAGGTTTAGAGTGGGGGATTTTTCCAGCAGAGGTAAGCTTGTACATATAGCTTTGGGAAATCCCGGTATAATCACAAGCTTCCTCCAGGGTCAAAACTTCCTTGTTTGCGGCAAGCAATTGTTCAATGCGCAGCAATCGATCTTCTAATTTTAAATCATCCATAAGTTCTATTCTTAATGAAGACAGCCACTAATGCTAACTTCTGGTTATAGAAACAAATGACTAACTAAAATCGCTGTAAATCAATATGGTAACAGGTAATCAAGGGGTAATTACCTATAGGTTAATTTTAAAAATCCCGGAGATATCTTTTAGGTAAGTGGCTTTGTTATTTCTCCAGTCGGAAATATTTTTGGTAGATAAGGTTTGCTCGGTACCCTCTGAATTTTTAAGGATGAAATAATGTTCGACCAGTTGCATCATTTGATGGTTTTCCAGGCGTTCAAATCCGATCATCAGCTGGCTTAAAAACTCTAATAAAGTTTGTCGGTTTACCTGTTTCTGACTCTTAGGAGAAGGATCCTTCCATTCCAGGCGCTCTTTGAATGAAATTGGTTCCAGTAGGATTAGAGATTGAAAGCTCTTATAACTTCCACAGAAATGCTTTACTGAGAAAGCTTCAAAAATAGCATTTGCCTGATCTTTGTTTAATTGAATAACCCTAAGGTCAAAATGCTGAAACTTTTCTTGCACATCGTCATCTATGGAATATACTTCCAGGGTATTTAATCTGTTTCTGATCCTTTTTCTTCTAACAAAGAAATAAACGGCTGCCATGCTTAATAAAAAAGAAATCAGGTAAATAACTGTAAAACTTATCTGAATCCACAAACTGGAGGGAGTAGTCCAGACAAAATATAGGAGGGTCGTCAAAAAGAAAAAACAGCAGGTAATTAATACCTGGCCAAGTTGTGAATCTGTTTCCCGCAATACATAATTAAAAGAATCCTGGAGCTTTGCCCTCAGCTGAAGAGTAATAACTGCGATACGCTCCAAAAACATGTTATCTTTCTTACTGTTAACTAATTAAATATAACGAAAAGAAAGAATAGATTGGTTTAAATATTTATGCTTACAGTAGGATGGGAATTGTGAAAGAATTATTTGTTTCTCTATAATAAAGTAATTTAAATCAAGATTTTCATTAATTAATTTTTCTTTTCAGTAGAAAATTTTAAAATTTCATTCAAGGCCTGATCGGAGGAAGCGTGAATAAAGTTCCCCTGATATCCAATTGTCGTACTCAAGCTACTGTGTCTATATAGCTTCTGCAGCATTTGTGGAGAAACCTTGTCTCCGGCAATATTTCCAAAAGAATGTCTTGCAATGTGGTTAGTAATTTTTTTATCAATTTCTGCAAGCTTGGCAATATTCTGCAAATTAGAATTGTGTTTTTTAATAGCGCCCTTTATTATGCTGTATTTTTGTTTAGTTTCATCATCTCCAACTTTTTTAAGTTCAGGAAAGATAAAATCAGCATAGGACCTCTGATCTTCACGATAAAACTTCAGGATTACTATAACCTTTTCCGGCAGTTTTAGTGAATCAAGTTTGGCATTTTTTTTCATTCTATATAATAACCTGTCCTCAATTATGTCATTCCATTTAAGGTGAAGGACATCTGTAATTCTAATCCCAGCTAAATAAAAGGAGAATAAAAAAATATTTCTTGTATGCCACAACGGAGTATGTGTTTGTAAATCTAATTGTTCGATTTTAAGAATTTCTTCTTCAGTTAAACCTATTTTTAATGATTCAGGATATTTAATGAGTATTTTTCCTCTACCAAAAGGATAAAAACTTTGGTCGATTATGCCATTTTTAATAGCACGATTAAAAAGCAGCCTAATAAACACATATGAATTCATCACAGATCGTTCAGAATTGTTCTTTTCATTTTTAAGGTAAATTTTAAACCGCCTTAAAAAATTTTCATCAATTTCCTGAAATAAGACATCTTTTCCTTTAGTGAATTCTTTAATATTTTTTGCTTTAGAGCGGTCGGAAATAGCACGATTAAATTTTTTGGATTTTTCTAAATCTTCCACATGTTCCTTGGCAAAATCAAAGAAGGATTTGTTCCTAGTATTATCTCTTATTTTATCTGTAATTTGTTTCGCAGATAATTGCGTTTTGTTACGCTCCGCTTCATAAATAATATCGTCCAACTGATCGTATTTTTTCCGAATTAATCGATTTAAGTGCTGGTATTTAGGATGAGATTTTTTGACTTTTTCAGCTTTTTCATCCCAATCGTTGGGATCAATGTTATAGCCAAGATGGAAATAGCTACGTTTACGGAAATTAGTTACTCTTAAAGCTAGCCTGTATATTGTTTTCTCCTTTTTAACTTTTTTAGGATGTAAAATTGCCTTTAGATGAACCATGATTTTTAGTTTAGATTACTAAGTTAGTAATTCTGGGTAACACATAGGTAACACATTCGTTGAATTGTTTTGGATTTATTTGACATCTTTCTATAAGTTAAACATCAGTAAAACAGTATTTTAGCTTCTTTTATATTCCTTTGGTTTCTATATAAATCGAACTTAGGATCTAGTGCCTTACGGTGTGAGAGTTCGAGTCTCTCCGCCCGCACAAAGGGATAAGCCGACTTGAAAGAGTCGGCTTTTTTGTTTTGGTACAACATAGGTACAACATTTCTTGAGTTTTAATGAATTGATTTATTTTAGCATAAATTGAAGTTAGAAGAAACAACAGACTTTATCGAAATATTAGGATTGGTTGATTATTTTTAATCATAGAATTGCTTTCAGAATTGTATTTTTAATCAGGATTCACAGGCCGCCCCGAAAAAGCAAACTTTCGAACTTGGTTGTGAATTGCTTTCAGAATTGTATTTTTAATCAGGATTCACAGGAAACTAATTTTATGGCACAATTAGATGTTAGTTGTGAATTGCTTTCAGAATTGTATTTTTAATCAGGATTCACAGGTTAATATTTCACCATCTATAACAGTAACCTGTTGTGAATTGCTTTCAGAATTGTATTTTTAATCAGGATTCACAGGGCTTGAGTGTGTGTCATTTCAATGCAACCAGTTGTGAATTGCTTTCAGAATTGTATTTTTAATCAGGATTCACAGGTATAGCCTCGTACACCATTGGTAATTCGCTGTTGTGAATTGCTTTCAGAATTGTATTTTTAATCAGGATTCACAGGAGAAGCCCGCAAAAGGTGAGCGTAAGCACAGTTGTGAATTGCTTTCAGAATTGTATTTTTAATCAGGATTCACAGGACAAAGCTGAGGGACTGCAGCAGGCCAGGGGTTGTGAATTGCTTTCAGAATTGTATTTTTAATCAGGATTCACAGGCCAGAGGTGCAGGAGGTGCAGGAGGTGCTTGTTGTGAATTGCTTTCAGAATTGTATTTTTAATCAGGATTCACAGGCTGGCGTCAAGGCAAAGCAAACAGGCTCCTGTTGTGAATTGCTTTCAGAATTGTATTTTTAATCAGGATTCACAGGTTCTTCTGAATCATCGTCCCATATAAAGGGTTGTGAATTGCTTTCAGAATTGTATTTTTAATCAGGATTCACAGGCTCATACTATTAAAGTCCATCGCTGGCTTGTTGTGAATTGCTTTCAGAATTGTATTTTTAATCAGGATTCACAGGCCAATGGTTTCAGATGCCTTAACCGGAATGGTTGTGAATTGCTTTCAGAATTGTATTTTTAATCAGGATTCACAGGATTTCGTTGGTAGAAGACTTCCAGGAACTAGTTGTGAATTGCTTTCAGAATTGTATTTTTAATCAGGATTCACAGGGTGCAATTTTTAATATTTTAAGTCCACCGGGTTGTGAATTGCTTTCAGAATTGTATTTTTAATCAGGATTCACAGGTGCAGGCTTATTAATGGCGAGCCGGAAACTGTTGTGAATTGCTTTCAGAATTGTATTTTTAATCAGGATTCACAGGAAAGGACTTCTCAAGTAAAATGCAGAATGCGTTGTGAATTGCTTTCAGAATTGTATTTTTAATCAGGATTCACAGGAGTCAAGTGATTGGCCAGAGATAACTACCAGTTGTGAATTGCTTTCAGAATTGTATTTTTAATCAGGATTCACAGGTAGGCATCCCCGAAGAAGAAATGGAAATGCGTTGTGAATTGCTTTCAGAATTGTATTTTTAATCAGGATTCACAGGCATCTATCATTGCCGTAGTTACGACCGTAGGTTGTGAATTGCTTTCAGAATTGTATTTTTAATCAGGATTCACAGGCGATGTGACCGAGTACCATACTCGCCCACTGTTGTGAATTGCTTTCAGAATTGTATTTTTAATCAGGATTCACAGGGGGAGTAAGTAAGGGTTACAAAGTGAACGTGTTGTGAATTGCTTTCAGAATTGTATTTTTAATCAGGATTCACAGGGTTATAAATCGGTTAAACCGGGTACCAACGGTTGTGAATTGCTTTCAGAATTGTATTTTTAATCAGGATTCACAGGTTTTGGAGCTAAACAGATCAAGGAATATTGGTTGTGAATTGCTTTCAGAATTGTATTTTTAATCAGGATTCACAGGTTTCTTAATAGCATCACCCAACTCTGCAGGTTGTGAATTGCTTTCAGAATTGTATTTTTAATCAGGATTCACAGGCAAGACCAAAGAAAAGAACGGGGCAAATGGGTTGTGAATTGCTTTCAGAATTGTATTTTTAATCAGGATTCACAGGCTGAGATATCCAAAGAGCTTATCGATAACAGTTGTGAATTGCTTTCAGAATTGTATTTTTAATCAGGATTCACAGGATAAAATATTTAAAGGTGACGGAGATGAGAGTTGTGAATTGCTTTCAGAATTGTATTTTTAATCAGGATTCACAGGCCAATACGAAGCGGAAAAAGCGAAGGACCCGTTGTGAATTGCTTTCAGAATTGTATTTTTAATCAGGATTCACAGGTAGGAAAGTCCAGAAAGTAACCGACTTCTAGTTGTGAATTGCTTTCAGAATTGTATTTTTAATCAGGATTCACAGGTAGAAAGCGGCGATATTGTAGCTCTAAAAAGTTGTGAATTGCTTTCAGAATTGTATTTTTAATCAGGATTCACAGGACATCGTTTTTTTTAGTAACGAAATTAAATGTTGTGAATTGCTTTCAGAATTGTATTTTTAATCAGGATTCACAGGCTGACTTAACTAAGGGATTAAATCCTGTATGTTGTGAATTGCTTTCAGAATTGTATTTTTAATCAGGATTCACAGGCAGAGAATTTTGCTTTAATCGATAGCTTGGGTTGTGAATTGCTTTCAGAATTGTATTTTTAATCAGGATTCACAGGTCAAATGCCTTTTACACCTAAAACTTTTCTGTTGTGAATTGCTTTCAGAATTGTATTTTTAATCAGGATTCACAGGTAAAAGAATAATTGAAATAACTGATGTGAGTTGTGAATTGCTTTCAGAATTGTATTTTTAATCAGGATTCACAGGCAGCTTGTCAGTAATCCGAAGAGTACAATTGTTGTGAATTGCTTTCAGAATTGTATTTTTAATCAGGATTCACAGGTTTTTGAATCTACAATGCACCACACTATCTGTTGTGAATTGCTTTCAGAATTGTATTTTTAATCAGGATTCACAGGCAAAAAAGTGGTGATGTTGAAAACAGATCAGTTGTGAATTGCTTTCAGAATTGTATTTTTAATCAGGATTCACAGGTTTGTGTCTGTGGAAGATCATCGGTAATTGGTTGTGAATTGCTTTCAGAATTGTATTTTTAATCAGGATTCACAGGATACCCGCTCTAAAATGCTGGTATCCTGTTTTTTAAGTGTTGTTTCAGGATTTAAAATAAAGGAGATATTGAAACACCAAGAATGATTTTAAAGGGGATTTTAAAATCCTAGAAAAGTTCGAGTTGCTGGGTGGGAGTTTCGGGAGCTGTTTCTTTTCTTCCGTGAAAAAGTTCAATCATTCCAAACTGCTTATCGGTTATTTGCATAATACACACTTTTCCTTTTTTGGGGAGGTTTCTTTTGGTACGCTTGGTGTGTACATCTGCATTTTCACGACTTGCACAAAACCTGGTATAAATTGAAAATTGGAACATGCCAAAACCATCATCAAGCAGGTCTTTTCTAAAACGGGCTGCCGCTTTTCGTTCAACCCTGGTTTCCGTTGGAAGGTCAAAAAACACTAATACCCACATACTTCGATATTGATTTAAACGTGAAAATTTTTCATCCATATACTTTATGTTGAATTCCCTTCTTCATACATTATGTTACTGATAAACCGGATAAAGGATCTTTCGGCTTAGATTGGCAAAGCATTCGTATAAGGAATTAGTGGTGCGACTAAGGGCTACCATTAAGGGGCTCCATTTCCCATCAATAAAGACATCTAAGGCGGGAATTTTTAGAAGTTGTGATTTCAGGTCAGTAGTCAACTCGTCTATATTCGCTTCCACAACAACCATTTCATAAACCAGATCATCTACATAAATGCGATAAGGTTCCATAATATCATCGGCCAGGGCAAAGGCATTGTATTTATTATGGTGAAAGATTCCCACACCTGGCAATAAGCCGGAACTAATTAGCGCTCTTGCAGTAATTGCCCGTAGAATCGCATAGCCGTAGTTAAGAAGGTTATTTGGAGGATCCCCGTGTCGATATCTGGTAAATCCTTCTATATCAAAAAGATTTTGCCAATAATGGGCGGCTGCAACGGCTTCGTGATTTTCGGTATCGCCACTTTTGACCTCTGCAGCCCAACGCAGCAGTTTTTTATGGTTTTTATTCCTACGAAAAAGGTGCTGCGCCTGGTTGCTTATTTTAGCACTAATGGTTTGCTGCCATAAATTTTTCTTTAAAGGCAAACTCGCGCTGAGTTGAGCTGAAAAACGTTCTGTTTGTTCTGTATGCCCCACAAGGGGTTGTAAAATAGAGCAGGGGAGGTGCTGTTTATCACAATTTATGACTGCCGCTTTATTCTGAATAAGTTTTGTGATGAGCCCATTGGTTAAAGTAATCTGAGGGTTTTCTAAAACAAGCATACCTATATCCTCAATGGGAACTGTTTTATCCTCTTTTTCATCTTCAGGGAAAGTTACTACTAACTGTTCATTTTTAGTGCTAAGGTATGCTGGATTGCCGAAAAAGATAGTGCGTTTTATCATCGAACTACATTTTGAATGATTCCCAGGCGATCAACTTTAAGTTTCCAACAGACTTCTTTTATTCTAACTAAGTTATCTATCTCAAGTGTAGTCTCTAGTTTATTTTGACTAGATAATTCACCAGTCTTTGTCTTAGCATCATATCTCTTTATCAAAGTAGAGATGTTTTGATGAGTGAAATAGCATTCAGATCCAGAACTACTCACCATTTTATAAATATTTTCTTTTTTTAAATTTTCAGGGATAATACCTGAAGATATATCATCTTGGGTAGGAACATATACCAAATCATTTGGGGAGAGATAAAATATAAACTCACCTTTAGTGTGGTCTATGGGAATAGGTTGCTTTTCCTTCATCGGGATATGGGCGGTCTGTTTTTGATGTTCCACCATTTCATTTAAGGGAATGGTTTCAAAGTTTCGCTTTTGCTTCTTCTCATCCCAATACACCGCAAAATATAAATTGGTTCCTTTTGCGGCCTCAACATACTTATCTGTTTTATTTCCTCGTTCACCTACGCTAAATTTATTTCCCACCTCATATTGCCTTACTTTATATATTGGGTGATGATTCTTGCCATTGTTTAAGACTTTAATATTATTATTCAAATCTGAAATTCCCTTAGGGCTAAAGGCTTCTGTGAAATCTTCTTTTCCCTTTTCATCAAGATAAATCTTTACATGGTTTCGTAAAATTTTCTGAATACTTTTATCGGTAATCTTATCTATGTGTTTATGGTTTTTAATATCAGAAATGTTAGTTCGGGTAGCAGTTGCCACTTTTCCTTTTGGAGTGGGAATGTCAATCAATCCGGAAACTGTCTCTTTATGAAGTGGTTTTCTTATGCCAAAATTCTTTCCTTTTTGAAGTTGAAGTGATTTTTTCCATTGCCCATTTTTTCTTTCCCAATGCCAGGTTTTATTATTTGTTCGGTTAACTACCCTAATATTTTTCTTGAAACTTATTACTAATTCTTCCAAGGCATTTTTTGTGTCAATAGTAAAACCTTCCCAGGGTTGTTTAAATGATTTAGCAACTGTGCGTTTTTTCCCGCCTAGTTCTATTTTTTTAGTTTCCCTTAGTTTCTTAACTAAACTATGATTCTTCCTTTCCGTATTAATAGAAGTAATGTAATTAATATGATCTTTTGTAGTACAAGCAATTACCAATGCATCTAAAGCATGATGACGATGATCAATGCGTTTTTTGCTAAAACCAACTTCAATATCTTTAGGAACCTTTGTTCTAAACGCATTTATTCTATTGTCCCAATACCCATAATCATTAGAATTGGTGATTTCGTTCAACCGCTTAAAACGCGGGGCGATAAGTTCATTCCATTTGTCATTCAATCCCCAATCTTTTTTTAATCTGCTGGTAATCGCACCGCTTACCGGAACAAGGTTTTTTACTGTTGTATCTCTCTCATTAGGTTCTCGTAAAATATTACTTAATAAGCCTTTAATGAATTTACTGATATATCTGCTGTCATTAAGTTGACGATTTATAAAGCCTTCAGGAATATCTTCACTTAGTAAATATTTTAATTTTGTTCGATTCTTTCTAAAATAGCTTCTGCAATGGTCTTCATATTCCTCCACGGTAAAAATTGTACATTCTTTCCCATTATTAGCCAATTCCGGTACGACACACCCCCTACTGTTCTTTATAAATTCATAAGCAGTTTGGTTGTCTTTATATGGATATGGATTAATAGCACTTTCACATATTACCTTGTTATTGAAGGAATCATCAAAATAGCGGGATTGAGGAATAATGTGTTCAATTTGATAATCAGTAGTAAAAAGTTTGCTCATCGGAATTATGTCTCCGGTATAGGGCGAACGATAACCTTGTTCCAACCATAATTTATAGCGTAATATATCTTTCTTTGTAGGTGTATTTTTCTTCCTAATCGCTTCAATTTCATCCTCACTAACCTGGTCGTATTCTGCATTAAAGTAAACACCTTCCTCATATAATTTTAAAATTTCCTGTTGGCTGGGGGAATAGGGTTTTACAGAATCAATACCTTCGTTTTGCAATTCTTCTAATAGAGCCTTGATTCGTTGGTTGGTATTCTCCCTTTCAGTATTTTGGTTGCTTAATCGCTGTCGTTTTTCGGCTGAATTTTTCATTTCCCGGCCTAATTCCAAATGGATCTCCGAGAAAAAATCCTTTTCACTTTTCCCGTAATGCTTCCAGATATCCCTCACAACTCGTAAAGTTTCGGTCACCACTTGTTCTACAATAGGATTTCGAAGTTGATGTTGCTTGAAGGTTTCATTTAAATACAAGTCAATATCTGCCGGTGTTTTCCAGTTAATAACTTCAGAAACTTCAGAATGCCTTTCATAAACTGCATAACAGGCCTGATATGTATTTAAACCTTCAAATGGATTGACTTTTCCTTCGAACTTTATAAAACTTCTTAACACCTGTTTTTTATAGGCATCATCAGCCACAGTTTCAATTTTTTCTTTATCAAAATTGATGGACTTAAGACGTTCTATAATATCATCGATTCTTGTTCTAACCTCAAGTGTGATGTCGCCTTCATTCCAATATTTACCCATCCGCATTAATGGTAAAAGTTTTTTGATAGCTTTTTCAGAATATGCTCCATAATCACTGGAATAGGGAGGAATCTTTTTAAAGGTTTCTACGAAGTCTTCGGATGATAATTGTTTTTTCTTTGCAAATGTTTCAAGTGCTTTCTCAAATTCTTTTCTATCTTTTACGGAGTAAACAATATGCCATAATTCCTTTTCAATTTCAGGGGTGAGGAAGTTTTGAGGAACTCCTTGGATCTTTTTTATTCTTGTTAAAAATTCGGACCTTGTTGTATTGCAAGGATATTTTTTATCTTCTACATAGTTCCACCGATATAAAGAAGAATCCTTCTTCTGTTTTGGGATTACTTTTAGATTTGAAAAATACTTGAGTATTTGATTTTGGTCAATTTCCTTATGGTCATTTAAAAAATCAAATAGATCAATGATGGAAGAAGTATCCGGCAATAGTGCCTTTGTAATGTCTTCATCAATTTTTGTCTTTTCTTCTCCAGCGGTGATCTTTTTATAAATTCTGAGATTTTGAATAAACTGCCAAAGACGGAACTCTTGGTAGAGCGGGTTGGATTTTGGAATACCTTTTAATGGATTTTCCAACAGTACACCATCTTTTTTAAAATACCTTTTTTCGTAGGCACAATTGGAAATAGTAGATTTCTTGGTTTTCAACGGACGTTGGTAGAAAATAATATCGTCTATGAACAAATAGGTGAAATCCTTGCTTTTATTATTTGCCCGATGTGCTTCATTGCGGGGATATAATTCAATTAAACATTTTTGATATAGATCATGATTCTGTAATTCTGGATGAAACTCCTTTTGACTTTCTAAAATTTCAGAAAGTTCCTTCTTATAATATTTCCGGTCTATAGTCTTTACCAGATTTCCCCGTATCTTTTGATTGGGTTTTTTCAATAAGGATTCATAAATAAATTCACCCACAGTTTTTTTTGATTCATCTATATTCTGCTGCGTTTTTTGCTTGATGGCAATCCAATCCTGTTCGGAATCTACTTTTTTAAAAGTTCTTTTGATACTACCATCTTTGTTGGTTTTTGTAGTTACAATAAATTCTCTTTCTTGATTTTCCCAATCTTCGATTTTGGTAATATCTCTATCGTATTCCCATCCATTTTCAAAGATTACTTTATAAAGTGGTTTGCCTTTAACGGCTTCCCCTGTGTCAATTAAATTCTTTACTTGTAAAGAAACATATTCTTGGTTTTTATCGGTTTCTTCGTCTTCGCCACGTAATTGATAGTAACCTCTCTTTTGGTTAAAATTTAAAATTACCCACGCAAGTTCTTCTTTAGATATTCTTAATGAAAGCGCCTTCTTCCTTAAATAGTATAAGGTCCAATCATATGGAATTTTCAGACCAGGATGTTTAATCTTAAAATCTTTAGCCATTTCTTCAAATGACTTCTGAAAAATAAAATGGTGTTTGGGACCTCCATTAAGCTGATAGTTTAGTTTCACTTCCTTTCCGGGTAAAAACTGACCTAACTTATTGTGAAAATCAATTGAGTCTGCATAATGGTGTGGAAGAAAGCCTAGAATATTCAAAACCCGATGTAAACGTTGACGACGTAAAAGATAGCGTTCATTTAAACGACGTGTTCCTCTATAGTCAGTTCTTTCTGCGGTTTGCGAAATGGAATTTCCGCTATCAAATTTCCCTAAAATATCCTGACTCATTGGGATAATCCGAGTTCCCATTCCTAAAATATATCCTTCTTTTTTATCAAAATCCTGTTCTATAATGGACCACCCAATAGAGTTTGTCCCCAGATCCAAACCTAAAATTCGTTTCATATACTATGATTTTCGGTAAGTTAATTAATACAAGTTTTATCCCTTTACGGAAATCCGCATTGTACAATTCAAATAATTGTTTTATACTTGTTACACAATTTTGAAGCAATTCACAATAAGGATTATTCCGTTGTGAAAACATTTAAAGCGGCCTTAACAGGTCGCTTTCATTTTTTGGAATAGTAGGGTAGGCCAAATAAGATTAACATAATTACTGAAAATAATTATAAACTCCTACAAAAAACTAGGAAAAACCCTTAATTAAAGAAAGATTCTAGGCTATTGAAAAAAGACCATTAGCGATAGGTACCTTTAGGTTATAGGTCCTGCGATTTTCTATTAACCTGTCTCATCCCTAACTTTCCAATGTTCTTAACTTAATTTTTATGACACCTATAGTATAGTATTTTCTTAAATCTATATCTTCTGAACTATTTCTTCCTTCAACCATTGAAATGCTTTTACCTGGTTATATTGAATTTCTGACCTTAATAAAGCTTCCATATCACCAGTAAAATCCGGATCTTTTTCTTTCTCTTCTATATTTAGTAAAAACTCCTTAGCGCTGGGAGATTGGCCTACAGAGAAATCCATATAAACCTTAAAGCACTTTAAAATCAGCTGAATGTCTAGATCCATATTGCGCCTGGAGTAGTCTAGATCGAAGAGATCTCTACCTTTACTGCGTTGATATAAGGCTCTTAATTTTGTTCCCAATAATTCGTTGATATTATAAGTACGAATATTCGCTTTTCCTTCAAACCAGTTGCTTTTCACTTCAAAAGGATATTCAACCCAGGGCAATACATTAAAATGTTCTTTACAGTTTATTTCTAGCTTTAGCCTTAGTCTGATATTCTCATATTCTGAATTGAATCGATATAGTGCTTTTGCTCCGTGTCCTTTAACTTGAGTACGCCTTTCTTCTTCAAAGAAAGTAACGACTTCACCTATCCGTTTCATAATTGGTTTAATTGGTCCCGGTTTTATTTGCACCAGGTCAATGTCTTCGGAATATCTTGGAGCAGGATTTAAGTAAAGTTTATGTAGGGCGGTTCCTCCACGGAAAGCTAAATTTTCCCTCAAAAAATCATCGGAAAATAACTCCACTAAAGTCCTACTGATTACCAAATCTTGCTCGACTTGCATAAACTCTTTCCAGGGGGCATTCATCTGCCATTTCGCTATATCTGGTCTTGGTATCATAAATCACTTTCCATTTTAATATTAACATCCACTTTCCAACGATTGTTGACGGCACCTGCTTTTTGATTTGACTTAGGACTTAATAAAACAGGATAAAACTTTTGAAGCTTCAAATGGCTATAAATTAATTCGGCTGGTTCGGAATTGGAATTGTATTCATTTAGCAAAAAACCAAAACGTTGCAATACGCTTCTTTGGGAATACCAAGAGAGCAGATCATTTATATCCGAAACTTCTACTTCTTCGAACAACTCTTCTAAAATGGAAAGTGTTCTGTTCAACCCCCCAATTTTGGATTGATGGTGTAATAGATCGGCTGCTGTTAATGCCGGACTGGATATTTTAAATATTCCCGCATCACCCTTACGATTTAGAATATTTTTTTCTGGCCAGTTGGAAACGGTAAAAAAGTCAAGTTTAACAGCTCCTTTGGAGACTGAAAGCAATGGAGATTTATCGTGAAGTATATACTCCTTTTGAATTTGCTGATGGCTTGCTTCATAATACCTCGCGGCCGAATACAATCCCAAATAATAGTTTCTATTTAGGAAACTAAACAGTTTATCGATATATAGCTCAATTGGTAGTTTGCCGGAATGAGAATATCTAGGCGGAATAATTAAATAGAATTTATGTCGGAGGGAAACAACATCCCCATTACCCACAGCATAATAAAGATCATTACGAATCAAGGATTCGGATTTACCAGACGTCCCTTCAACTAGCTCATTCCACGTAAAAGCATATTCCTCATAGGATAATCGCTCTTTTATAAATTCGCTTAAACTCACCTTTAGTAAAATTTCGAGAAATATAGTGATTTTTGCCACATTTCTCGAATAATTACTAAAAAATATAATCTAATATAGATTGTCTAACAAAAATCATTGTTTCTCTATTTAGACCTACTTAAGATTTTATTTCCTCAAGTAATTTATGAGGATCTAAATCATCGAACAACTCATCTTTAGATGAAATAAGTGGATTCAACCAGTCAACTTTTTTGTAACCAAATATTACAAGCTTCTTCATCTCTTCAGTCAAATTTTCATTCTCATCACACGCCTTCAGAAAATCTCTAATTTTATTGGCCTCGTGCCAGAGATCTGATTTTTGCTTAATAAACCGGAGCTTTTCAATTTCTTCTGTTTGTAATTTTTTTCGTGCTTCTTCTTTTTTCTTTTTAATAGCCTGCTCTTTCAATCGCTTTTCGTTTTCAACCTTCCTTATTCTTTCCTGCTTAGCCATTTTCTCTAAATAGGTAATGATAAGCGGTAATTTTTCAGCAAGAGACCTGGTAGGGGTTTCCTGCCATTCCTTTTTATAAAAATACTCTCCTGTAATAATGGTTAAAAGTCCAATAGGAACTAATTTACTGGTTCGATAACCTGATTTCTCAGTTTCATAAACCCTCTTTGATCTTTCTCGCATTCGGATGGCGATTTCAATACCTTCAATCACAATATAGGCCCGCTCATAAATGAATAAAAAATAATGTCCTCTTGTTTTCATCACTTTAATAAATGTATTTAGAAAACAAAGGGCTCTTTTATATGGCTTTATTGAGGCACTAACCGAAATTCTTCCGTAGTTGTACCTTTTGGTGTAATCCCAAATATTATTTACTACTGGATGTTTCTTCGGATTATCAGACAACATTTCCTGGATAATAGGATCTGGATTTTTTGGTAATTTCTTTGGAACTTCTAAAACGTAAGACTCAGAATTAGAATCTATACGCTGGAGTTTTTCGGCTGTCTTAGGCTTTCTTGAATTTTCTTTAGTTCTTAATACCAGGTGAATTTTTGATGGACCATGATAGGTTTTAGGTAAATCTGGTTTGTTTATTTCCTTGCCAAATTTTCTTTTCATCCAATATCCATTGGGAGGCAAAGGAATTTGATATTTAGTACTGATATTTTTAAACTCCCGATACGATAATAAATAATTTTCACAAAACCAGGCAATACTCTTTTCCCAGCAGAGATTAAAGAATTCCTGTCTATCAAATTCAGTTTTCATTACTATAAAATTTTAAGTTGGACAGACTTCACTTGTAAATTTAAAATGTTGTTTATTATTCTGAAATACAAGGTTGAAACTGACTATTAAAGAATGACCAAAATTGAAAGATGACGGAGCCAGCTTCGGTGAAAAAATTCACCTTTTATTATACGGGAGAATGTTTAACTAGCAATATATTATAATACCCGTTCAGCCCATTTCCACTACATTTCGCAAAAGCTTCATTCCGGGAAAAGCGCTTCTCTATAAAGGTCTTGGACACCATCGAAGAAATTGCGACTTCCATTACGCTAACCCGATGAAAAATCGGATCGCTCCACTCCAGATCGAAATTTTTCGATGAAGTCCGCTTGGTAGAACTTCAGATCATAGTTTTACCTCCTGAAGAAAATAGTAGGATTTTCTGATCCTTATATAAACTTCATCCTAACATCCATACCTTTTTTAGACGCAAAAAAACAACATCCTTTCCTGGACAGCGGCATAAAGCCGTTTCGGCTTCGCCTACTCTTTTTATACGCTTTACCAGGCCAGGATATTGTAATGCAAAAGCATCAAAAAAGGTAATGTGACGGCTCTATAGGAAGTAAATCTGAAAAGAAAAGGCAGAATCAGTATCAATTCTAAAACGATAAATCCAGTTTGAGGTTAAAAAACAAAAAAGGAAAATGCTCGGGATATAATAAGTAAATCATTTAAAAATTAATTCAGTGAGAGATTTAATTTGTTCAAAACTGGATATCTTTTTTTAAAATCAACAGTAGAAATTTTTGAAGGTTTGAAGTCTCCAAAATCAAAAATCTGCCGTTTCAAATTTTTCCAATTTGACAAATTTGTAGGAATTGCTATCAAATTAATCCAAAAGACACCAAATCCTATGAAACTTTCACTTTCATTGAATAGGTATAAATAGTATCTTAAAGTGTTGATTTACCGATTGATATCATAATTGGAATTCTACTGATTTGACTTTTGTCCTATAATTATACCTGTTTAAAAAAGGAAAGAGATTTTTTAATTCCTTTTTTAAAAATGCAGTTGGTGCAAACCAACTTGTATGGAAATTTTGTCCCGCCTGCGGGACGAAATCGAATAGCAAGAGGATGACACGCAGAGCGATGTCGTTCGATTTCTTTAATGTGTAAAACACTGATTTTGTGTTGTTTAGTTATTATTGAAACTAGAAAAGTATCCACCCTCGTGGATATACCCCACTGGAAAGGCCTGTAAAATCGAGATGGCTATAGCCAGTAAATATTAAAATAGTATCCATTATGTCAAAATCAAGGCTTCAATTAAAGGCAAGTACGGCAAAGAGGTTCCGGGAGTTTTCTAAGAAGAACAATAGCGACCAGTCCGAATCTTTAGACCTGGTCCTGGATTTTTTTGAAAAAAATAACCTCTCTCCTTTTGAAACCTTAGTGCCTTCAAAAGTGAGCCTGGAACTGCTTATTAAAAAAAGGATAGATGCCGTGATAGCTATTCTTAAAAATATTGAGAAGACCCAGACTAAACCAAGCTTGTTAATGTTGGAGCTACTTATGGAAGGACGCGCAGTTCCAAAACTTGAAGTTGCAAAAAAGGAAAAAGTTTCGGCTTCTAATAAAAAAAGCCTGGCGCAATTGGAATTGGAAATCTCCAGGCTTGAGGAAGTATTGAAAGCTACCAAAAGGGACCTGGAGTACCTGCTACAAAATGTGGAAATAAAGAGCAACGCCTTTGGCCCGGATTATCTAAAGTTAAACATCCCCCGCACCGAGTTTGAACAATTTAAAGTAGCCATAAAACAGAAGAACTAAATGTATATCAGCATCTCTCCTCAAAAAACAGGTGGCGCTTTTTCAAAAAGCGCAGGGGATTTTGTGAGCTACCTGGAAAAAGAAAACCAGGGTAAAAGTCTGTTGGATAAGGAATATTTTTTTAATCAGTATGATGATAAAATACAGCCCTACGAGGTGATCAAAGAGATCGATGGGAATACTTCGAAATTAAAACACAAAGAACCCAAATATTATTCTATCACCATTAGTCCCAGCCATTACGAGTTAAAACATATCCACAATAATCCTGAAAAATTAAAGGCATTTGTTCGTGACGCAATGAAAGAATATGCCGGCTCCTTTAACCGGGAGATAGGTGGAAGGCCAATCAATGTGGATGACATTAAATATTACGCCAAAATTGAATATGAAAGAACCTTTAAAAGTAACGATGTAGCCATTCGGGAAAATAAACCCTTCAGCAAGCAGATCGCCCACCTGAAAAATGAACTTCGGAAGGTAGAACGTGGGGAAGTTCCCGGAAACACCCGGAAACTTGAAAATGAGATTCAAAAGCTGGTCAGGGATGCTCCTTATAAAATTCGGGGACAGGCGGTGGAACCGGGAATGAAAAAAGAAGGACTGCAGAGCCATATCCATATCATTGTAAGCAGGAAAGATGCTTCAAACACTTACAGCCTTTCCCCGGGCAGTAAATACAAAGCTTCGGAAGTGGAGATGCATGGCAAAAAGGTCAAGCGCGGGTTTGAACGGGACCGGTTTTTCCAAAATTCTGAAAAGGCGTTTGACAAGATGTTTAATTACAACAGAAATTATGTGGAAAGCTATACCGCCAGGAAAATGCTGAGTAAGGATCCCAAACAATATTTTTTATCCCTAAGAAACCTGGGGATCAATGAGAAAAAGATCGCTTTTAAGATGATCCGACAAGCGGGCTTACAATTGCCCGTTTTACACCTGCCTCAAAATAAAGTGGGGTTCGCTTATAAACAACTAAAAAGAATTATCGAAGCCAGTATTAAAGCAAGTTCTATTGGTTATTAAAATTATCTGTTATGCTGTCAAATATTTATTTTATCCTTTTTTTTAATGCAGCGGTTGGGGGCTTGTTTTACTATTCCCTGAAAAATACCTCCTGGGGTTATATCATCAACTTTGGGTTTATATTCCTGCTGTTTGTTACAAGTTTTACTTCACGCTTTGATTTTAACTTGTTCGTGATGCTTTCCATTCGCCTGTTTATTCCACTAATCCTCATCAATATTCTAATTAATGAATGGCTGTTAAAGATTGAAAAGGATAAGTTGACCTACAAGTATGCTTTCAGGATGCCACTATCTTCGGGATCGATCAAATTGAAAGATATCCGCCGCGGAGTTTCTATCATTGGAGCTGCGGGGAGCGGAAAGACCGAAAGTGTGGTTGCCCAATTTCTAAGACATTTTAGTAAGCAAACTTTCTGTGGAATTATTCATGACTATAAAAATTTTGAACTTTCCAGGATTGCCTACCCACTATTTAAAGAAGGCAAAATGCCCTTTTATATAATTTCCTTTGATACCATTTATAGTAAAGTAAATCCCATTGCACCTCGCTATATGCAGGACGCAGAAAGTGTGAACGAGATTTCCCGGGTACTGCTGGAAAATTTATTGGAAAAAAAGGAAAATATATCATCCGGGAGTTCCCAGTTCTTTAATGATGCTGCAGAAGGTATAATTGCAGGGCTTATTTGGAAACTTAAAACTGATCATCCCGGCTATTGTACCCTGCCACATATGATCGCCCTATTCCAACAATTAACTGCCTATGAGTTAGTGGGCCTTTTAAGTTCTAATCTCACCTCTCAGGCTATGGCGAATGCTTTTATAAACGGGGTAGATTCCGAACGACAGACAGCTTCCGTAAAGAGCACGCTTTCCAATGCTTTTAAAAAAATAAGCACCCAGCGGATCTTTATGGTTCTTTCTGAAGATGAGATTCCGTTAAATATCAATCATTCGGAAAATCCAGGAGTGATCTCAGTAGTGAATAATCCTAAATTTGAATCGGCATACTCCCCAATCGTCGCTACTATTATTCATAGTATCACTAAGCAAATGAGTGTACATGATCGGCTTGGTTCTTTTATCCTTATGGAAGAGGCTTCCACAATTCGCCTACTCAATATGCACCGTATTCCGGCGACGCTACGAAGTTATAATATAGCTACGGTCTATGTAATCCAGGATAAGATACAGAATGATATTCTTTATGGTAGGGAAGCAGGAAAAGCGATTCTCAGCAACTTGTCTTACCAGTTTTTTGGAAAGGTGAATGATCCCGATACTGCGAAATATTATGAAAGTTTCTTCGAGATTGTAAAGAGGAAAAGTATCAGTGTAAGCAAAAGTGATAATCTGGATTTCGATACTCGTAGAACCGAAAGTGAGCGGGAGGTCGCCAAGATCAGGGCCGATCTATTCTTCCGCTTAAAACCCGGGCAGTTCGTAACTTTTGCCGATGGAAAAGACCGAAAAGTAAGATTCGCTACACCCGAATGGCCGAAAGAATTACCGATTCCTAAGCAGGAATTTTCTTCGGAAGATCTGGAATTGAATTTTCAGAAAATATACAGGGAAGCCAAAGCGATCTATAAATCTGAAAACTCCCAGAAATGAATGCCGTCAATTACATTAGCCACCTTAACGGAGTACTGCGAAAATTCTCTGAAGATGACAAAATCTCATCTTCACACCGCAGCTTATACCTGGCGTTTTTTGAGTTATGGAATCAAAAACGTTTTCCAAAAACCATCATGGTTAACAGTAAACAGGTAATGTCGCTGGCCAAAATACGTTCCAGGACTACTTACCACAAATTACTCCAGGATCTAAAAACCTGGGGATACCTGCAATACCATCCTTCTAATAATCCGCAAATTGGTTCACTCATTGAGATGTTCAGATTTGAATTCCTCACTGATCAAAAAATGGACAAGACTTATTCAAATTCTGAACAAGTACCTGTCCAAAAATTGGTCTCTTTTAATAAACATAAAGGTAAACATATAATAAACTCTTTTAAAAACACTTGTCCAAAGAATGAACAAGTTGTAATAGCATATTTTATAGAAGAAAAAAGAAGTTCTATAGAAGCTAAAAAATTTTTTAATTTTTACGAATCCATTGGATGGAAATTAAATGGCAAAAATCCAATCACAAATTGGCAGGCCTGTGCCCGGAATTGGATGATAAAGGCTGACGAAATAAAAAATGAGCAAAATTTAAAACCTGCGTCCCATAATTGGGATCACTTGCATGTTAGAAAGAATAAAGATTATGGAAAGCCATTGTGAGAAATTAAGTCAACTTATTCATATAAAAACTGATTAATTTGTCACAAGGAAAATTTATTATCATAAAGTGGTATCTAATAACCTATTAAAACAGTATAGGTTATTATTTAAATTTAGTAGTCACAAAGTAATAGGTTCCTCACTCCCTATAATTTTACTAAATCTTAAAATAACACCATTTTTTCAGCTCTCTATTTTAAATATTCACTTGGGTGTAGAGATTCGGTGAGAATCTAAAAACATCTTATCAATTTTAAAAATCCTAAACATTTCTGAATAGATATAATTTCATATCTAACGGATATTTTTGCTATATTATATCCTGATTTATAGCAAACTACAACTAACCGAGCCATAAACATGAAACAATTAATCTTTTTTTGCCTTCTATTTCCTGGATTAGCATCAGCACAGATTTTTAAATCAAAAGTCGAACTAGACAGGATCAGAGAAGCTAATTATTTAGATCAAGAAGATTACAGAAATACTATTTTTTATATCATTCAACAGGGTTGGACTGCAAATATGCCCATTTCGACGGCATCAGCTATTACAAATGGTGTATTTCCTATACAAGATAGAAGAGTTCCCATGAAAGATAATGAAGGGGAATCAAACGATTATTTATTAGAAGCAGATCTTTATTTGAGTTATCCCTTAATATATGGTAGAAAAGAATATGGCGTAGCTTCTAACAAATTAGCACGAATAGCATTTGATTATGGAGTTAATTTCCGAATGCTATATGATAACTCCAGTCCTGTTACACCTCCAAGTCAGAAACCAGGATTATCTTATCAAATGAATTTATACAATAATTACTCAAAATGGTTTGGATCATCCTGGAAAAAAAATAGTAAGGATAGTATCTATAGATTAAAACCTGGCAAGAACCTAACATTTGTAAACTTTCTATTCAAGGTTCAACATTATAGTAATGGCCAATCTGGCGATTCAATTTATATTGAGCCTGAATCCGGTTTAGAAAGAAATAATTATCGTGACGGAGATTTTAGCACAAATTATTTATATTTTCAAACTACTCTTGGAAAATATCACGTGGGATATAAAAATCTACATCAATTAAGTGTGGGATATCGATGGGATTGGGGGTCTAGTGATGGCACATTCGCTTACTCAGGTGGCCAAGACTTTAAGTATGGCAGGAATAGACTAACCTTAATTTATGATTACCGGTCTTCTCCAAGACAAGATATACCATGGCATTTCCGTGCTGATTTTAATTATATCATTGGAGACCTAGGTGAATTTCAAGCAAACATAGACTCGGATAAGAAATATAGGACGGGTGCGAAGTTATTTTTTGCTCTTACTCCAAAATATCATAGGTCCGTTGGATATTTTGTATCGACCTATTATGGAAGAGATTATCTTAATATACGATATGATGATATTGTGTTTGTTTTCAGAATTGGACTTTCTCTTAGTTTAGATGGATATAAAATAAACAAAGCAAAGAATGTGATGAATTAAATATCCTATCTATTTATTTGAAATTATAGGTTTTATCTACGAAAAAATAAATTTAAGGTGGTTCTTCAATAACCTATAAAATAGTAACCAACGTTACAAAATAATATGATTGATCAATGGTCTGAAATTTATCCAAATTGAGTTCAAAGACATAACATCTCACCACCCAAAGGAACGTAACCAACTGTAGACTAAAATATGGCCCTGCTAAATGCTATAGTAATTATTTAATGTGCTTTATGTAATTGCCCTAAAGACAAATAAATTCCTAACCTTATCCAAACGATAATTAGAAAAATTAAAATTCCTGATTAGTTTTTAATCATTAGTATTTAGAAAATCTCTTTTCTTTTTTTCAAACGTAGGTTTCCATCTTATAAACGAATCCTTACAATCAATTTTAAATGAAAAGCACAATAGCTTGCAAACTATAACAGCCGAAGATCAACCAATTTCGGCCGATTACGGACGATTAACTTTAGAGAAATAAAAAATACTTCTCTACCTTTAGACCATTAAACAATAAACAGGGGAGCAGCTTTTCCATTAATTAAAGCTAAATCAAGTAAGAATTCAGAAATTTTAGCTCAATTGGTAGATGAGGACAAGTTAGTTTTTCGACAAGGAAAAGGCCGGGCACCTATTACACGCTAAAATAAAATAATACTTAATGGGAAATATTATATCTGAATCAGATACCATACATAGCCAATTTTATTGAGTAATAAATACCACTTGGGTTTTGACCGAATAAAATGGATCCAAAAATAAAGAGAAAATCTTTGATGATTATTTAAGTATAAACACCAAGAACTGGAGAATTTCGAAGTGCAGATTACTTTAAAGAATTTATCTCAAAAAGAAAAAAGATAAAATTAAGCAGCGTTTAGAAAAATTACCCAAGATTTTGAAAATAAATGAAAGAAAGGTTTTCAGTACAATGGTAGAAAGGTTTTGTTTTATGGTTTCCCGTAATAAGTCTTATTTATAATGGGTAATTTTATAAAACTGAGTTTATTTCTATTCCATAATTGTTAAAGTTATATTTAGTAGTGTAAGCTTACAATAGGAGATACCTTGAAGGGCATTTGAAAAACCAATCGTATGAGACACAAACTAATTCTTGACGTATTTACTATAATTTATAAAGGAAGACAAAGAGTTGGCTTCAAAGTAAAGGGAATTGAAAAATTTCTGTATTTAAGTCCTGCGAATGTAAAGCAATCTACAGAAGTTGATATTAATGAGGTAGAAATTTTAATCGGTTCTAAAATAAGACCTGAACTTTACAGGAAAGGAGAAAAAATGTTTGGAGGAGAAATTTATAAAGGGGACTATCCAATTATTAAAGACTTTTGGATTGAATGCTCGGATACAATCGAAAATATGCGGAAAAAGAACTCGGATAAACTTAAAAGTCTAAAGAAAATCAAGAAAGTATTTCATTTTCATAAATTCGGAAAGGATAACATTGGTTTTGATGTAGGAGAAGATAAAGCAATTTTTACAAGTGCAAATAGAGTTGTAGGTTTAACATCATTAGATTTAAGTGAAATTCACATTTTAGAAGGTTCATTTATAGGTCCTGAATATTACCAAAAAGGAGAAAATATTTATGAAGGAATGGATAAAGAGCCTGAATTATGCTACAAAAGCAATGTGGTAATAAAAAATCTGAATTTACGCTTTTGTGGTAAAATTGAAGAAATGCACGAGAAATTTGAGAATTCAGAACCATCATATGCAACTGGATATGATAATTCAAGTTACGACTATGACAGCGGATATGACTCAAGTAATTGGTTAGCAGATGCAGCTGGGACTGATGATCCAGAAGTTATGAGAGATGTGTACTGGAATTTGGACTAAAGAAAAGCGCCTAACAACACTGTATATCACTGATTGCGGCGTTTCGTTGGAATTCTGAATTTTAAGATTTTCTAGGATTAAAATCATTGATTGAACAATAATTGCTAATTTTCCTGGAACGATTAGATATGCGAAACCGTCAGACTGTCTAATAACCTACTGACTCTTAATAACTTTGTTGATTTCTTATCATTCTGGTTTTATCAACGATTGAGCTTTTGCAGTATCTTCATGCTATGAGATTTATAGAAGGAAAAGATCGCAAACAATCCTCGCTGTTCCCGGTGTCATTAGATGATACCATCGAACAGGAAAACGAGGTCAGGGCCGTAGATATTTTTGTGGATAGCCTGGACCTTGAGCATATGGGTTTTCGGGTACATTTTCCCGAAGGGGGACGTCCAGCCTATCATCCAGGGGTATTGCTCAAGTTATTCATCTATGGGTATATGAACCGGCTTCGCTCTTCAAGGATGTTGGAGCGTGAGTGCAAGCGCAATATTGAACTGATGTGGCTTCTAGGGCAACTTTCCCCAGACCACAATACCATTGCCAATTTTAGAAAAGATAATCCCGAGGCCATAAAAAAGGTGTTCCGAGCTACGGTGGTGCTGGCCAAAAACTTCAACCTTATTGGGGGAAAGCTTATTGCAGGGGATAGTACCAAGCTAAGGGCCCAGAATAGCAAAAAGAACAATTTCAATAAAAAGAAGATCGACCGCCACCTTCAGTATATCGAGAATAAACTTCAGGAATATAACAAGGCCCTGGAAAATGCCGATGGTACTTTAGCTAAAGAAAGCATCCATAAAGAGATGGATAAGCACAACAAACGAAAGAATAATTACCACAGGTTACAGAACCAGTTGGATCAAACCAAAGAAGAGCAGATCTCTACTTCCGATCCCGAGAGCCGGCATATGGTCCTACGCAATAATATTACGGAGGTAGCTTACAATGTCCAGTCCACCGTTGATGCCGAGCATTGCATCCCCATTGATTACGAGGTGACCAATCGCAATGACTCCAAAGCTATGGGGGCGATGGTCCGAAGAGCAAAGGCCATCCTGGGAAGCACCGATTTTACCGCACTCTTTGATAAAGGCTACCATACAGGGTCTGAACTGGAAATTGCGCAAAAGCTAAAGATTAAAACCCTGGTGGCTATTCCGGCCCCCGCCTCCAATGCACCAGATCCTAAATACAATATTCAAAATTTTATTTATGACCAGCAAGAAGATCATTATACATGTCCGGAGCAGCATTTACTAAAAACCAATGGGAACTATTACACCAACCACAGGGGAAAATCTAATGAGTCGAAATTCAAACAGTATAAAACAAAAGCCTGCAAGGGATGCCCGGTGCGGGAGTTTTGTACCACGGCCATAAACGGAAGGATCCTTGCCAGGAATATATTTACGGCTGTTTATGAAGAAAACCGAAGGAATATGGAGGCCGATCCTGAATTGTATCGGCAAAGGCAGGCCATCGTGGAACACCCCTTTGGGACTATGAAAAGGCAATGGGGCTTTGACCATATCCTTTCCAAAAAAGGCAAAAAACGTGCTTCTGCAGATGTTGGCTTCATCTTTATTGCCTACAATCTCAAGCGCATCTTGAACCTAATAGGTGAAAAAGACTGGGACAAACTCCTGAAGACTATTCACAGCTATTTTACCACCTGGTTATGCAGCCATAGATCGATTTTAAGGACTAAGAGGCATGTTGATATAGCAGAATACATTTTACCGATCATTTTAAAAACCTTCCCTAAAAAACCTTATTTTAGTCCATAATTGGCAGAAACTAAGAGGTTTTTAGACAGACTGCCGTTGGCAATAAGCTTTAAACAAAAAAACCAATATGAACAACGAAATTTGGAATGAAATCTGTTTTTTACTTTCTAAGAACATCAAGAATGATATTAGTGAAAGCGATTTTGAACAAAATGTACTTCAAGTATTAAGAATTTTAGAATGGAAAGAATTTAAAGGAGATATACAAATCCGACCTTCATTTAAAATCGGAGCTGCAAATAGAATAACGCCCGATTTCGTTATAAATTCCAAGGAGAATAAAAACCTTTTCGTTATTGAAATTAAACAACCAAGTATACCTATAAATATAGGTTTTCAACAACAGTTGTTTTCTTATATGCGTCAATTGAGATTGCAATATGGAATATTGATTGGGCAAGTAATTCAAGTATTCTATGATGGTGATTTAACTGACCACGACGATCCCGTTTTACTTGAAACTATTGAATTTAAAAACAATAGTAAAAAAGGTGAAAAATTTGTTGAGTTATTTTCAAAAGAAAACTTCAATTATGAATCTTTGGAATCATTTACAATTAATTCGCTAAAAAGAATAAACCGTAAAGCAGATCAAAAAAAACTACTAAATAAAATATTATCTACTGGATATCGGGAAGAAGTATTGGAATTAATCAAGCAAGATTTTCTTAATAAATATGACGCAGAGATAATTGAAAATGTATTACAAGAAATAAACATTAATATTGCCTCGAATAGTCACAAAGAATTAAAAAATTCAAGTTTTCAATCAACTACTGAGAACTTAAAACCAACAATATCATCTGAAAGGGACAGAACAAGATATATCTTGAACGGAAATAATATTGCTTTGGCAAAAAATAGATTTGTACTTCAAGTAGTCAAAGACTATATTAAGCAAAAACCGACAAATTTCAATTCTTTAAAAAAAGTATTTAAAGATGAATATCAAGGTTCAACAGGAGTAATTAATAAATTAGATTTTGTTGAAACAAAATATGCCAATAAATCTAATAAAAGGCATTTTACTGGTTCCGAGGAAATTTTAGAAAGTTCGGACGGTGTAAAATTCGTTGTATCAACAGAATGGGGAAAAGGAAATATCGAAAATCTCGTTGATTTAGCAAAAAGAGAAGGATTTTCTGTAGAAAAGACTTAGGTATAAATACTATAGCCAATATCAGTTATTGCAGCAACCCTTTAAGAAACAAATTTGGAAACAAGTCCGGAATCATTTTATTCTAGTTACATAAAAGAATATCACGAAGTAAAAGCAAATTATTTATTCACTTTGCTTAATGATATTGAGAAAACAAATGAAAATTTAAAATGCAAAGAATTAATAAAAGAAGATGTTAGTTTATCTCTGACAAATAATACAAAGTTCATATTGCAAACTGATCTACGACAGAATTACTTCCATTGTATAGAAACATTTTTTGAGTTTTTTTTCGCATTTCTACCTAATAATGAAATAGTTCCTGATAATAGTAAAATTGTTAGACAGCTTGTGAAAGCTAACTGGCAAAAAAACTACAAGAGGATTGAGCAAATTGCTAATGGAAAAATGAAATTAAATTTCTTAGACCAAGAAATTGAGGACATAGAACATAATGTAACGATTGGTCATTATTTATTTTATCCAGGTACATATGCAAAAGGTAAATTTGATAATAATTGGTATCAAATGGTATCGGAAAGCATAGAAAATATCAAAAATGTAATAAAGATTTTAGCTTCCGATTTTTGTCCGAGAGATGAATACAATGCATATAAACATACAATGAGAGCTTATCCAAATTATCAATCATTGCATTTATTAGATTTAGAAACTAAAGAAGAAAAATTAAGTTTTGATATAAGCAATTCAATATCATTTCAGATATATAATGATAAAGAGAAAGAAACAATTGTAAATACAAAAATGCTCGATCCACAAAGAGATTTTGATATGACAAAACAATGTAGCCGACTAATTCATAATATGGTGGAATTAAGAAATGTAATGTTCAATCGAAATCAAAAAAATGGAAACAACAAAGTTGCAATTCTACTTTTTGGAGAAGATAATGTTGCTGAATCCTCAAAACATAATGTAGATATTCAAGATCTTAGTTTTTCAACGAAAATCGTTTAAAGGGCTACAGTTAACATTTAAAAAATAGTTTAGGTTTAGATAAAATTCTATATTTTCGAAGCCTAGATTTAATCTGGTTATACTGAAAAGTCAGCTCTTCCCTACTCGCTACTTCTCTTAACCGTGACCCTTGTCAACAAGCAAAAAATTAATAATATGTTTTTTTTCTTTGATCAATTACCAGAAGAATTTAAAGACTTTCATCATGCAGAAGAAGATGTAAATATTTTTATTGGGAATAATGGTAGTGGCAAAAGTACAGCACTAAATGAATTAGCAAAGTATCATGCACCTCGTGGTAATAAGGTTGTGGCAATTGCTAATTCCATAC
>NZ_JAVRHM010000090.1:0-267 GCF_031846525.1 Autumnicola patrickiae
ACCGTCGTAGGTAAAGGTCTGAACAGCTTCAGCGGTGATTACAGCTTCGGCTTTTTCGATAACAAGATCTGCAGTCAGTACTTTATCATTATAGTTGTCCTGGCTCACTGTTGCAGTCACCGTATAAGTACCTGCATTAATTTGCCCATTATCGGCATACTTTACTGTCGCTCCCTCAGGAAGTCCTGTAACAAAAATGCTGTGCGCAGCTCCGTCATAAATAAAAGTATCACCTTCAAAAGCCACTCCTGTGATTTCTGCATTTTC
>NZ_JAVRHM010000091.1:0-260 GCF_031846525.1 Autumnicola patrickiae
CCTTTCAGCTTTATTAGAAGCATCAAGCTGAATTTCGTCTTCTTCACTCATATTGCTGGCTTTTTATGTTTCTCATTATAAAACCACTGCGCGGCAGCGTGGGCATACGCGATAAACTGAATGTCAAATCCTGATCGGGTACCTCGTAAGTTATCCGGTTAATCAGAAAATCCACAGCTTGTTTCATCGATTCAATGGTGAGCCATTCACCCGCGCAACGATGTCCGCTCATATGTTCTCCCCCACCCTGTGGAATTAAG
>NZ_JAVRHM010000092.1:0-260 GCF_031846525.1 Autumnicola patrickiae
TCTTTCCGCCTTATTAGAGGCATCAAGCTGAATTTCGTCTTCTTCACTCATATTGCTGGCTTTTTATGTTTCTCATTATAAAACCACTGCGCGGCAGCGTGGGCATACGCGATAAACTGAATGTCAAATCCTGATCGGGTATTTCGTAAGTTATCCGGTTAATCAGAAAATCCACAGCTTGTTTCATCGATTCAATAGTGAGCCATTCACCCGCGCACCGATGACCGTATAAATGTTCTCCTCCACCCTGTGGAATTAAT
>NZ_JAVRHM010000093.1:0-207 GCF_031846525.1 Autumnicola patrickiae
TTTACAAGGAGGCTCGGAAAATACCAATTCGTCCTCAAATATAGCGGGAAGGAGCCATTAAGGGAATAAACCTGTTTCCAAAGTAATTTATTGTTTCTTTAAAAGAAGATGCCTTGAAAATGACAATTATTGATCTTTAGCAGGATTTGCGTGAGGGATAGGAGCGGCTACCTTGTAGCGCGGATAGCCCGACCCGAAGGGCACGCC
>NZ_JAVRHM010000094.1:0-201 GCF_031846525.1 Autumnicola patrickiae
CAAAGATCTCCAAGGTTCTAAAAACCTTGCAGGACTGCAGGCCGATAATTGCAATTTTTGAAGCATCATCTTAAAATATTTTCCCCCGCCCAGTTATTTCCCTTTCTTCAAGGGAAGGTGGCTTTATCAGCGGGGAGCTGGATAAAGACGCAAGGGTAAAGAAAATAATCTCGGGCTGGAGTTAGATAATAATTCACCCTG